>JAAYQG010000052.1 GCA_012519415.1 Treponema sp. | reverse complement strand
TAAACACTTTTCTGGCTGTAATTCATATCCTTGCCGTAAACACACAAGCTCCAGTATACTGCATTTTTCTTATTGCAATGACGACAACACGAAAGCCGCTGAACAAAAAAGAAACTTATGATTCTTTTTACACCGTCAATCATTGAATTACTGCTCATCATCACTGCGCCGTTTCACCGAAAAATCATGTACTTTCTGCCGGACGGAACTTATCATCACGGAGAATGGTGGAACTTGCTTTATGTAGTTGCGGCATTCTACACTATTTATGGTTTCTTTTTTATTCTACATAAAAGGGAACAATTCACAAAATCACAAATCATAGTTTGTTTATCATACACAACGCTTGCAATAATGAGCTATCTATTTCAGGCTGCATTTCCGACTATTTTTGCAACAGGTTTTATAGTTTCAATTTCAGTTCTTTTGATTTATCTTTCAATAAGAAATCCTTCTCGTTTCATAGATTCAAAATTACAGATTTTCAACGTAGAAGCTTTTATTGACAGATTCAATGATTTGTCCACGCTTACCGCAAAAGAGCATTATTTCTTAATAATTCATATTCAAAACCTTGAAGAACTTTTTGACCAATTCGGCATAGAAAAAATAAACCAAATACTTCGTGACTTCAGTTTTTATATTATGAAGCTTTGCAAAGATAATTCTTATTACGCTTTGTTCAGTGATAGCTATGTTTATTACTGCAACACAAAAGACGAACTGAATGACAAACTGAAATTGCTTGAAAATTCTTATATAAAATCAATTTCATTGAACGATAAAAATGAAACACCCGACAGAAAGTATCCGTTCAAGGTGCAATTCTTTATAATCGAAGATTATACAAAGATGCACGTCTTTAAAATGACGGACAATAAAAATATCGATGAATTTTTGAATTTGCTACGTTTCATTTTCAACCAGAACTACATAAAAGACGATACAAAACTTATAGTAACAGCTGAAATGGAAAAAGACTACCTTGAGTCTTTAGATATTCAAAACAGAGTAAAAGAAGCTGTTAAATCTGAAGATTTCGAGGTTTTTATCCAGCCGATTTATGATTTGCACAAAAACACATTTACAAGAGGTGAAGCACTTGTAAGGCTTAAAGATAAAAACGGTCAGTTAATTCTACCTGAAAAATTTATTCCGCAAGCAGAATTGAACGGCGACATTGTAAAAATCGGAGAAATTGTATTAAAAAAGACCTGTCGTTTTATAAAAGACACCGAGATTACACAGCAAGGACTTGAAAAAATAAATATAAACATTTCGATTATACAATGTATGCAAGATAATATTGTTGAAAAACTAACTTCAATCATTGATTCATTTTCACTTCCGCATAATATTTTCAGGTTTGAAATTACAGAATCAATGATTGCAAAAAATGAAAAACTACTTGTTTCAGTAATGAACGAGTTTCACAATCATGGAATAGAACTTGCTCTTGACGATTATGGAAACGGTTATTCAAATACGGCGCGACTTATGCAGTATAAATACTCTGAAATCAAATTTGACAAAAGCCTCATTACGGAAATCGAAACAAATGAATACAAGCGTCTTATGGTCAAGCATCATATATTGATGATGAAAGAAACAGGCGATACACTTGTGCTTGCGGAAGGTGTAGAAACAAAAGAACTGTCAGATTTATTAAGAATTTTGAATTGCGACTATATTCAGGGATTTTATTACGCCAAACCAATGAATATCGAAGATTTCACTGAATTTATGAAAACCCACCGTTAGTATATATCTTATTGAAACACAATAACTCATTGGGACTTCATTATTGCATCAGCAATGATGCAATTCTTGCAAAGCCGCGTTTTTTTGCCCAAGATATTGGTGTGTTTCCAAATATGTCTTTTGAAAAGGCATTTGCACCATTTTCAAGAAGAAGTCTTACAGACGCTATATTTTCTGAATTTGCTGCATAAAACAGCGCATTTTTATTTTGATAATCTAACTCTTCAACTTTTGCACCGTTAGATAATAATGTTTTTTGTACTTCAAGATAATCTTTTGATGAAGCACACATAAGAGGCGTTAACCCTTTGTTTGTTTTTATGTTTACATCTGCACCATAACTTAAAAGCATTTTTACCATTGCAGATGAATTTCGATTTGCAGCAAAAAGCAAAGCACTCTCGCCTTCTTTATTTTTTGCATTTACATCTGCACCGGCTTTTACTAGTATTTCAACAGCAGTCATATCATTTTGAGATGCAGCCACCATAAGAACAGTATATCCTTCAGAATCTTTTTTATTGACATCGTTTCCAAACGGAATAAGCACTTCTGCCGCATTTCTTTGATTTTTAATTATTCCATAAATATATCCGGCAGAACTTTTCCGTCTTATTTGTGCAGAACGTTTTACACTCGATTGAATTTCTCGTTTTTTTATTGATATTGGACTTTTAAAAATTGTTAATAATTCCGTATTGCCTTTATCAGCGGCAATTTCAACCGGAGTTTTTCCTTTTGCATTTTTTACATTAATATCTGCACCGTAAGAAAGCAGTAATTTCACCATATCAACATTTTCATTTTCAACAGCAGTATGAAATGCAGTTGAACCGTTTTCGTCTTTTAGCGAAACAATCGCATTAGCATTCAAAAGCAAATCAGCCATAACAATATCATTATATTTGCAAGCATAACCTAAAGGAGAAAGCCCTTCATAATTGTCTATTACATTTATTTCAGCACCGGAATTTATCAAAATTTTTGCAGCATCATAAGCATGGTAACGAGCTGCACGAGTTAAAGGCTTAAACCCCCAGCCGGTTTCTCGCTTTAAATTTACACCTTTTGCAAGAATTTCATTTATTTTTGCAACATCGTTATTTTCAATTGCTTGTCCTAAGATTTCATAATCTTTTTCTTCAATAATAACATTTTGCGCAAAAACACAATATCCAAACAAAGCAAAAAACAGACAAAAAAATAGTTTAAAAAGATTGTTTTTGTTCATAAACCCACCCAAATTGATAAAACCTAACAATCTTATCGGCTAAAACAATAGCCATGTTTAAAATAACATCGAATATTTATTTATGCGGAATATTTGATAAAAACTTTCGCCTTTTTAAAAGTTGTTCACTTAAAAAGAAAATTTTTTAACATACTGAATTATCATCATCAACTGTTGGAAGTTCATCTTTCACATCAATAAATGAATTGTAAATTTCTGAAATTTCAGATTGCGCTGCAAGAATTGCTTCAACAATTGCAGGCTCAAGACAATTTCCATTTAAAGTTGAAATAAATTTAAAAGATTCTTCAAGCGAATAAGCTCGTTTATACGGTCGTTCACTTAAAAGTGCATCAAGAATATCTGCCGCTGCCATAATTCGTGCCACAAGTGGAATCTCCTCTCCAACGAGCCTAAAAGGATAGCCGGTTCCATCCCAATGTTCATGATGAAAAAGTGCCATATATCTTGCAATTTGAATATATTCAGAATTTTCAATAAATGACATATTTTCAGTTATAAGACACATTCCCTCAATAGGATGATTTTGAATAATTTCATGTTCTTCACGCGTAAGACGTCCTGTTTTGCATAAAATTGAATCTGGAATGTTAACTTTTCCTAAATCATGCAAAGGTGCTGCTAAAACAATAAGCTCAATAGTATGTCTATCAAGCTTTTCTTTATAATATCCAAGTGATTTTAAGCTTCGACAAATAACAGCAACATATTCGCTAGTTCTCCTAATGTGCTTGCCTGTTGTAATATCTTTTGTTTCAATAAGATTTGAAAAAGCATTGACAATTTGTTTTTGAATACTAAGTAGATTTTTGTTTTGTCTTTTTTTATCTTCAATAAATAATAGTGAATGTTTTGCAATTTTATTTACCATAAAAATATTTGCAAAATATTCAAGCGAAAGCCCCGTTACGTAAGCTAAAATCCATTGCTTTTTGGAAATAAGCTGATAATAATAAGGATTATAAGTAAATGCCCTAACAATTATTGAAACAACCATACATATATAACTAAAAGAAGCAATTTGTTTTGAAAATTTTGGATTAAAATATAATAAACTTACAAGAGGTACTATAACGTAAGAAATATATATTTCTAAACCCACATCAAGCGAAAGTGTTGTTATAAAAATCTGTGAGATAAAAAGACAAATGTATTTAGTTGCAGGTTTTTCGTTATAAAATTTTATAGCTAAAAATTCAATTAACAGACAAAATAAAGCAAAAATAAAATAAGCGAAAAATCGCTTATAACTTGTTCCTGTATAATAATTTAAATATTTTCCTAAAATCAAAACCGGAAAAAAACACACAGCAAACAAATTAAGTTTAAAAACAGAAATGTTGCTTTTCATTTCGTTATTAGACGAAATAAATTCTATTTTTTTACTTTCATCCACTTTTATATTTGACTTTTTTTTCATAGCTGAATTATAGCATAAGTATTTTTATCTGAGAATAGAAATTATAAACTAAATTTTGACTAAAACGGAAAAGAGCAACTTGCCGAAAATGACAAAAGTCTCGTTAATAATCGTTATTTTAATCTCGAAAAATCCCCTAGTCTAAAAAATGATTTTTGTGTTATAGTAAATAAATACAAATTATAATTGCAAGATGTACCAAAAGGAGATTCTGATTTTATGGACAAAAACAAAATTCTTGAACGAGCAAAATCATACATAAAAGATGAAAAAGATGCTTCTTTTGCAAAAGAAGTAGAAGATTTAATTGCAAAAGAAGATTTTATAGAACTGGAAGACCGTTTTTATCGCAATCTTGAATTTGGAACAGGCGGACTTCGTGGCATAATAGGTGGCGGTACAAACCGAATAAACACTTTTGTTATTAATAGCGCGACTCAAGGTCTTGCAAATTATTTTATCAAAACATTTCCTGAAAAAGCTAAAAAAGGAGAACTCGCTGCTGTTGTTGCATATGACTCTCGACGTTATTCTGATGTTTTCGCGGAAGCAACTGCATTAATTTTTGCTGCAAATGGTTTTAAGACATATCTTTTTACAAGTCTTCGCCCCACTCCAGAACTTTCCTATGCAATTAGAAAATTAAAATGTGATACAGGAGTTGTTGTTACAGCTTCTCATAATCCGCCACAGTACAATGGCTATAAAGCTTATTGGAATGACGGTGCACAAGTTATTGAACCGCATGATGAAGGTATTATCGATGAAGTAAATGCCGTAACAAGTGTAAAAACAATAAGCAAAGAAGAAGCATTAAAATCAGGCAAGCTTGTAATGATTGATAAAGAAATCGATGAGCCTTATTGGGAAATGGTAAAATCACAGCTTTTCCGCCCTGAACTCATTGCAAAACTTGGAAAAGAAGTAAAAGTTGTATATACACCTTTACATGGAACAGGTGCAATGCATGTTGAAAAAGTTTTAAGTGATTTAGGCCTGAGCGTTACAACAGTTCCCGAACAAAGAGAACCTGATGGAACATTTTATACAGTTGAAAAACCGAATCCAGAAGAAGCTCCTGCACTCAAAATGGCAATTGAACTTGCTGAAAAAATTAAAGCCGATGTTGTTATGGCTACAGATCCTGATGCAGACAGATTCGGCAGTGCCATTCCCGACAAAAACGGAAAATTCGTACTTATCTCTGGTAACCAAATGGGCATTTTGCTCACTGATTATATTTTATGTTCGCGCAAAGAACTTAATAAAATGCCGAAAAATCCTGCTATAATTCGTTCCATTGTAACATCTACAATGGTTGACAAAATGGCTAACGCAAACGGAGTTTATGTTTCTGAATGTCTTACAGGTTTTAAATGGATTGCTGCTGATATGGCGCGCTTTGAAACAACAGGTTCAAATAATTATATTTTCGGTTTTGAAGAAAGCTACGGTTACAATGTTGAAACAGATGTGCGCGACAAAGATGGAATTTCAGCCGCTGCAATGTGCGCAGAAATGACACTTTATTGGAGAAGCAAAGGTAAATCTCTTCTTGAACGACTTGAAGAATTGTACAAAGAATTCGGTTATTACGAAGACTGTTCAATTTCAAAAAACTTTGATGGCGCATCCGGTGCAGAAAAAATGAAAAACATTATGACTATGCTTAGAAAAAACGGATTTGAATCTCTTGGCAAGAAAAAAGTCGTTAAAATCCGTGATTTTCAGCAAAGTATTGTTTTTAATCCGTCAAATCCTGAAAGTACAGAACAGCTCAACTTTCCTAAAAGCAACGTTCTTCAGTTTTTCCTCGAAGGCGGAACAATTGTAAGTGCTCGTCCAAGCGGAACAGAACCAAAAATCAAATTTTATATAAATGTGCAAGTTCCATCAAACGAATGTTTGGATTTTGCAAAAAAAGAAGCTTCTGCACTTATTTCTGCAATTAAAACGGAAATAAATGATATATTAGACAATAATTGATAAATTTTACCAATGTTAAATATTTTAGAACTGCTTCAGCTATATGAATCTGGAGCAGTTTTTACCGCATTTGATACAGAAACGACAGGATTAAAGCCAGAAGAAGAAAAAATTATAGAAATTGGTGCAATCTCCTTTGATAAATTAGGCATTAGAGCGCGATATAATGTGCTTATAAATCCTCAGCGAAAAATCTTACCGGAAATTACTCGTGTTAATGGAATAGATGATTCAATGGTAAGTAACAAGCCGATTTTTTCGGAATGTGCAAACATTTTTCTTGATTTTATCAACGATTCTGTGCTTATTGCACATAATGCAACTTTTGATCTAAGTTTTATTAACAAAGAACTTAATCTTCTAAACATAAAACCTCTTAAAAATAAAACAGCAGACACTCTAAAGCTTGCTAAAGAAGTTTTACAAGATTTAGGCAAATACAACTTACAGTTTCTTGCAAAATTTTTTGAAATAAATGTTACAAATGCTCATCGTGCAGAAGATGATGCAAGAGTCTGCATGGAAATTTTTCTTAAACTTTTAGAAAGAACATCAACCAAAACCATAAAACAAACATACAGAAATTTCTAAATATCTCGAAGATTTGCATTATTTTTCTGCTCGCTCAAGAGCATGAAATAATCTTATTGTTTTTAATCCATCAAACCAGCAATGGAAAGCCCTGAACAAGGAATCAGCATTTTTTTTATTATGCTTGAAAAGATTTTGCCACACAAAATCGAATTTTTCATCTTTTAAGAAAGTTGATAAAATTTCTGAAATCTCTTTTGAACGTGCAATAAATTCATCTTCAAATGGCATTGATAATTTTACAGCTTTTTCGCTTATTTCTTTGGCAAGTTTAATAAAGTCTGATAAAATTTCAAAAAACTTATCTGAAAAATCTTTGATTTTATATGTTCCATTAATTGTTCCAAAAATAGCAGCACCGGTTCCAAACGGAACACGCCAAGAAACACGCGAAGACGGATGAACTGTGGTAGGAATTTTTGCAAATGTTTTTTCGGTTGTAACTTTTAGAAGAGATTGAAGAAAATAAAAGTCTTCGCCAGCCATATGTCTGTTCATACCACCGCAAGCAGCATAAGTTTCGGCAGTACAGACTAATGTCGGACCAAGTGCAACATAAAACCACGGAGAACCTGCTATTTTCAGTTTTTCTGCATGATTTTTTAGATATGATTCATATTCAATGATTATTGAATTTTCTTGTTCTGTTCCATCAAGTTTGTGCGAAAAATCTGTAACAGCTGCTTTAAGTTTTTTCTTTGAAGAATTATTAAAAAAAGCTTTGTCTAAAACATTAAAATAATCATTATCAACAAGTGTATCGCTGTCCATGCAGCAAAGTAATGATTCTTTTGTTCCGCCACTTGAAAGGTATGCAAAATCAAGTGCAATTTTTCGAGCTAAACCTGCGCCGTCTTTTTCACTCATTGTTTTTCCGCATGAAGAAGAGTCAATCGCACGAAAACGGCTTTTATCATAAGAATCAAGAATCTCAAGTAACTTTTTATTGTTATTTTTCACCTCAAGGCTGTGACTTTCGCGATTATTCACATTGATAACAAAGCAGATTTTTTTTGCATTTTCACATTTTTTTTCACATTCAGCTTCATAAAAAGCGCGCGCTTTTTCCAGAGATTCAATTGTTTTTAGAATCAACGGATATTCATTGATTGCAGGAATACATACAAAAATATCTCCATGCAAAAATTCAAGTTCCTTTATAAAAGGCTCGACAACTTGCATTCTTTTTTTTCTATACGTTTCAACAGAATGAATCATAATGCAATACCGTTTTTTTGGATTAATTCCAACGCTTTTTGAAAAACTTCGGCTTTTGTAGTTTTTTCATCTGTTTTAAGCCAGTTGATTTTGCATCCTTTGCGCTCCATTCCTCTAAACCACGTTTCTTGCCGTTTTGCAAACTGACCGATTGCAATATAGAGTTTTTCCACAAAAGTTTCGTAACTATCAAACTTACCTTGTAAATATTCCGAACAAAAACGATATTCAAGCCCTAGTCTTTCTAAGCGTTCAAAACTTACACCGCAATCATGCAAATGCTGAACTTCGTCAAGCATACCATCATCTAAACGAGCTATAAGCCTTTTACGTATTCCATCTCGAAGTCTTGTTCGCGGAAAAGTCAAGCCAATTACAAAAAAATCAACTTTAGGGCGCGGCACCATTTGTGCACGAACAGCTTTTGCTTCAGTTGTGTTTTCGTATTCGGCAATTTCAATCGCACGAATAAGTCTATGTCTTTCTGTTATATCTGTTGTATTATGCACATTTCCTTTCAGCGCAACAAGTTTTTTTACAAGCTCTTCATCAGGCACGCCGTTCAATGAATTACGAAGCTGAATATTTGTCGGCACATCAATCATATCATATCCGCGTAGAACAGCATCAAGATACATACCAGTTCCACCCACAAGAACGATAGATTTTCCGCGTGCTAAAATATCGCTAATAACATTGTAAGCATCTTTTTGATAATTGAAAACCGAATATTCCGTTGATAAATCTGTAACATCGATAAGATGATACGGCACAGTGTGCTCCGTGCCGTCTTGCGCCTTTATAGTGAATTCGTTCAAATCTTTGCCGGAACCAATATCAAGTCCGCGATAAACTTGCCTTGAATCAGCTGAAATAATTTCAGCATTAAACCTGTTCGCAAGTGCAACAGCCAAAGAAGTTTTACCCGTTGCGGTCGGTCCTAAAATAACAAGACACGTTCTTATATTTTTTTCCATTATAATACATAATACCCGAAAAACAGCACATTTGAAATATGAAAATGAAAACAAAACATAAAATAATTTTTTCAAGGAAGGAAACCAGCTCAGAATTTGCAGTTTAATCAGACAGAACGTCTGATTAAACTGCAAATCTACAGCGTTTTGCTAGATTAATCCCAAAATTTTAGCTCCAACCCAAACGCAAAACGCAAATGCCCAAGCCTCAAGTTTTCGCACCGCAAAATTATGCCGCACCTGTACAAATCCGCACTGCATGGAGGCAGTGCACAAGCGTGAGTTTTGTGAAGCAAAACTCGGCAGTTTAATCAGACAGGACGTCTGATTAAACTGCAAACTTCGGCGTTTCGCTAGATTAATCCCAAAATTTTAGATAGAAGCCAAAGCAAAACGCCACTACCACCTAAATCCATATATTGTCTGTGCGTAAAATTCCTCACCCGGGCGAAGAATACATGATGGAAAATTCTCATGATTTGGTGCATCTGGAAATTGTTGAGTTTCCAGACAAAAGCCCTCATTTGCTTGATGAATCTGGCCGAACTTTCCGGCACTTCCGACAAGAGAACCGCCTGCATAAAACTGAACACCGGGCTGATTTGTCGAAACGAGCATTGAGCGACCACTTGTAGGTTCATATACAGCAGCACAAACAGAAAGCTCTTTTTTTGCAATATGGTTAATCACAAAATTATGGTCATAACCACCTTTTACTTTTGCAAAATCTTTTCCAATCGCTTTTGCTTTTCTAAAATCAAAAGCTTTGTCTTTATCAACCGATGTAAATTGACCTGTAGGAATAAGATCGTCTGTAACTGCAAGATATGAATCAGCATTGAGCATAAGTTCATGATCGAAAATCTTATTATGAAAATTACCTGTCAAATTAAAATAAGTATGATTTGTAAAATTGACCGGTGTATCTTTATCAGTCCATGCTTTATATTCAAGCAATATTTCGTTTTTCTTGTTCAAAGAATATGTTACTTCAATTAAAAGGTTTCCGGGAAACCCTTGTTCGCCGCTTTTACTTTTGCGAGTAAAACGCACACCTACGCTATCATCAGTTTTAATTTTTTTAGCTTCAAAAAGCATTTTATCATAACCCATAAAACCGCCATGAAGCATATTTTTCCCATCGTTTGAATCAAGCGTATATGTTTCGCCATTCAGTTTAAACGTAGAACCGCCAATCCTGTTTGCGAAACGACCAATAAATGCACCGTAATAAGGACCGCCATGGCTGTTTATATATCCTGTTAAATCAGAATAACCAAGAACGATGTCTTCTTTTACACCGTTTTTAGACGGCACAATAATACTTGTAATTGTGCAACCGAAATTTGTTACAGAAAAAGACATATCTGCATTTTTAATTGTATACAGATGAACTTTTTCTCCAGTAGAGAGAACTCCAAATCTTGTTCTTTTGATTTTCATTTTTGCATTTCCTGCCGATATTGAAAAATGGGTAGTGATAAGCAATAAGCTCAAAACACAAAAGAAGTATAACGCAAGTCGTCAAATTTGCATAGGAATTTTGCTAAAAATGATAAATTCAAAGTTTCGTACAAGAGAATCTGTAAATGTAAACATTAAAACAAAACGCAGTGCTATTCCCCAAGAATTATACAAAGATTTTTATAGACTTGGATTAACACCGGGTGCATCTTTATCTTTGTGTAAATCCGCACAACGAAATTTAATGAAGAAACATCACCCTGACAAACATGCAAAAAACTGCTACAGTCTTGTTACTGCAACTAAAATCGCTTCAACAATAAACGAAGCTTTTCAAAGAATAGAAATCTGGTACACAAAAGGCAAACTTGACGATTAAATTTTAATAAATATCTTCTTTATAAATAAACAATTACGATTTTGCTACAAAGCATAATATACTGAATATTCCATGTAATAAAAATATTCAGTAAAATTATTCATTTGGATTAAATTAAGTTGACTCGTCTGTTTCCACATTAGTTTTTGCGTATTCTGCAAGTTTTCTATGAAGTGTTTTTCTACCGATAGCAAGAACATCTGCTGTTTTTGATTTATTGCCGCTATTTGCTGCTAATGTTTCATTAATATAAATCTTTTCTGCCGCATCAAGAGTAAGTCCTGCAGGAATCTGTACAATATCTTGAGAACTATGTTGAGAAATTGTCGGCGGAAAATCATCAAGAGTTAGAATATCACCTACACACATTACAACAGCACTTTCAATACTGTTGCGCAGTTGACGAATATTACCAGGCCAATCGTATTTATATAGGGCGGCTCTTGCTTGTGAATCTATAGAAGTAATATTTTTTCCATTTTCTTTTGCAAATTCTTTTATAAATGAACTTACCATCAGAGGAATATCATCTTTGCGTTCACGTAGCGGTGGAACATGAATATGCACAACATTAAGTCGATAATATAAATCTTCACGAAAACGCCCTTCTACAATTTCTTTTTCTAGATCTCTGTTTGTTGCAGTAATTACACGAACATCAGTTTCTACGGTTTCTTCCCCGCCTACGCGTTCAAAACGTTTGTCTTGCAAAACACGCAGTATTTTTATTTGAACATTCTGGTCTATTTCGCCTATTTCATCAAGAAAGATTGTTCCACCGTGCGCAAGCTCGAATCTTCCCCGTTTTCTTGCAACAGCACCTGTAAAAGCTCCTTTTTCATGTCCAAACAATTCACTTTCAAGAAGAGTTTCCGAAAGTGCTGCACAATGCACTTTTATAAGCGGATTGTCTTTACGAGGAGAAAGATTATGTATAGCATTTGCAATCAATTCTTTGCCAACACCGCTTTCGCCTGTTATTAAAACAGAAGCTTTTGAAGATGATACACGACGTACCATTTCAAAAATTTTCTGCATTTCCGCACTTTTTCCAATAATAGATTCAAATGTTTTGTTTGTATCAAGTTCTTCTTTAAGTTGCCTGTGCTGAAGCGAAAGTTCCCTTGTTTGAAGTGCTCGCTTTACAATTAAAGAAAGCCTATCAAGGTTAAGCGGTTTTGTCAAAAAATCATACGCACCGGCACGCATAGCATCAACAGCAGTATCTATAGTTCCATGCCCTGTTAAAACAATTACCGGTAACCCTGGACTTTCTGAAGTTACTTTAGATAAAACTTCTTCGCCGGAAATACCAGGCATTCGTAAATCTGTAATAACAAGATCTATATCTCCTCTGCCAACAAGGTTAAGTCCTGTTTCGCCGTCAGAAGCTAGAACTACATTATAGCCGTCCATTTCTAAAGCGGCGGCAAGACCTTCTCGAATGTTTTTTTCATCATCTATTATCAATATATTGAATTTCAATTTTTCACTCCTCCAAATTCAAGTGAACGGCGGTCTTTTTGTGGAACAGGAAGTGAAATAGTAAAAACAGTGCCTTTACCGGGAAAAGATCTAACATCAATTTCTCCGGCAGATTCTTTTATTATTTTGTAAACCATAGTAAGTCCTAAGCCTGTACCTTTTGCTTTTGTTGTAAAATATGGCTCAAAAATACGATTGTATGTCTTTTCGTCCATACCTTCGCCGGTATCTGCTACAGTAATTATAAAATGATCATTTTTGACTTGGGTATAAATTCCCAAGATGCCGCCATTTTTCATTGCATCAACTGCATTTTGCGCAAGATTCATAATAACTTGTTTAAAAAGGGCTACATCAAGCATTAAATTCGGCGGTTTTTCAATCATTTCAAGCTTCAATTCTACTGAAGCTTTTTCTAATTCAGGTTTTAGAAATTCCATAAGGGAAATTATTATAGCATTCGGATTTACCGGTTCAAGTTTTGCCTGAATTGGGCGCACTGCAAAAAGAAAATCAACAATAATTTTGTTAAGTCTGCCTATTTCTTCATTGACAACATCAAGATAATTTTCCACAAATTTAGAATTAGGTAGCAAACCATCGGTTTTACGTGCTTTTTTTAAAGCTTTTTGAATAAGCTGAATGTGAATACTTATTGCACCAAGCGGATTTTTGATTTCATGTGCGACACTTGCAGCAAGGTTTGTAAGACTTGCAAGACTCTCCATGCGGCGCAAAAGCGTTTGTTGATTTCTAGCTTCTGTTACATCTTCAATTTGAATCAATGTGCCTGTTATTTGTTTTTTTTGCACAAGCGGTAACGCTGTAACAACAATTATTCTTACACTTCCGCCTGCTGTTTCAAGCGTAAATTCTTCGCTTGTATGGTTTTTCGGTATATCATACACAGAACGAAGAAAATCGCTTATATCTGAATCAGCAATAATATTCCACACAGGTGTTGCTTGAGCGCGTTGTTCCGCTACATTTACGCGCGTTGCATTGAAGGGCAAAAGACGTTCGGCTGTTTTATTTGTTAAAAGCAAATTTCCGCTTTTATCGCAAATCAAAAGTCCTGTGTTCACAGATTCCATAACTGCATCGAACATTTCATTTTCTTCAAGTACCATATCAAGAAGAGTTTCTACTTGTTCTTTAGAAAGCTTATCAACTTTTTGTGCTACACGTTTTGCATAACGACGCATTTTTATCTCTTTTTAAGATGAAGCTCTTGCTAATTCGATTGCAAGATAATCAAGCGCACTTGATATACTTTGATTATACATTGAAACATTTTCACTTGCTGTGCGTATGACATTGATCCAAGAAAATGCGGCTTTTTGTTCTTGTGAAGAAATGCCTTTTTCAAGAATTGCAATGCGAAGAATATCAAGAATTTCCTTCAAAAAAAGTGAAAATAAAATACGCGGTTCAAAATTATGGGCTTCGCTTATAATCATCTCAACAGGGATTTGATCACGAGGATTGAACCGCTGCACTATAATACGACGTATAAGCGGAGGCAGATTTTGAACAGTCAATAAAAATGAACAAGCGAGCTTAGAAAGTTTTTCACGAGAAACCGGCAAAAAAGACTCCAAATACGCAGAAACAGAATCAAAAGATGTATTCTCGTGAAAAACACGAGAAATCACTTCTCTTTGCTGTTCTGGAGTTCGATCAATGAAAGCATAAGTTCTTACTCTTGAAAGAATTGTAGGCATAACAGCAGCACGGCGGCAAGTTGTTAAAATAAACAAAACATTTTGAGGAGGCTCTTCAAGAATCTTTAAAAGTGCGTTTCGCACAGAATCTTGCATTCTGTCTGCATTTTCAATAATAAGCACTTTTTTACTGCCATCAGAAGTTGTAAGATGAGTCCATGCGGCAGCACGTCTTATTTGCGCTACAGGAATAGAATCGTAAAGAAAAAGATTTTCTAATTTTTGGCACGCCGTAACAATACAATCCGCTATTTTTTTAGTTTCTTCAAAAGGTGGCAACGTTCTAAGAGGATCTATTTCTTCTAAAAGCTCGTCAATATTTTGAATAATTGGTGCCATTTTAGAAAGTTTTTCATCGCCTTCCCATAAAATTTGGTTGAATCTAAGAGTTAGTTTACGGACAGCACGTACAAATAAATATCTGGCAGCCTGAATATACGGAACGGAAGCTTCAACCGCATGTAAAAAAGTTTTACATGCAGCTTCTATTTCAAGAATACATTCCCGTGAACCAATAATCATAAGGTTTGAATGATTTAATGCTTTATGTTTTAAGCATGAAATGCATGCACAAGTCCATTCGCCGTATACGCCAAGACCATTTCCGGAACATGAAATTACACGTGCAAGTTCAATAGCACATGTAAGTTTTCCTGAACCTTTTGGTCCTGAAAAAAGCAAAGCTTGTGGCATATTGTTTTTTTGAATTTCATCAATAAGAAGTTCGGTTACATTTTGGTACAATACATTATCAAACATGAATACTTCCTTGAAATTGAATATTCTCAGACACAGTTGTAAAAATCGGTGAAATCAGCTTGTCAAAAAAACTATCAATAAGCACAGGACGAATATCAAAAAGGCGTTGTGAATAAAGCAAAAAAAGAATAAGCCCAACAATAAGAAATCCTTCGGCTATTCCAAGAAAAAAGCCTAACGATTTATCAAGCCCTTTCATAATATCACCCTGAAAAGCAAATCCCACAATTTTTTGCACTATCCGTATAGCAACATAAACAACAATAAAAAGAATTAAAAAAGCTAAAATTCTTGTCAGCAAAATCAAGTTTCCAAGTTTTGGCAAAAATGGAACCAAAAATTTATTTTATACAAGACCTATAAATATTCCTGCAATTACTGCAAGTTTTGAAAAAAACTCATCTAAAAAACCTCGTATCGCACCATGAACAGATGTTATTAAAATAATAATAAAAAAAATTATGTCTATTACAGCAAAATTCATACTTTATTCCAATTTTCATTTATTAAAAGGTCAGCTATTGCTACAGCAGGTCGAATTTTCGGCAGAAGCGCGAAAATATTTGAACTGAGCTTGTCTCTAAAATGTTTATCTTCAAAAAGAAGAATAGAATCCTTTAACGCATTTGAAGTATCTTTATCATTTAAAAAAAGACGATATGCTGCACCTTGTTTTACAAAATAATCAGCATTTTCAACTTGATCGCCTCGTGTTCCGGAACCTTCAAGCGGTAGTAAAAGAAGCGGCTTTTTTAGAACAGCTGCTTCCCACAGCGTATTTGCACCGGAACGAGAAAAAACAAAATCCACAAACGCAAGCACATGAGGCATTTCCTGATAAATAAACCGAAACGGCATATATAATTTTTTATCTATCAGCGTTTGAACTTCTGAAGAAAAATCTTCTATTTTTTGAGATGAACCGAATTGATGAACAACCACAAAATGTTCACACAAAAAAGAAAGATTTTGACTTACAATTTCGTTTATCTGTTTTGCACCGCCGGAACCTCCTAAAACAAGCATAACAGGCTTTTTAGGTTTTTCCGTTTTTGAAAAGCCTAAAAATTTTGCACCTATCGAAGCATCTGCTTTATAAAAAACCGGTCTTACAGGGTTTCCGGTTACAGTTATTGCACTGCGTTTTGCAACTGAAAAAAAGCCGATAGTTTCTTCATAAGAAACAAGTATCCGATGTGCACATTTTGCATTGAGTTTTGTTGCAAGTCCGGGTGAAAAATCACATTCATGTGTATAAACAGGAATATGTAAAACCTTCGCTGCAAAACAAGGCGGCACACTAACAAAACCACCTTTAGAAAAAACAAAATCCGGCTTCAGTTTTAAAAGGACAAAAAAAGCTTTTAGAAAACCTGCAACGATGCGCATCATATCTACTGCAGTTTTAAGCGAAAAATAACGTCTAAGCTTTCCAGATGGAATTCCTATAAATCTGTCGCAAGAACCGCTTTTTTCAACAAGAGATTTATCCATGCCTCTTGAAGAACCAAACCAGTAAATTTTGCAATCAAGTTTAGCTTTAAGTTCATCTACAACAGCAAGTCCCGGATAAATATGCCCGCCCGTACCTCCGCCTGTAAAAACAGCACAATATTTTTTTTCAGTTTGCTTTTCCATATTTTTCCAGAATTGCCTGAATTGCCTCTTTCTTAAAAAGCTTTGCATAGCCATATGCAGTCATACCCATATGGTCTTTCATTTCTCCGTCTGCACCGTTTCGCGCTAAAAGCTCACAAATTTTTACACTACCGCTTCCAACAGCAAGAATAAGCGCAGTTTGTCCGTCATTACTAACAACATTAAGATCAGCACCATTTTTTATAAAAATATCTGTAATTTCAGCATTTTTGCGCCACACAGCATCCATAAGAGGAGTATAACCTCGATCTTTAGATACAGCATTGACATCTGCACCATTTTCCAACAACAAAAGAACAATATTTTTGTTTTCGGCTCTTGCAGCATTGCATAACATCGGCGTGCCGGCAGAATCAACTTCATTTACGTCCATTCCTGCTTTTATAAAAAGGTTGCAAATATCTTCGCTTCCTTTTGCAATTTGAAAAGAAAAAGAATCAGGCGTAAAAGGCAAACCTTTTTGATACAGTTCTTTTTTTGCATTTGTTTTTGTTTCTTCTTCAATATATTCCACAAAACATTTTGTAAGCTCTTTTAATAATTTATGTTCAGATAAAAATGTTTTAAATCCATAAAAAAATGATGGCAATTCTTTTGAAGAAGCATATCCTGTTACAAAAACAGGAATCTTGCAGCCGGATAAAAAACCGCATAAATAAGGAAGCAATGTATATGAAGTATATTTATGCGCATCTAAAAAAATACAATGTGTTGCTTCCGAAAAACTTTTCCTTGTTTTTTTAAAAGCATCATTAGCCTTAGCTAAAGGCTCTAAATGCTTTTGTTTGTCTATATCATATATTTCGTAATTTGCCATATTTTCACGCAAAAAACATTGAACTACATCAATTTCAGGACTTTCAGACTCGGGAACAACAATTAACCACTTCATAGTATTCAGTATAAACTATCTATCAAAACTCAACAAGTAAAAGATTTGAAAATATTTAACATAATATAAAGATTATTAGGGAAAATCATGTATTGTATTATTACAACTTTATGATAATTTTGTATTGAAAACAAGACAAAAGATAATTTGAAAATATAAAGATGATAATTTTTAAGAAAACAGTATAAATCATCATTTACGGCTGATTGTTTGCAATTAAAAAACTGCATATAAATGACAGCAAAAATTTAATTAAGACTTTAGATTTTTGCTTTCGCGGCAAATGATGAATAGTATTTCTGATACAAGTTCTTAAAAATTTAAACTTCTTTTTGTTTTCTATAAGATATCAGGTGGTTTTTATGTTTAAGTGGATTTGGTCTTATGTTCGCAAGTATCGTTACTGGATGATGCTTGGAGTTCTGCTAACTATAACTGTTTCGGCTCTTAATATGGTTAACCCTTCTGTAAGTGGTAGAATCGTAGATCGTGTAATTACAGGTGGAGAACATAATCTATTAATCAAGTTTGTACTGATTATGATTTGCTGCACATTTATAAAAGCAGTGTTTCGGTATCTTTATCAACTTATATTTGAACATTGCTCTCAAAATGTAATGCGTGCAATGCGTCAAGATTTATATGCACATATTCAAACGCTGGATTTTTCATGGTTTGATAAATCTCCAACCGGAAACGTAATGACTCTTTTAACAAGCGATCTTGATATGGTTAGACATTTTGTTGCATGGTCGTTTTATCAGATTATTGAAAATGCTCTCATTTATATTTTTTCAATCGCTGTTTCGATGCAAATAAATATAAAACTCACACTTGCCTTTATGATTGTTGCGCCTTTTGTTATTTTTCTTATTTGGAAATTCAAAATACAAATAAGACCTTCACATTTGAGTGTTAGAGATCAATTTGCTGTTCTTAATACACGTGCAGGTGAAAACATTGCAGGAAACAGAGTTGTAAAAGCTTTTGTTAGAGAAGAATATGAAAAAGAAAAATTTGATATAGAAAATACCGCATACTGCAACAAAAACATTGAAAATGCAGATATACGCATCAAATACATACCTGCAATCGAAGCAATTTGCGGAACATTACCGATTGTTTTAATCCTTTTTGGCGGCTACCTTGTTATGAACGGCAAAATGACGCTTGGACAAATTGTTACATTTAACGGATTGATGTGGGCATTTACACAACCAATTAATATGTTTGGCATTCTAGTTGACAATATGCAGCGTTTTTCCGCATGTGCGCAGCGTCTTTATGAACTTCACTGTACAAAACCGCAAATTGTCAATGCAAAAGATGCAATAGACGATATGAACATAGCAACCGGTGATAGTCAAATTAGAGAATTTATAGGTCAAGTAGAATTTCATAATGTAAGCTTTGCCTATAACAATATAAAAGTTTTGAAAAACATTTCATTTTCTGTACGACCAGGAATGACTGTTGGAATTTTAGGTCCAACAGGAAGCGGAAAATCAACTATTGCAAAACTTTTATGCCGCTATTATAACGTAACAGAAGGCGAAATTCTCGTTGACGGAATTAATATAAGGGAATATGACTTGCAATATCTTAGAAAAAATATTGGAATTACAATGCAGGACGTTTTCCTGTTTTCAGATTCAGTTATTGAAAACATAAGATTTGCAAATCCGAATGCAAGCTTTACCGAAGTGGAAAAAGCAGCAGAACTTGCGCGCGTTAAAGACTTTATTGGCGATTTACCAGACGGATATGAAACAGTCGTTGGAGAACGAGGCGTTGGTCTTTCGGGCGGACAAAAACAAAGAATTGCACTTGCGCGGCTTTTTCTTGCAAATCCCAAAATTATGATTCTTGACGATACAACTTCGGCAGTAGATACAAAAACAGAAGAACGCATAAGAAAGTCAATTAAAGAACAATCTGTCGGACATACAAGTTTTATTATAAGCCATCGTGTTTCATCTTTTGAAAATGCAGATTTTATTCTTGTTATTGAAAATGGTGAAATTACTCAAAGTGGAACTCACAAAGAACTTATAGCTCAGCAAGATGGATATTATAATCATGTATATAAAAATCAAAATGAATTTTAGAATCAATCTTGAAACTAAAATTTTGATATTTTTTAACACAAGGAAAGAATATGGCACGAAATAGATTTGACGAAGACGAATTTGAAGACCGAAAAATTAATGTTCATATAGTTGCACGGCTTTTTCATTGGATAAAGCCTTATAAAAAGCAAATGATACTTTCATGTATTGCAATGCTTGTAGCTTCAGCAATATCACTTACAAGCCCGCTGTTGATAAAACTTGCTATAGACACTGCAATACCGCAAAAAAATATTAATATGCTTTTTATACTCGCAGCGTTGCTTTTAGTTTCTTCGATTTTAGTTTGGCGACTACTTGTTATTAAGCTTAAACTTATGACAAGAGTTGCTCAAAAAATCATTGTTGAAATTCGGCGTGATGTATTTGCAAAACTACAAGCTTTGCCTTTTACATACTTTGATTCTCGTCCGCATGGAAAAATTCAGATTCGAGTTGTAAATTATGTCAACTCACTTTCTGATTTGCTCTCAAACGGCATTATTCAGCTTATAAGCGACCTTTTCAATATTACTGTCATTCTCTGTTTTATGTTTGCGATTGACACGCGCCTTACATTAATCTGTATGGCAGCATTACCGTTTCTTTTTATTACTTTACTTTTGCTGAAAAAATCTCAGCATAAAGCTTGGCAACAAGTAAGCTACAAACAATCTAACTTAAACGCATATTTAAGTGAAAGTCTTAATGGCATGAAAATAACTCAAAGTTTTGCTAGAGAAAAAATAAACATGAATATTTTCTCAGGGCTTTGCAATGAGTGGAAAAAAACATGGATGACAGCTGTAAATATAAACAACATAATCTGGCCTGTTATAGATAATCTTTCAACACTTGGAGTTACTCTCGTTTATATGGCAGGCATACAATGGCTTGGCACTACAGTATCAATCGGAACGCTTGTTGCTTTTTCAGGTTATATATGGCGTTTTTGGAACCCTATACAAAATCTTGGAAACTTTTACAACTCAATGGTAACTACAGGTGCTTATATGGAACGCATATTTGAGCTTTTAGATGAAAATGAAGATATAACAGATAATCCAGGTGCTACAGATTTGCCGCCTATAAGAGGTCACGTTTCGTTTAGAAATGTAAATTTCTCTTATGAAGAAGGAAACCCAATACTCAAAAATATTAGTTTTGAAATAGAACCGGGAACACAAGTTGCTATTGTAGGTCCTACCGGAGCTGGAAAAACTACAATTGTCAACTTGCTTTCGCGCTTTTACAACCCCGACAATGGAGAAATTCTTATTGACGGCATTGATACTCAAAAATTGAAAATAAAATCTATAAGACAACAAGTCGGTGTAATGTTGCAAGATAGTTTTTTATTTTCCGGCTCGATAATGGAAAACATTCGCTATGGCAGACTTAATGCAACAGATGAAGAAGTTATAAAAGCTGCAAAAACTGTTCAAGCTCATGATTTTATTAGTGCATTCAAAGATGGCTATAATACAATCTTGCATGAAAATGGCGGCGGACTTTCAACAGGACAAAAACAGCTTATAAGTTTTGCACGTGTTCTTTTATCAGATCCGCGCATTCTTATTCTTGATGAAGCAACATCGTCAGTAGATTCCGAAACAGAAAGAGCGTTGCAAAAAGGTTTAACTGAACTTTTAAAACATCGTACATCGTTTATTATTGCACATCGCCTTTCAACCATAAGAGAAAGCGATATTATATTCTATGTAAATGATGGGGAAATAAAAGAACGCGGAAATCATACAGAATTGATAAACCTTAAAGGTGAATATTATAAGTTGGCAGCAAAATAAATCAGTTTTGAAAAATTAAATAATATCCCCCGAATACGCTATATCGGGGGACAACTTATAGTACAAACGAATGTTTTTCTTAGATATTAATTGTATCCATCAGGTGTTCGTTTTATATCATCACTTACAGGTTCATATTTACCCTGTCGAATAAATCCGTTTTCAAGATAGAACGTAACACTTCTGATTTCTATACGAATATCTTCTTTTATATCTCTAATGAACAATTTTACACCAGGATGAACTGTGCCGGATGCTGAAATCTTACCAATAACTTTCAGTTCGCGCAAATAATTCTGAATCTCTTGTATTTCTGTGGCGATAACTTCAGATTCGTCCATAAAATCGCTTTTTTGTTTATACAAAGTTGCAAGAGCTTCTTCTTTATCTTGCGGCAGAGATTTTCTCATTTGCTTTTGGTTTTCTAATGTAGAAAGATTCAAAGAAATTTCTTCAAGTTCATGGACAATTACACTCTGCCTTGCTTGCAATTCATCAAGACGCTGCTTTTTTTTAGGATCAAAACCGACTTCAAGTACAGTTTCGCTTCCGGCACCGCTAGAACCGATTGTCTTAGCGTTTATTTCTTCTGTTGCAAAGAGATGTCCTCCAATAATAGCAGCTCGTTTTCCTTGCAAAATAATTCGTTTATTACATGTAACGTTAGAATTAATAATTCCATCTGCAACAATTACATTTTCGTCGGCAAAAACATTTGCATTCTGGATAAATTTAGCCCAAAGAGAACGTCCGCATTTTATAGTTCCCTCATCGCGCCCCATGATTCCCAAAGAAACAATAATATCACCGTCTGCTTCAATTTGAGAATTTCCAACAGTTCCATAAACTTCGATATTTCCGGAAGCTTTAACATTAAAGCCATCATCAACATTACCTTTTACAATTACAGTACCAAGGAAAGTAATATTACCTGTTTTAATACTAACAGAATCAACTTCCATAACAGGCTCAACGTTAATTTTACTTCCCGAAAGCAAAACTTGTCCATTGCAAGTTGCAAGAACTGTACGCCCATCTGTATCTAAACGCACATTTTTTCCAAGCGGAATCGGTATGTCTTTTCCATTTTTAGCTTCGAGATATTTTCCGAATAATGTCTTGCCCGCTTTACCACGCTCCGCAAGCATTTTTTGTGCAAGAGGTTGACCTTCGACAACATTTTGAATAAGGTTCAATTCCTTAAAGTCTACTTGACCTGAAGCAGATTCTTTAATTCTGATTTTTGAACGGTCTGTTTCAAAATTATACTGAATATATGCATCTCGTCCGTCAACAGGTTTTATTCCTTCTGCAACCACATAAGGAATTCCATACACAGGCTTATCTACAAAAGCATCAATCTTTTCACGGTCAATGCCGACTGTAACATTTCGTCGTTGAAGCTGGCGTTCAATATATTCAGCTTGAATTTCACCACCCTCGCGCATTGGAGCTGTGGCAATAATAGTGCATGTCATCTCGTCCATAGAAACATCAACAGAAATGATCGCATCATTAACAGGATTTTGGATAAATGTTCCAATCCGTTCGTATAGCCCTTCGGTATCACCTCTATCAACAACTTTTTTTATATCAGCTTCTTTAAATTCGTAAGATTCGCCGGTATTTATAGATGAAACAACTTGATTCACAGTTACATTTGCACCATTGCCAACCGGCGGAATAATTTTGAGCACAATAAAACCGTCAAAATAATGCACAAAGAATTCAGCATCTTTATCCGGAATAACGTCAACACTTCCATCTTCGGCAGCAGCAGCGTCAGCAAGTTTTTTCTTCTTCTTTTCTCTTGCCATAACTATAGCAGCAGTTTCGTAAGCATTAATAACCCATGGTTTTTTCGCAATTCCCAGAAACCCATCAGAGCCGCGTTCAATTATTTCATATTCAAGATATGCGACACGCGTCTGTAACTGAACAGCTGCATCTGCTAAAGCTTCATCTAAAGTATCAGCATGAACTTCAACAGAACGCAAAAGCTGATCAATCTGTAATTTTTTTTGGAGTTCATTGCGTATATCTTCAAGTGTAACCATAAGCTTCCCCTATAAAAAGTTACTGAGAAAACTTCAGTTTTCGAAAGTAACTTTTTATGTGCTTCCGCAACACAGTGAGGAAGCAACGTTAATAATAAAGTTTGCATTGCAAACTTTGCAAATCAAACCTTTGACGCCATTTCCGGCAAAGTTTTGATTGCATCCCCTATAAAAACTCGATGAGGAAGTTTCAACTTCCGAATTGAGTTTTTACCGCACTTTCGTAATGGAATGAGAAAGTGCAATATATAATAAAGTTTGCGTCGCAAACTTGGAAACGAAACCTTTGACGCCATCTTCGGCAAAGGTTTCGTTAAACACCCCTATAAAACCGGCAATAACCGAAATAACAAAAATAAAATTAAAAGCTCAAGATATATATCGGTCAAAAATAATTTTTATAAGATTCCTTTACGTATGTTTGTTAATTTTGCACGAAGTCTTAAATTTGCTTTTGTATGAAGCTGCGAAATACGTGATTCACTAACATTAAGAACTTGTCCAATTTCTTTAAAAGTCAAATCTTCGTAGTAATACAAAACGAGAACCATTTTTTCTTTTTCAGGTAAATCATTTATTGATTCAATTATAATACGCCTAACCTCTTCTCGCTCAACAATAACATCAGGATTCAAACTTGAAGGCGATTCAATACAATCACCGATTGATACATGATCTGAATCATCGCCGGAATACCAAATATCATTTAAAGATAAAATGCTCGTTCCTGATACTTTTAAAACAATCTGATTGTAATCTTCTTCACTAATTCCCATTGAATCAGCAATTTCTGCATCAGAGGCTGTTCTGCCAAGTTTAGATTCCAATCTACTTATGGCATCTTCAATTTCACGAGATTTCTGCCTAACAGAACGAGGAACCCAGTCAATAGAACGCAGTTCATCAAAAATTGCGCCTCGAATTCTTGTAACGGCATAAGTTTTAAATTTAACATTTTTTTCAGGATCAAATTTATTTATTGCATCAAGAAGACCGAATTGACCAAACCCAACTAAATCATCAAATTCAACACTGCCAGGCATTCCTACTGATACTTTTCCTGCAACATATTTAACCAAAGGCATATATTGACGAATGAACGCATCGCGTAAAGCCGGAGAATTAGTTTTTTTAAATTCTATCCACAATTCTTCTTCTGTTTTTTGCTCAAATACTGAAGCAATCATCTTTCCACACCTTTAATTGTTATCGCGAGCTAAAACCGTATGAATGGCTTTTGCCATAATTTCCTTTTCTGCATCGCGTAATTCGCCGGAAACCACCATCTCTTCTGAATTCGCAAAATCTGATGTAGTTATAACTTCGCTTGTCGGCGAGCCTTGCATATCAGAAAGCATAGAGTCCATATCAGGAAGAGACCCCAATTCAATATCATTAGTATTATCTGTTACTTTCGTTGGAGCTGCAAACAGCTTTTCGTCTGAAGGCTGCTCATGTTGCATAGAAGGTTGCATAGAAGCTGATGTTTCAACATTATTAAAAACTCCTGTAGCAGATTCAGAATCATTATCTTTATTCGGCATCAATTCTTTAGGGATTTTAAATAGCGGAGCATTTTCTTCTTCCGGCAGAAATTCATCTTCAAGTTTGATGTCAATAAGCTGCCCTCTTTGTGGAATAATAGATTCTGTTCCTGCCTGTTGTCCAACAGTTTCTGTGTTGTCAACTAAATATCGTTTAAAAATAATTGACAATGCATAATAAAGTCCGGCAAAAATTAAGGCGGAAACAATAGCCCTTAATAAAATAATGCCAAATGAAACCGAAGAAAATAGACCTACGAGGAAGGATAAAACAAAACCACAAACAGCAAATATTACAACTTTTTTAGTTGTATCCATAAAACCCCCATACATAAAGATTAAGGTAAAAATTCTAATTGGTCAAGTCTGAGTTTTAAAAGAGTAAAATTAGATAAAAACTGCCGCCGCCAATTTTTCTTATCAATTATGTCGTATATGCACGCCCCATCAATTTATCAATAAAACGATTAACCCCACCAGTTTGGGCTATATCAATTTTTTCAATTCTGCTAACAAGATGCCGAATACACATTGCAGATTTTGAATTCGGTTCTGTAATAATAAAAGGTTTTTGTCTTATTACAGACTGAGAAACTACAGAATCATCATAAATAAAACCCATATAATCAACTTTACAATTCAAAAATTGACCGACAATATTTGTCATGCGATCAGCTATGCGTTTTCCTTCTGCAGCAGAGTGAACTCGATTTACAACAAGCTTTAAATTCAATTTAATGGAATCGGTTTCCGTTGCTATAACTTTTATCATGCCATAAGCATCTGTAATTGCAGTAGGTTCAGGTGTTGTAACTATGAGCACTTCATCTGCTGCTTCAACAAAGCTTAACACATTATTTGAAATGCCCGCACTTGTATCAATAATAATTATATCTGCAGAAGATAAGGTTTCAAATTCTTTTATAAAAGAAATCCTGTCTTCTTCCGAAAGATTAGCAATACGAGAAAAACCGTTTGCGCCGGCTATAATTTTAATTCCGAATTCAGTAGATTCAATAATTTCCGTCATTTTTTTCTGTTTTGTTGCCACATGATATAAGCTGAATTTCGGAATCATATTCAAAATAACATTAACATTGGCAAGTCCTAAATCTGCATCTATTAAAATTACTTTTTTGCCTGTTTGAGCATAAGCAATTGCAAGATTCACTGCTATATTAGTTTTTCCAACGCCACCTTTACCACTTGTAACAGTAATTATTCGAGTCTTTTTTGCATTTGTTCTTCTCGATTGCATCATTTCACGAAGCTGTGTTGCTTGATCTTCCATTATTATTCCTTAATTTGTTATTCCTTTTTTTTTAGGCTTTTCTGCCACTTTCAAATTCAAAATTGCATTTTAGCAAACTAAATAAACATCCACAAATTCGGGAGAACAAACTTTTCCTACAATAACTAATCTATAATATCAAGAATAGCGTCAAACCGTTTTTCAATTTTTGGACCGTTTATTTCCAAATTATCAATACGCTGCAAAAAAGCCAAAACCGTAGCTTTTTTAATATCTTTTGGTACTGTCTGACCAATCGTTATATAAGATACTGGTTTTTCTTTTTCAGACAAAACGCTGATAATACTTCCGACTTTCTGTGTTTCATCAAATTTTGAAACAATAATTGAACGATAATCAAACATAGAAAATTGTTTGATTATTTCACGCATATCACTCACTCTTGTAGTTGCAGATAACGTTAGATAAACATCAGTTTCTATGCCGCGCAAATCAAGCTTTTTACGAAGATTTCCAAGAATTGCATAATCGTTCGGACTAATTCCAAGCGTATCAACAAAAAATAAATCTGTCTTATCGCGAAACATAGCTACAAGTTTTTCTAAATCTTCAAGAGATTCAGCTTGCGAAAAAGGAATTTCCATATAATCCGCATAAGTTTTAAGTTGTTCTGCCGCCTTAATCCGATAACTATCCATCGAAATTATATGAAACCGGTCGGTTGAAAAATTCTCATCTCGTGGAATTGCATTTGCGACAAACTTTGCGAGAGTAGTAGTTTTTCCAACACCGGTAGGCCCGACTAAAATTACAATGCGAGGATAACTTCGTGAGGAATTCATATCCGAAGGATTAAAAGCAACATCTTCTCTATCTATATAAATAGATTCGCCAATCCAATTTACTACTGTTTCTTGTAAAAGCTCATAATCATCAAGCTTGTCTAACGAAAATTCTTTGCGAATTCTTTCTGTTAATTTAGCTATATAAGAAGGCGTAAACTCATTTTTTTCAAGAATTTCCCTTATTTTTGCAATATTTTTATGTTCGGCTTTTTGAGAACTATTAATATGCGATGTAAAAGCACCTTTTTCAATAATTTCTCGCAATGCTTTTATTTCCGCTGTCATTTTTTTAAGTTCGACACTTTCTTCAGGACGTTTTACAGATGCAGCATTTAGTACTTTTTGTTTTATATCATCAAAAGCTAACGATTGAGATTGTAGTTGGTTTTGTGGAATATAATTTGATCTATATGGACTGTCTTTTTTCAAAACATATTCGAGTTCTACGCCTTGTTTTTCCCAAAAACCCAAAAATCCGCCCCAAGTAACAGTGCGTCTAAATACAACTTCAAAATCAGTACCCCATTTTGCACGTATTTTTTGCATACATGATTCATAATCTGAAGCGCGTTCTGTAAGTGTATCTCTTTTCTGCCTAAAATTATCCAACTTTTATTTCTCCCAAAGATTCCACTTTTATATCACTTGTAATTTCTGGAACAGAAAGAACTACCAATCCCGGCATTTCTCTTTCAGAACTTGCTTTAACCAGTATTCGAGCTTCTTCTGGACATAATATTACAGGCATAAAACCTTTTTCTTGCACAGCGGCGGCGGCCATGCTCAATGCAGAAATCCATGTTCTTTGCTGTTTCGGCTCAAGTGCTGCCATAGGCCCATTAACAGTATCTACACGACTGTCAACCAATACTTGAAGAAATTCCGGCTCTATCGTCAAAACATGGAGCGTTCTGTTTTCGTCAGCATATTGTAAACAAATTTGACGCCCCAATGCTTGTCGTACTTTTTCAACAAGAATATCTGTTCGTTTTGTTGTTGGTCCAAAATCCGCCATAGTTTCGAGAATAACAACAGTGTTTCGTACAGAAACTTGTTCTTTCAAAAGTCGCTGCAATACTTTTTGAATTTCACCCATATTAAATATTTTTGTAACTTCATCAACAACAGCAGGATAATCTTTGCGCAAAGCATCAACAATTGATTGCACTTCTTGGCGACCAATAATTTCTGCTGCATGGCGTTTAATAATTTCAGTAAGGTGAGTTGCAATAATTGTTGGCGGATCTACTACGGCATAACCAGCACGTTCCGCTTTTTCACGCATATCTTCAGTTATCCAAATTGCAGGAAGTCCAAATGCCGGATCTGTTGTTTTTTCACCTTGAATTTCTTCTATAACACCGCCTGTATCCATACACATATACCAGCCCATACGAATGTGGCTTTGACCGACAGCAACTCCTTTTATCTTAAAGCAGTATTCATTTGGTTCTAATGCCATATTATCAATAATGCGTATACGAGGGACAACAAGACCTAAATCCAGCCCAGCTTCTCGTCTAATGCGCGTAACTCTCTCTAAAAGCTCTGCACCTTTTTCTTTATCTACAAGTGGAATTAATGCAAAACCAAGCTCAAGCGAAAGCGGATCAAGAGGTACAACAGGGCTTATCTCACCAGGTTCACCGGGCTTTGCACCGGGTTTAACTTTCGATTTTTCTTTTTCAAGCTGTGCTGCAAAATTCTTTTTCTCAATTTTTCTAAGACGTGCACCAAGATAAACAAGCGCACTTCCCATTGGAATAAGCACATACCATGGAAATCCCGGAAGCAAACCAATAATAGCAAGAGTTGCACCGCCCACATAAAAAACCCAAGCATTTTGCGAAAATTGCTTTTTTATGTCTTCTCCCATGTTTCCATCTGAAGCAGACCGTGTAACAATCAAACCTGTCGCAAAAGAAATTAAAAGCGACGGCAACTGTGATAAAAGTCCATCACCGATTGTAAGAGAAGCATAAGTTTGAATTGCTTTTTCAAAAGGTTCATTCCTTAAAACCATTCCAAAAATGATTCCTACGACAAGGTTAATAACCGTAATAAAAATTCCAACCTTTACGTTTCCAGAAATAAATTTTGTAGCACCATCCATGGAACCGTAAAAATCAGATTCTCGTTGAACTTCCATTTTTCTTCTGCGAGCTTCTTCTTCTGAAATAGCACCTGAATTATACTCTGCTTCAACGGCAGCCTGTTTCATCGGCATTGCATCCAATGTAAAACGCGCAGCAACTTCAGCAACTCTAGTTGCGCCTTTTGTAATAACAAAAGCCTGAACAGCAATAATAATTATGAATATTACAAAACCAATTAAAAGACCGTCCGTTCCACCTGTACCGATAACGAAAGTCGAAAAAGCACGTACCATACGCCCATCAAATTTTGTTCCCAATGTTAAAATCAGCCGAGTTGATGAAACGTTCAGTCCAAGACTGAATACTGTTGAAATAAGAAGCATTGATGGAAAAGAAGAAAAATCAATAGCACGAGGTGTGTATATAACAATAAGCAAAATTAAAAGTGCCAACAAAAGATTGGCAGCCATAAGCACATCAAGTAGCAGAGTCGGCAACGGAATTATCAACATCATAATGATGATAATTGATGCTACAGGAACAAGATTGTTTGTAATACCTTTGAATAATTTACCGAGTCTGTCGGCCATTATTTCCACCCTTTTTTAACAAGCCATTCAGCAATGTTCTCAAAATAAAAAATCAATTGCCCGTCCCCTAACAGGCACAAAATAATTTACAGCAAAGAAATCAAAACAAGAAATTTTGAAAATCTCCTGAATACATTTTTGCACAGTAAATCAATAATGTCAAAGAAACTTTGCTCTATGTTTGGAAGAATTCATATTATACACTTTCGCAAGAATTACCGCTAGTGCTTGATAATATTCTTCCGGTATTATATCACCAATTTCAACCTCTTTGTAGAGAGCTCGTGCCAGCGGACGATTTTCTATAATCGGAACATCGTTCTGTTTAGCTATTTCTTTAATACGCTGCGCAAGTGAATCTGCGCCTTTTGCAGTCAACATCGGACCGGGCATCTTAGTCTTATCATATTGAATGGCACATGCAAAGTGAGTCGGGTTTGTAATAACAACATCAGCTTCTGCAACAAGACGCGGCATACTCTGATGCATCATTTCATGCATTCTTTGACGCAAGCGGCTTTTAACAAGAGGATCACCTTCAAGTTCTTTAAACTCTTCTTTTACTTCCTGTTTTGTCATTTTCAAAGATTCCATAAATTGATGACGCTGCACGAAGTAATCCGGAACAGCAATAATTATAAAAATTATCGAAGCCATAAGCAGTAATGTTGCACAAACTCCTGCAACATAAGAAAAAGCTTGCCAAAGCCCCATGTTTATAAGAGACTTTAACATAAAAAAATTATTTTTTATAAGCAAATATGCTGAAATTATAATAATTGTTACTTTAATTATTGATTTAGCAACATTGAACAATCCCTCAAAAGAAAACAGCGTTTTCCTAAAATATTCACCGAATTTTGGAAGAATTTTTGAAAATTTCGGCTCTATGGGTTTTGTAGAAAAAAGAAAACCTTTGTTTTGTATAATATTGCCCGCTATTCCTGCAACAATTGCTGTAAAAGCAATAGGAAGTATCATTTTTATAAAATAAATAAAAAAAGCAACAACAAGCGATCTATCTGTAAAACTCGATTCTGCACATCGATCAAAATAAAACTTAATAACTTTTACACAATTAGTAAAAATCCACGGAGCAAATATTATCAGCGAAAGAACGGAAAACAACAAAACAAGCCCTGAATTCAATTCTTGGCTTTTTGCGACACGCCCTTCTTCTCTAGCTTTTCGTATTTTATGTTCTGATGCTTCTTCTGTGCGCCCTTCATCTTCTGCTCTTGCAAACCATTGCAAATCAATACAAGCACCGGATTTATCAATAGAAACTGCAACATTTCTTCTATATATTAACGATATTAACGTTTCCGACATTAAATTCAGTTTTTCATATATGGAATAAATAAAACTTGAAAGAGGAAATCCGATTATTTTTTGTAAATTATTTATCACCTTTAGATTCATAAAGGTGCCACCAGAGGCGATATCTTTGCAAACAAATCTTCTAATCTTACAAAAGCTGCCGTAAAGCAACGTTCAAAATAATTGCACATTGAAGGTAACAATACTGTAAGCAAAAAGAAAGCACATAAAATCGTAGTAGGAAGACCTTCCGAAAGCAGGTTCATTTGCGGAGCAGCTTTAGAAAGCAAACCTGTGCTTATAGAAATTAAAAACAATGTTCCGATAATTGGCAATGCAATCATCATTGCATCAAAGAACAATTTTGTTAAACCGCTTAATAAAAAAGTTAAAAATGTGTTTTTTGCTTCGAGAAGAACATAACAATTCAAAGATTCAAAACTACGAAGTACACCGCCTAAAAAAAGTTTTTGAAATCCCTTAACTTGCAAAAAAAGAAGCATTGCAAGTAAATTCAAATATTGCCCCATAAGAGGATTTTCTATTTGAGAAAGCGAATCATAAACTTCAGAGGCACCGAAACCCATTTGATATGTAAAAAACTGACCAGCAGAACTAAAAGCTGCAAACAGCATCGATACATAAAAGCCAGTGATAATTCCAATCAAGCCCTCGCCAATAACTAAAAGCACATAATCAAGTGAATAAGGATCTACATTCCATACACTATACGAAATTTGCGACATTAATATATAAGCGGTGTAGCCGGCAAGTGCAATTTTAGCAACTCTTGAAACGGCAGCTGTAGACAAAAGAGGTACTGTCAATATCATGGCAAAAACACGAGCGGCAATTAAAAAATATAATGGAGCTTTTGCTACAATCTGCTCTAACATAAATTTATTTCACCATATTTATAAAACCATACTTGGAATTTGCATAAACAGCCTAATTGCATATTCCTTCATAGAAGTGAACATCCAACCGCCAAGCAAAGCCAAAACAGTAAGAATCGCAAATATTTTAGGAACAAATGTTAGAGTCTGCTCTTGAATTGAAGTTACAGCCTGTAAAATAGCAACTATTAAACCAACTAACAACGCAGCACCCAAAACAGGTGAAGCAAGCATAAAAATCTGTTTAACACCACTTTGCATTAATGAAACAAGCTGTCCAACACTCATATAAACTCCCTCAATACATTAGATAAATAAAATCAACTATTCTACAATATTCAATTAAATATGAATAACAATCACTTTAAGGAATAATTGAATTAAAAAGCTGTTGCGTCAAAAGCCCCCAACCATCTATAAGAACAAATAACATAAGCTTAAATGGCATTGAAATTTGTACAGGAGGGAGCATAATCATACCCATTGACATCAATATACTCGCAACAACCATATCAATAATAATAAACGGAATATACAACATTATTCCAATTTTAAATGCTACAGTTAATTCATGAAGAATATATGCAGGAATCAAAGCATATGTCGGTACATCAGCAAGATTATTTGGTTTTGGCAATTTTGCCATAGACATAAACATTGAGATATAGCTCGTATCATTAACCATTTGTTTATACATAAAAATTCGTAAAGGAGCTTCAGCTTCTGTATAAGCTGTTTCTACTCCTATTTGTCCATCAGCTAAGGGTCTAAAAGAATTTTTATATATTTGATTAAAAGTAGGCCACATTATAAACAAAGTTAAAAAGAAAGCAATTCCATTTAATACAACTGTTGGAGGAACTTGCTGCAACGATAATGCCCTTTTTATAAAATCCAACACGATAGACAATCTCAAAAAACAGGTTAAAAGAATAAGAATACTAGGTGCAAGCGAAAGAACAGTAAGCAACAACAAAATTTGCACAGAAAACGCAACTTCTTTTCCATTTTCCGGCTGTCTTAACTGCAAATCAACTAATGGAACAGTAACCGGCGTAACTTCTGAGTTCATTGTTGTTGTGCCGGAAGTCGAGCCGGCAGGGAAAGATGACTGCGCTGAAACAAATTGCACAGAAATAAATATCATTAAAACAACTATTAAAAAAAAGCGAAGAGAACGTTTCATTGAGAATCTCCCCCGCTGTTATTTTTATTTTTATTTTGGATTTGTTCCCGTTTTTGACGTATTTTTTCACCGGTTTTTTGCGCAACAGAAGAAAAATAATCATCGAATTCCTCAAACTCTTCAGCTTCATCTGTATTTCCTTTTGGGAAAAATGCAGCCAAGATAGAAGCAAAGTCTTTGGGTTTTGCGGTAGGAACTTTTTCAGCGGCTAAGTTCATCGAATCAATTAAATCCTTATCATTAATTTCACCAATCAAATTAACAGAGTTATCGCTTGTTCCGACAAGAAAAGCTTGAGTTGGCGTAGAAACAATAAAAACTGATTTACCAGGAGATAAATTTAATGCGGCTACTTTTTTTAAATAAGGATCAGGTTGAAAATTAGGATTTGATGTTTTTTTCAAAAACCAAACAATTCCATAAATACAAACTATGACGAGAATTAAAACTAAAATTAGCTTGATGAACTGCCAAGTGGTATTGGTTTTTAGAGATTGCTCCGAAGAAAAATCTTCACTAGGAGGTGAAATTATCAACATTTGTTCTTCAGATCGAACATCAGAAACAGCTTCTTGAGCGTCTGTCTGGGCATTCAAACAATTAATTGACAGAACAAATAAACTTATAAACAGCAGTAATATTTTTTTTGAAATATTCGTATTGTCCCCCACCCACTTTCTAAATTTGCAATCCCCATTGCAAAAGTGAATAAACTCACGCAGCAATAACTACGTGAGTTTAGTATAAATCAAAAACATTCAAAAAGCAACAGTATTGCGTTTTGTTATAAGATTTATTTCATCTCAGTAACACGTTCAACAGGTGAAAGAATTTCAGTTACACGAACACCGAAGTTTTCATCAATAACTACAACTTCACCTTTTGCAATCGGTTTATGATTTACAAGAATGTCTACAGGTTCACCGGCAAGTTTATCAAGCTCAATAATTGTGCCTTCGCCCATTCCAAGAATTTCCTTTATTTGCTTTCTGGTTCTACCAAGCTCTACAGTCATTTCCATGAAAACATCCATAATTAAACCGATGTTTCCCTGTTCCATAGGGCTTACGCCACTTTGCAAACTAGGATATTGCAACGACTGAACATTAGGCATTCCGCCCATCATCTGTCCGCCCATGCTCATGGGACTTCCCATATTCATACCCATGCTATTCATATTCATTCCGCCCATGTTCATAGGATTTCCCATATTCATTGCTGCATTTGGAGCAAAACTTCCACCCATAGAAGCATGACTCGCTGCAGGAATATCATTAATTGGGGCACCGCCAGCTGTTTCTGTTGGAGGATTCAATGCATTAGCAATATTAAATGCAACATTATTTGATATAGCTTCCCATAGCTGATACGTTTTTCCATCAACACTTATAGGGAATGTAAATAATACAAAATCGCCTTGTGGATAACGTACCATTGCTTTTGCAACATGAATTGCTTCAGCAGGAATAATTGCAAGTCCCGGAAATTTTCCAGTTTTGCTCAATTCGGTTATTTCTGTACCGCTATGCTGTGAAACAATTTCAGAGATAACAGAAAGTGACATATCGTCAAGTTCTGAAATATCTTCTTTGTTTATTAGTCCTGCAAGTTTTTTTGCAAAATCCGGATGCATCAAAAATAGATGATCACCTGTCATGCTTTCTGTAAAATCAGCAGTTACAGCAACAACCATTTCCGGCAATTGTTTTAAAAGATCATCACGACTCAGCACATCTGCTGTTGGCTCTTCGACGTTAAACTCAGAACCTGTCATAGTTGACAGATTAGACTGCAAACTGTTAGTTGTATCTTTTGCAAAATCAGCTAAAGTTTTAATATCTATCTTTTTTGCAACCGAAGACGTTTGTGCAGCCGAACCCATCCCGCCCAGATCAACACCTGATAACAAGGCATCAATTTCGTCTTGAGAAATGGCACCATCACTCATATAATTCGTCTCCTTCTGTTAATTCTTCAAAGTCGTCTTTGTCATCTACCTGGTCTAATTTACCAAGAACCTGAACGCCCATCTTTTTACCGATAACACCCGGCTGGCACAGGAATTTTTTTACACTGCCGACGCTCAAAGTAAGCGGATCTCCCACCCTTACATTAGATAATCGGACAATATCACCACATCTTAAACTTAAAACATCTCGAATAGGCAAATTTATTGAACCAATTTCAGCAACAACATCCATATCAACATTGGCAAGCTTTTCTTTTAATACGCCAAGATACTGAGTCGTAGAACTTCTACGAACAGAAGAAAACCAGAATTGAGATGAAAGCTTTGAAATGATAGGCTCAATCGTAATATAAGGAATACAGAAGTTCATCATTCCTTCTTCTTCACCTACTTTAGTTTCGAGCGTTACCAAAACTACCATTTCTGAAGGCGGAACAATCTGCGCAAATTGAGGATTTGTTTCAATCTGCCCAAGGCGCGGACGCAAATCAATTACCTGCGTCCATGCTTCACGCATATTTGCCAAAATACGCACGATTATTCCTTCCATTACAGACTGTTCAATATCAGTCAAATCGCGTTGCACTTTTGTGCCCTGACCTGAACCACCAAACAAGCGGTCAATCATTGAAAATGTAATTGCAGGATCTATTTCAAGAATTGCATTACCTTTCAATGGATCCATATTAATGACCGCAAGCGTTGTTGGTGTTGGAATAGAACGGATAAATTCCTCATAGGTAAGCTGATCAACAGACGCAACATGAACATGAACCATACTGCGCAACTGAGCTGACAAACTTGTTGTTGTCAACCGTGCAAAAGTTTCATGCATGATAGAAACTGTACGTATCTGCTCTTTTGAGAATTTGTCAGGACGCTTAAAGTCGTAAATCTTTATCTTTCTGGTATCACTTACAGGTCTAAAAGCTTCCTGTTCGGTTTCTCCAGAACTGATTGCTGTGAGAAGTTGATCAATCTCATCCTGTGACAGAACTTCGTTCATACTGATCCCTTATAACGACTACTGTTCGATAACTTCAAGGCTCATAAATTTTACATCCTTGATTTTCGAATCCATCAAAATATCATCATTTATAGAGTTACGAATTTCAATTTGTAATTCGCGCTCATTTTGCGGCTTCAACTCAGAAGCTGATTTCTGCGTGAAATAACGGCGGATAAAATCCTTAATTTCAATTTGGCGTTGTGTAATTTCAGTTGAAGTAATTTTATCTTGTGTTTTATAACCGAGAACTACTTCTACAATAACAGTTGCCGGAGCTGCATCGCTTGTTTTTGTGCGAATGGAACCAATTGAACTATACCAGTCAAGAACTTCACGGGATTTCTTATAATCATCAGAAATTGGAATTGCTGCTTGAGTAGGGTTATTCTTATTCATAATTTTTATTGTGATTACACAAACAGTTACGATAAGAATGATTGCTGCAACAACAATTGCCACCCATTTAAGTATTGACGGAAGAATTCCCCCTAAAACACCTGAACCTTTGCCAGATTCTTCAGAAACATCTTCACCATCAATGTTCAAATCATCATCATCTGCCATAACTAACCTTCCTCAGCTTTGTAAATAGTATCATTAAAAATGACCATCGTCCAGTATAATAATATCCACACGACGATTATACGCCTGTCCCTCGGGTGTATCATTTGAAAATTTTTGCTGAGTATCTGCATAACCAGCCACTGAAAAACGCTGCTCATCAGCACCGAAATCAGTTAAATAATGCAAAACATTAGTTGCACGAGCCGTTGAAAGCTCCCAATTTGAAGGCCATAAAGCCGCATTCGGTATAGTATTATCAGTATGTCCCTCTATTCTAAAACGGCGTTCTGCAAGTTCTTCTTGAGCTAAAAAGAATTGTGCAAGACGCAATAATGAATCTCTTGCAAGCTCCATATCAAGTGTTGCACTTCCGTGCTCAAAAAATGAATCGGAAGCAAGGCTGATTACAAGCCCTCTTTCATCACTTGTAATAGTAATCTTATTTGACTTTACATCCGGAGCAAAAAGACTAACAGCTCTTTTTACAGCCAAACCTAAAGATTTACCTTTTTCCATAGACGGCATTGAATTGATTGTGTTTCCTAAATCTGCCAGTTTGCCGGTAGACAAAGACTGCCCACCTGCAGCAGGATCACCACTCAAAGATGCAACCATCTGGTTTAATTCCACAATGTCCACTTCCGATGGATTAAACAACATAACGAAAAAGCAAAGCATTAGTGTAATCATATCACCGTAAGTTCCAAGCCATGCCTGCGATGGCGGTTCCGGTTGTTTTCTTTCTTTCTTTGCCATCAAATTCCCCTATATTAAATTAATCCTTTATAACTTCAGCTTCAACAGCCCTACGTGAAACAGGATCAAGGTAGGTTAAAAGCTTCTGAGCAAGAATTCGGGGGTTATCACCGGCTTGAATTGACAAAACCCCTTCAATTATCATTTCTTTGATAATCATTTCCTGATTGTTATGAAGCTGTAATTTAGCTGAAAAAGGACCCATGAACATATTTGTAATCAACGAGCCATACAAAGTTGTAACCAAGGCAACAGCCATATTAGGACCGATTGCAGATTTATCTTCCAAGTTTCTCAACATACCAATAAGACCAATAACAGTACCCATCATACCATATCCAGGTCCAAGACCTGCCCAAGTATTTAAAACCGTTATCCATTGCATATGGCGAGATTCTATCTGTCCCATTTCATTTTCAAGAATACCGCGAATAACATTGCCATCCGTACCATCTACTACAAGTCGAAGACCTACTTTCATAAATTCATCATCAAGATCTTCAAGTCCTTCTTCCAAAGCAAGAATACCTTCACGACGAGCTTTTTCCGATAATGAAACCATGTTTTGAACTAATACTTTTTCGTTAAAATCCGGAATCTTAAAAGTTCTTGCAATAACACCCCAAATGCCCGTTATATATTTTATCGGGAAAGCAATACATAAAGCAGCATACGAACCAAGAACAACAAAGATGAATGACGGCAAGTCCCAGATACCACTCAAAGTACCACCAGATGTAAGAACTGACATGATAAGACTAGCTGTACCAGCAACCATACCAATAATTGTCATTATATCCATAAAAAGCCCCGCTCCCTTAGGAAAGTCTTTCTTATATTTTTTAAGAAAGGTATTTTAAAGTATAAAAAAGCCAAAATATTTCAAAACTTTTCTATGCTATATATTTATACGGAATATTTCAAAAAACAGTTTAGTCCTTTTATATCCGTTTATTCTTCATTTTTAAAAGCACCGATTAGACGACGGTACGCAATAATTCTTTCTTTAATTTCTTCCGGTTTTTCTTTAACAATAAATCTTTGACCAGAAAGCATTAAAAGTGTAACATCAGGATTTAACTCAATCCTTTCAATCTGATGTGGATTTATCCAGTAAACGCTTCCGTCAAATCTTGTTACTTCAATCATAATACTTCCATTTTGAATGCTAAACCTTTGACAGTCAAGAGGTTTTAACCGATATGTCGCATTTGAAATGCAGAGAATGTAGAATTATTTTCTATACACATACACATTCTCTGCATTGTTTATCGGTTATCCACAGCTAAAGATTAACGCTTCAAACTCAAAACGGTTTCAAGAAGCGTATCTGAAGTCGTAATTGTCTTTGAGTTAGCCTGAAAACCTCGCTGTGTAACAATCATGTCTGTAAATTGCTCTGTTAAATCTACGTTTGACATTTCAAGTGCACCAGAAAGCAATGAGCCTTTGCCTGCTACACCAGCAACGTTGATATTTGCAAGACCAGAGTTATTCGACTGAACATAAGTGCTGTCGCCTGTTTTTTCAAGACCACCTTGGTTTGTAAAGCTTGCCATTGCAATTTGACCGATAACACGATTTGTTCCGTTAGAATATACACCAGTAATTACACCACTGTTATCAATCTTAAAATTGTCAAGATAGCCCATTGTATAACCGTCTTGATAGAATGCTTTTGTAGAGCTGTCAGAAGAATACTGAGTTATTGTATTTAACTGACTTCCAATTTGTCCAAGATTTATATTGAACATTTGGCGAGTAAGTTCGCCATCAGCAGCATCTGTTGTCTCTGGAACGTTAAAAGAAGTCTGAAGAAGAATATTTCCAGTTTCAGCACTTACATTTCCGGCAGAATCTGTTACAGAAAGCAAAGTGCCATTGTTATCAAAATTGACTACAAATGTATTTCCCTGCCCGTCTGTACCGCCAAGTCCAATGCGAGTCTGTGTTTCATCTGCCAAATCAGGATCTACTATTACAGTTGCTTCCCACTGGTTTGGAGTTCCAGGAACACGAGTAAAAGAAACACTTAAATCATGTTCATTACCGAATGTATCGTAAATTTTGAATTCTGTAGACCAAGTTCCTTTGGCAATTTCAGCTTCGTTGGCACCTTCTGCAATTTCCGGCGTATTTTTATTCAAGTTACAAGCAAAATTTACATTCTGAGTAGCTTTTGCAGGGTCTTTTGAACCGACAGGAATTATTAAATCTTCCGTATAACCGGCAGTATTAATAACCATTTCTCCGTTAAGTTCCCTTGCCATATAGCCTTGAACTCTAAGACCGTTTGCAGGATTTACAAGTGTTCCGTCTTTATCAACGCCGAATGTACCGGCACGTGTGAAAAATGTTTCTTCACCGTTTTTCATGATAAAAAAGCCGTTGCCCTGAATTGCAATATCAGTAGAAACACCGGTTGTCTGCAAGTTGCCTTGTGTAAAGATTGTATCAATACTTGCAACTGTAACTCCAAGACCAACTTCTTTTGGGTTTACACCGCCAACTTCGTTAGTCGGTTTTGCAGCACCGGAAAGCTGTTGTGAAATCATGTCTTGAAAATTAACACGACCTCGTTTGAAACCGGTTGTATTAACGTTAGAAACGTTATTACCGATTACGTCCATTCTTGTCTGATGATTTTGCATACCGGAAACACCGGCATAAAGTGATCGCATCATATTTGTACCCTCTTAATTGCCATAAATCTTGTTTATCTGCTTCATGCTGTACGGCATGCCATTTACTATTATCTGTGGATTGTCTCCGCGTGTTACAGCTTGAACTTGTCCTGTAACAATGTTCTCTCCAGAAGTCAGCTCAACAGTTTTACCAATAGTATAAACAGCTTCTGTGCCTGAAAGCATATTGGTAAGTTTTGTAAAACCGGTACTCATATTTGTCATCTGCTCAAGACTTGAGAACTGAGCCATTTGTGCAATAAATTCAGTATTCTCCATAGGAGAAGTAGGATCTTGATTTGAAAGCTGTGTTATAAGCAGTTTTAGAAAATCATCCTTTCCCAATTCTTGACTTGCTACACGACCATTTACAGCAGTATTTTTGGCGTTTTGTGTATTTACAGCCTGCTGAACTATTGCCTGATCTTGTGCACTCATTGTTGTGTTAAGTTGCATTAATTTCTCCTAATTTTAATCTTTGCTTTTAGATAACAACATTTACTGAAGTCAAACCAAAATAACCGTCCGGCATATCTTCCGCACCGGCTGCAAGCGGCATCGAATCAGTATAATCAAATCCATGCGGATTTTTTCCATTTTCTGAATCGTTGTGTCTATTATTAGATTCATCGCTTCCGCTCCATGAAAGCTCAAGCCCTGCGCTTTCAAAGCCCGAATTCAAAAAAGCTTGACGAAGGCTTTCAATATTATTTTTAAAAGCACCATAAGCTTCTTCGCTAGACACAATAATTCTACCGGTAATTAATTTGTCGGATAATTCAAGTTTAATCTTAACATTACCAAGTTCTTCCGGATGTAAAACAAGATTGATTGTTCCCGATTTATTGTCGCGTAATGTAATAAGTCCAGTTTTAACAAATTCACCTGCATTGTTCCTAATTTCAGTTGAAAGCATAGACGCAAATGATGATTTAGAACTTTCTTGAACATTAGCACCATCTTGAATTTGCGCAACATTCTGTCCTTGAGAATCTGCAAGATTAAGTGTCATCTCCGCTGTTCCATTGCCATCATAAGCAACATTTGAAACAAGACCGCTTGATTTTTCAACATCAGAACCGAACTGTGTGCGCTCATCAATTACTTCAATAAGTGGAGCTTCCTGTTTTTTTGCAGCAATACTTTGAACATGAACGTCTGAAGCAAGTGTTTCTTCAATTTTTGCAGGATTATTAGCTTTTTCAGCTTGAATATTTGCAAATAAAGAAGCACTTTCATTTGTTTTGCCTGTTTTCTTTATCGTTTTTTCAGACAACTCTTCAAGTTCATTCTGAACGCTAAGAGAGTTTGCAACTTCTTCTGTAGATTCATCTTGAATAAAAACAGATTCAGTTACAATTTTAACTAAAGAATCTTTTGAATCTTTTTTTACAGTTACTGTTTCTGCACTTTCTTCAGCAGAATTTGCAAGAAGTAAAGTTTCTTCTGTTTCAGCTTTTTCTGAATTATCAGCAGCAAGAACAGCTTTTTGTTCTTTTGTTTCTTTTGCTTCTGAAACTGTAGTTGTTTCTTCATTCAGATTTTCAGTTTCAGCAGCTTTGTTAGATGCTTCGGTAACTTCTGTTTTATCAGATTCTGAAACCATCTGTTTTAATTTTGAATCGTCTGCAGATGCACTTACGTCCCTTGTGGTCGATTCAGGTTGTTTTTCCTGAGGCTTTGTAAGTTCTACAGGCTTTTGTACACCATCCGTGGCCTTGAGTACGTTATCCAGCACTAGGCTGAATGTCGATTCGCCGGACTTAAAGCTTTCAGCTCCAAAAGAAGCTTTCGGTGAAGCATTTAATGTTTCCATACCGTCAAGGCGAATTGATAGAGCCTCCATCGGCATACCTCCATTTGAACTCATACTTGATGGAATCTTGAAAAATTTTATTTTTTCAAGATTTCTACAAATGTAAAGCTCAAAATAATTTTTATAAGATACCGCAGCGGAAGCTCACATATTTTTCGTTTGAAAAATGCGGAAACAAACACGAACTGCGCTATGACTTTATATTCTGTTTTTCGCTCTTATTATTTTTCGGAAAACAAAGCAGACACTTTAGATAGGTTTGAAAAAACTTTTTGTTTTTTTAGGGGGGCGTTTTGCTTTGGGATTAATCTATAAATTTGGGTTTATGTTAGCAAAACGCGGATTGGACATTCGAGTGGGATTAGTCTAAAATTTAGGGTTTAATCTAGCAAAATGCTAAGTTTTGTGGGGCAAAAACTTGAAAGATTGGGCGTTTGGGTGGGTTGGTGTTACGAATTTGGAGAGTAATCTGGCGAAAATCGAAATTAACTATGTATCTGAATTATTTGAGTTGTCTTAGAATTGAACATATCTCCCCCAACCCACCCGATTGGGGGAGCGAATTTTATACATGTTCTAGTTCACAAAGATATTAATCTAATGTTACCGGTTTTGTTGTCATCTTGCGCTGAATTGAGGCAGCACGGTCTGCTGGCATCAGAGAGAGCCAATATGATACCATTGAATTTGCACCGGCTTCTTCTGCTAGTTCGTCAACACGGCGCAAAACATCTATCGCAAGCTGATCGTCCATAGCAAGCAAAATTTCAACAGCAGCTTCAGGACGCATACCATTTAGCTGTGCAGCAATTGTTCGATAATTAAGCTCTTTATCTTCGTATTCTTTTTGAATTTTTTCAAAAGTTAATTCTCGTTCTTCTTGAGAAATCTTTCTTTCGTCAAGTTCTTGTGCAATTTGTTGATATTCAGCTTCTTTTACTTGGATATCAGATTCACGCTTATCAAGTTCTTGTGAGCGCAAATTTAATGCTTCAAGCCGCTTTGCTAATCTGTCTGCTTCAAGATCTGCTTCTTGAGCAGCAGAAAAATCACTAGCAGAAACAGACGTCTGCGGCTGCAACCCAATAAGACGGTAAACCGGCTCAAAAAATTTCTTGGCTTGAATTACACCTAGATAATCAAACCAGAATAAACCAAGAAAGACCAAAATGATAATCAATAAAAGCAACACAATAGTCTTGCCGATTGTTCCTTTTGCTGACACGTTTTACCTCTCAAGAGCTTGATTTGATAAAACAAGCTCATTAATCAACTATATATTTTATAGAAAAAACATTTCCAAAAGCACCGTTTGAAGAACCTCTTTAAGACAGCACCAATTACTAATTTATCGGATAGCTGTTTAATATAGTTAATAAAACTTATAAATTTTTGAGCAGAAAGCTTTTCATAAAACGCTTTTCTTCATATATTTCAACTCAAACCTGCAACCGCAGTTCCAAGTGTAATATCATTATCTATTGTAAGTATCTCAAAATAAATATGCCGCTGGTTTATAAGCACCTCATTCAAATAGCCTAGCAAACGTTCCTTCAGGTTGTGTGTCTTATAGAAAGTTGTACCATTACAAACAACACCAACAGGCAAAGAAGCACTGCTACCTGCACCGCTTTTTATTACGGCAGCTGAAATAATTGCAGCGGCAAGTTTTGCAGAACGAGCAACAAAATGGTCAAGTAAAACAAAAATTGTATCAGCATCTTGTCGAGTGCCTTTTGCGGCAATTGAACCGAGAAGAGTTGTTCTCTTATGCGGTGCATAAAAAAACTGATCCATATCTTTAAGCTCAAGCTTAGAAAGCATTTTTATTGATTCTGCAACAGGCGCAGAAAACAAACCGTCATCTGCTGCTTTTTTTAATGCAATAAGACTAACCGGACCAAGATACGCTCCTGAGCACATTTTTTCCATTACATAAAGACCCGGAGTGTTTGCAGTTTTATCAAATTCAATGTCGAATTCTGAACGCGGAAGCTTGTTGAATTTTCCTGATTCACAGACGATAATCTGACTTTTGGGCGCAGAACGTCCAGCTGAATCTTTCATTCCATCAAGTTTTGCAATATGATCTGAATCAATATAAGCAGTGTTCATACCTGTGCCCAAAATAAAACCCACATAAGAACTGTATGCACGCCCTTCAATTGCATTTGAAGCTCCGGCAAGCAAAGCAGCTGTTGTATCATTCAAAAGCGTAATTTTTTCAGGACGATTCCAACCACGTTCAACAAGTGCATCGCTTAAGTTTTTTCCGACCAGCGAGCCGATTACTTCTTTTGCTTTAATTTCCTTTGAAAAACTAATTACTTCGCCGTCGCCATCAGGCGTGATATTCATTGCATATGAAAAACAAAAACCGATACGTTTTGATTTATTTTTTAAATGATCAAGATTTGTGGCAATTGCAGCAAAAAAATCTTTTTTTGAAAGCTCTTTTTCAATGCCAGGCATAGAAGTTTTTTCAAGTTCACTTATAGAAGCAGTGCCGGAATCATCAAATGTAACAAGGCATGAACGAAAGTTTGTTCCGCCGGCATCAATTACAATAACAGATTCATTTTTTGGAGATTCAGCAGGAGGAAGCCCCCATGTCGGAATCATATCTTCCGTTGCATCCATCGCAGAGCCGATTCCTTTGCCCTTTGCAAGACCGGCTTTCATATCATACAAAAGACCGTCGATTATTGTATTTACATCATACGCTGTAACAGAAAAACCATATCGTCCCAAAAAAGCGGTAACATTTTCATATACGCTCATTAAATTTCCCCCCGAAAAACCATATGATTCACTTAAATATTCATGACATTCCTAAAAAAAATTTTGAGGATTTCATTTAAATCATGTAATTTATTCTCAAAGAAGTTTAACAAGTTTTCTTTATACAAGCAATAGTTTTATGAAATTACCTCTTCTAAAACCGATTGTACACTCTGCACACAATTTAACATTTCGCTAAATTCCCCCCCCCTAAATTTTAGATAAAACCCACCCGACTCACCAAGCCTCAAGTTTTTGCTAACATAGACCCTAAATTCGTAGATTAAACCCTGCGAACGCCCAAGCCTTGTAGT
>JAAYQG010000188.1 GCA_012519415.1 Treponema sp. | reverse complement strand
ATGGTAATAATGTTTCAAGTCTAGGCTCAAATGTAACTGTATTTACAAATTCTGTATACAATACTTGAATACCAGAAATTTCATTATTAATATATTTTTCTATACCAATATCAGCTAATCCCTTAATCAGTTCATAATCTATATTATCTGAACTTATTTCATTATTTACAATATTGTATTTTCTATTTAATAGCCAACTTCTCTGCTTTTTTCCAATCAATATAATTGGATCTTCTTTTTTTATTACTGTTTCAATTAACTTAAGCATGTTTGAATTATACCCGCCACATAATCCCATATCACTACTAAAAACATATGTAAGTTTTGCAGGTGCATCTTTTTCAATTAAGTATTGATTTTCACTATGTATATTTCTAGAAATAATCTCATTAACTGTCGCCTTTAAAACACTTGCATACTCACGATTTTTTTCCATAAATTCTCTTTGTTTTTGAAGCTTAACTTTTGCGATTAATTCCATTGCTTTAGTAATCTTCATAGTGGAATTTATAGAATTTATCCTTTGTCTTAGCTTTTGTTTGCTTAAAGTCATATTTATTCTCCAAACATCTCTATAAATTCTTCTAATACTTTTTCCATTATAGAATGGATTTTTTCTTCAACAAGTTTAGAAATTTCCCCTGTAGTTTCAATTTCTTTTACTACTTCTGGATATTTTTCATCAAAAGTATGGTGTAATAAACCTTCAAAACTTCTTATTTTATCAATATCAACTTTATCAATATATCCATGTTTAGCCGCAAATAATGAAATAACTTGTTTAGCCATAGATAACGGTGAATATTGAGATTGTTTTAATAATTCAGTAACTCTTGCGCCATGATCTATAGCAGCTTTAGTAACAGCATCTAAATCACTACCAAATTGTGCAAATGATAACAACTCATTATATTGAGCTAAATCTAATTTTAATGAACTAGAAACACTCTTCATTGCTTTTGTTTGTGCTGCACTACCAACTCTACTTACAGATAAACCCGAATCAACTGCAGGTCTAACACCCGCATTAAATAATTCAGTTTGTAAGAAAATTTGACCATCAGTAATAGAAATAACATTTGTAGGTATATAAGCACTGATATCACCAGCTTGAGTTTCAATAATAGGAAGTGCAGTTAAAGAACCTCCGCCTAGTTCATCATTTAATTTTGCAGCTCTTTCTAAAAGTCTAGAATGCAAATAGAAAACATCCCCTGGATAAGCTTCTCTTCCTGGAGGCCTTCTAAGTAGTAAAGACATTGTTCTATATGCAACCGCATGCTTACTTAAATCATCATAAATAATTAATACATCTTTACCTTCTTCCATCCATTCTTCACCCATAGCACATCCTGCATAAGGCGCTATATATTGTAAAGGTGCACTTTCACTAGCTGTAGCTACAACTACTGTTGTATATTCTAATGCATCAAAACTTTTAAGTTTTTCAACTATCTGTGCAACTGTACTTGCTTTTTGACCAATAGCTACATATATACAATTAACATTTTTTCCTTTTTGATTAATTATAGTATCAATTGCAATTGCAGTCTTACCAGTTTGTCTATCACCAATGATTAATTCTCTTTGGCCTTTTCCAATAGGTATCATAGAATCAATTATTTTTAAACCAGTCATAAGCGGTTGATGAACACTTTTTCTTGT
>JAAYQG010000051.1 GCA_012519415.1 Treponema sp. | reverse complement strand
TGCCAAAAGGAAAAAAAAGAATGAACCGTGTTGGACTAGGAACTGATTCACATAGACTTGTTGAAGGCAGAAGACTGATGATTGGTGGTGTTCATATACCTTACGAAAAAGGAGAAGATGGTCATTCTGATGGCGATGTGTTGCTTCATGCCTTAATAGATTCTCTTTTAGGAGCTACATGTCTTGGTGATGTTGGAGAATTGTTTCCACCAACCGAAGCAAAATGGAAAGATTCCGATTCAAAAGTTTTATTGTCTAAAGCATTTGATATTGTCAAAAAAGACGGCTGGAAAATTGAAAATATTGATTGTGTTATTAAAATTGAAGAACCTAAAATCTTGCCTTTTAGAAATCTTATAAGGGAATCAATTTCAAATATACTTCAAATTGATTCTTCTCAAATTTTTGTAAAAGCAAAAAGCGGTGAAAAACTTGGGGCTGTTGGTTCTGGTCTTGCTGTAGAAGCTGAAGTAGTTTGTTTGCTAAGCAAATCAACATAATTTACTTAAAGTGAACTATTTATTCGTACAAAGATTTTGTAGCGACCGGTTGGACTTTTAAGTAAAACTTGAAAGTCAGTGTAACAAGCTAAAGTTCAAATAATTTAACAACATTCGGGCGCGGACCGGGTTTAATTATTTTCAAGTATTTTAATGGGTGAATGTCTAATGCGTTATCAAACCAGCCGCTCACTATATCAAAATCAACAACATTTACAGAAATTGTTCTTGAAATAGGATAAATTGTGCCGCTATCAAGCAAAAGTTGTTCAGCTTCTGCAAGCTTTTCATAACGTTTTGCTGTGTCCGCTATTTTTGCAGCTTCTTCAAGAAGTGTATCATATTTTTGGTTTTTCCAGCCTGTAACGTTAAGAGAAGAAGAACTTCTGAAAAGTTCAAGGAAGGCCAGCGGATCTGCAAAATCCCCAATCCAAATGTAATTAAATAAATCTGCATTTTCTGTATTTACTGCATCTAAATATTCTCTGCCGGTTTTGTAAATAATATCAGTTTCAACACCAATTTTTTGCCATGCTTCTTGGAGGATTTGTGCTCTGTTTTTGGCTGGTTCATCATCTGTAAAGCATATAGTAATTTTTAGTTTGTTTTCTTTTCCGTCATAACCTGCATTTTCAAGCAATGATTGAGCAGCTTCTATATCTTCATCAGGAACGCCAAAAATTTCAGGGTATCCTCTAAGCTGCAAAACAAGAGTTGTTGCTTTAAGAAGTCTATCAGCTCTAATTTTTTCAGCAGGTATAGCATAAAGAAGTGCGTTTCTTATGTCCGGATTATTGAAAGGCGCTTTGTCCGATTTGAAAAAAATGTAATCTGTGCTAAAAAGAGAAGTATAATTTATTGATGATGTGTTATAAACTTTAGTTATATCGACGTAGTCTGTGATCCAATCCGCCTTGCCGGTATTAAAAAGATAAGTATTTTCTTCACTGTTGTCAGAAAGATTAATTCTTATCGAGGGAAGAGCAACATTATTAGCATCCCAATAATTCTGATTTTTTGTTAATATAATATGATCGTTATTATATTCCGAAAGACAAAAAGCTCCACTGAAAACATTTTCTTTTGGATTTATAATTGAAAATGCATGATGACAGAGAATTTTGCTTAAATGTTCTGTTGGGGTGTTTAGTTTTATTATTATGGTATAGTTATCTTTAACGGTTAAGCCTATTTGAGATTCATCTTTTGATTTTCCTGTTCTATAATCTTCTGCGCCCTTTACGCAGTCAAAAAGTGAAGCAAACGGCGCATTTTGTGAAGGATTCAGAAGACTTATCCACGAATCTTTTACTGTCTGGGCTGTAATTTTGTCGCCGTTGCTGAATTTTGCATTTTGCTTTAGAGATATTGTCCATGTAAGTTTGTTTCTTGAAATTTTAAAAGAATCTGCAATAGCGCATTCCGGTTCCAATGTATAAGGATTATATGAAAAAAGACCTTCATACAAGCCTGTAAAAACTTGTGCTTCAACAGAATAAGTTGATGTTTGTGGATTTAGGTTATAATTATGCACAGACGAGATAATTACAAGTTCGCGTTGTATTTCAGGGGTAAAAGGCATTTGTTTTGAGGCAAATGCTGAAAATGCACAAATAAAGATGACAAAAAATAAGTTAATTTTACGAAAGTTTTTAGAAAATAAATTAAAGCACATTCTTAATTCCAAGTTTTTTTAATTGATTTTGTTCTTCTATAATTGCAACAACTTCTGCTTTTTGCTGATTTGTTTTATGCAGAATTCCTTTTAATGTTGAAAGTTCGATTTTGATTCCACGTATTTTAGAACCGTTAAGAGCAGAAGCTGAAGATTTAAAATAAGAGTCAAGAGCCGCTAGGAGAATCAATATTTTTTGACATTCCGAAAGTTGTTTGTTTAAAAACTCTAATATTTTGATGTCAGAAAGCTGATCGATTTTTATGTAAACATTGCTTTTCCTCATAGCTATTGCGGAATACACTCTTATTCTTTTTTCAAGGTCTGCTAAGAATTCTTGAATACGAATAATTTCTATGCGTCTAGTTTGAGTAACAGTTTCTACAATTGTAAGCTTGTATTCTGTGGGTTTTTCTTTAAGTCCAAGCATAATTCTGAAAGCCATGCAAAGTTGACGAAATATACTGTTTTGCTGGCTATCCAGTGTTGCTTTGTTTTCTTCGATTTTCTTTTTGATAATTTCAAGTTGAGAGCTGGAACTGCCAAGAATTCTTATGGCTTCCATAATCATTTCATGTGTGTCAGGCCCTGCGGTTTCTTTTTGTTTAACAGATTGTGATTTTATTTCAAGCTTTGCAAGGAGCTTCATCCGCAAGTTGTCTGCGTTTGGACCAAATTCTTCTGCAACAAGTTCCGCAATAAGGTCATTATAAAATGGAACATTTCCCATTGTTTGTGGGAAATATTTGCGAATCAAACCAACAGCATTAGGAATTGAAGTTTTTGCTTGTTCTCGGTCAAAATCATTTAAATCAAGAATATTCTTTCTAACTTTTGCTTTATAAGATTCTTGCTGAAAGTCAGCAATGTTTTTTAAATATTCATTTATTGCAAGATTTTCTTTTGAAAGCAACGACAAAATATCATTTAACATGCTGATTGTCATTGTATCTTTGCTTATTTTAACGTTGTTGATAACATCCATTAAAGATTTTGCAGTTTGTTTTGTTGTGTCTTTTGATAAAGAAGCCCATGGTAAAGAATTGTTAAAAGCTATGAGTTTTTTTATTACATCCGGTTGAAGTGTTTCAACTGTAAATTTAACATAGGTGCAAATAAAATCCAACATATTATCATAATCGGAAAGTCGTATTCCTAATACGCTTGAACGTTCCGTTTCAAGAAAAGGACTGTTTTCAATAGGAACAACTGTTGAAATCTTTTTTTCATGTTTGTATGGATCTTCATGGATAAATCCCTTTCGCAATAAAATACTTATAAAATTTGTAATGTAACCTTTCATATTACGAAAAGATTTGTGGAGATTTGGTAATTCTGTTGTGTTAAACCATATAGCCTTTGCTTCTACTGCTTCTATGATTTGTTTGGAAAAATTATCAGGATTATCCATATTGACATTATCGGAAAAAATCGAAAAAAAGAAAAGTATTTAACCCGAAAAGGATTTAAAAAAAGCACTTAATTATAAAAAAAGTTTAAAATAATGCTTTAAAACAGCGCACTTCGTTTATTATACGGCAGAATGCGCTGTTTTGTAATATTTTCTATTCAAGAACAGAGCGGCAAATACGAAACCCTTGGTAATCATAAGTATAAAAAGGCATTAAATGACCTCTAAAAGTTACATAACAAAACTTTTGTGCTGCCGAATCGAAAGCGCCACCGCGGATTATTTTTCGATCTCCTGTTTCAGGACCAATTGGGTTATCTACTGAACCTTTCGGAATTTTACCGTCTTGCCACCAGTCATTGCACCATTCACTTACGTTGCCACTCATATCATACATGCCAAGTGCGTTGGCTTCTTTTAGACCAACTTGATGTGTTACGCCGCCGCTACTTGCTTGCCAGAAAGCTACATCTTGAATTCGTTTTGCGCCAGAATATTCATATTCCCAGCCACCTTTTGTGCCACCTCTTGCAGCAAATTCCCATTCAGCTTCTGTCGGCAATCTGAATCCTCCTTTTTTGAGGTCGATTTGCACATCAGCACTTCTAATTTGTCCATTAACATGCTGAATATTTGAAATTGTGTAAACGCAATCACTTTCGTGCATAACAAGACTTGTAAGTTGGTTGCAGAAAATTATTGCATCATACCATGAAACATTTTCTACAGGGCGTTTGTTTTTATCTTCCCCATTTGGAGCATCAACTTTAAATTTGCTTGGATTTGTGCCTGTAACAAGCTGATAAAATTCTTGTGTAACTTCATATTTACACATTGAGTATCCATAAATGGCGACTTCTCTTCCTTTTACAAAAGCTCCGTCTTTAAAACTGCCTTCAATTATGGCAAATTGGCCGGCTGGAATTACTTCGATTTCTGCATCTTGAAGCCATGTAACAATACGACTTTCTGCTGTAGTTTGCATTTTATACGGTCGTGTACTGTTTTCGTTGTACAATTTTACTTGCGCTGTTAATGGCAAAAAACATATGCCGAGAACTGCTACCAATGCGAATAATTTTTTCATAGCTCGCTCCTAATACGTTATGTGCTGAATATTATGATTATATTTTCGGCACAAACAGATTTTTTCGGTAATATTGAAAAATAAAAACATTTTAATACTTTGTTTTTCAATATTATTGAATTAAACATATAAACCAATTGTCATTATGAAAAACTACAATCAGCACATGGGTTACAAATTAAAACAATCATCTGATAATTTATAAAATATTACATTTTACAAATTGAGGTTAAGTAAATTATCTTGAACAGCAGTGAAATAATCAGTATTTAGTATTTTGAAAGATACCGATCTATTTCCCATTGACTTACGCGCGTTTTATATTCCAGCCATTCAAGTTTTTTGGCTTCAACATATTTTTCAAGAACATGAGTTCCAAGAACATCGCATATAAATTTATCTTTTTGCAACTCTATCAATGCTTCTTCAAGTGAAGCCGGAAGTGCTCCGATGCGGTGTTTTTTTCTTTGAGCGGCAGTCATCGAATAAATATTGCCGTTAACAGCCGGAGGTGGAACAAGTCCTTTCTTTACACCATTAAGACCTGCTGCTATTGTTACAGCAAGTGCAAGATATGGATTTGCGCTTGGGTCCGCGGAACGCAGTTCAATTCTTGTGCAGCTACCGCGTGCTGAAGGAACTCTTATAAGTGGACTTCTGTTTTGCGCAGACCATGCAATATAAACAGGAGCTTCAAATTCCGGAACAAGACGCTTGTAAGAGTTTACAAGCGGATTTGTAATTGCCGTAATACCTTTTATATGATCCATTATGCCGGCGATAAAACTATATGCTGTTTTACTTAGTCCTATTGAATCGTTTTCATCATAGAAAACATTTTCGCCGTTTTTAGACATTGAAAGATTAAGGTGCATTCCGCTTCCTGCAATTCCAAAAATGGGTTTAGGCATAAATGTTGCATGAAGTCCGTAATTATTTGCGATAGTCTTTACTGCCAGCTTAAATGTCATTACACGATCTGCTGTTGATAGCGCATCCCCGTATTTGAAATCTATTTCATGCTGACCGCGCGCACATTCGTGATGCGAAGCTTCAATTTCAAAACCCATTTTTTCAAGCGAAAGTACAATATCTCTTCGGACATCTTCGCCCGGATCTACTGGACCCATATCAAAATAGCCTGCATCATCAAAAGTTTTTAATGTCGGTTTTCCGTCTTTGTCATTACGGAATAGAAAAAACTCACATTCAGGACCAACATTAAAAGTGAAACCATCTTTAGCAGCTTCTTTTAGTACATTTTTTAGAACTTGACGAGGCGAGCCTTCAAAAGGAGTTCCGTCATGTTTGTAAACATCGCAAATAAGGCGCGCAACAGTATCAGGTGCAACCCTCCACGGAAATTGTACAAAACTGTTTAAGTCCGGATAGAGTTTCATATCAGATTCTTCAATACGAACAAAACCTTCAATTGAAGAACCATCGAACATACATTCGTTGTCTAATGCTTTTTCAAGTTGCGTTGCTGTTATGGCAACATTTTTAAGCGAACCGAGTATATCGGTGAATTGAAGTCGAATAAATTTAATATCATTTTCTTTGACGTATCTGAGAATGTCGGTTTTTGTATAGTTTTTCATGGCTCATAATACTTTTTTTAACCCTTTTGTGCAACGGGAATTAACGCTCCGTAAAAAACGATTACAAACAAAACCATGCAAAACCCAAAGGCAGGTACATATTACATCAGCAAGTAATTTTCCTTGATATGGGTTGAAACTACAGGGGATTTGTTTTTTACAGATTGTCTTGTCATGGATTTTTAACTTTTTATTATAGTACCTATTATGATAAGAATGATTTTAAATATAAAAACAAACAAAACAAAAGTTAATGCAAAAGAAACAAGAACATACTTTTTCAGTGTCTTTTCAGATAATTCTAGTTCAAGATTAATCTTTATATAGTCAATAATAAAGAAGAAATTATAGACAATTCTTCCCAATACCAAGAACATACCGATATTCAAAAACATATTAATAGGACCAATTATTAAACTGATAAAATTCATGGAAAAAATCATCTTAAAAAATAAATCAGGGATTTTCACATTTTCTTTCCGTAAAAATGTCTGATATAGTATGTATCCTAGTAAAAAACCAAGCAAAATGAATACAAATTCTCTTGCAAACATTACGGCAATAAATTGAGATATAGATAATGAAACTTTTTCAATTGTATGAAGTCTTAAAAATCCCAAAATAAATTCAAAAAGAAAAATCACAGCTGTAAATACAATAAAGAAAGAATACTTATAGGAATTCACTTCTTTCATTGCTTTTTTATCCATAATCATTGTTAAAAAGATGTTTTTAATCATTTACTTTCTCCTGAATCAAAAGTTTAATCTCCAATATTTTGCATTGGAATTATAGCAGAAATTTGAGGATTCTACAGGTGAAATTGGCTTGTTCTTTGATTTGTTAAATGTTAGTTTGTAACAATTTACATAACAATTTCTCTGATAATCGCATAACGGTTTGTTTTGAAAAGTTTATTAAAAATAAATATCAAAATTGAGGTTGCGCAAAAAAAGAGTAAAACACCTGCTATAAGCGTTGCTTCTGTAATCGGTTTTGAGCGTCCAAAAAAAATACAGATTTTCGGTGTAACTAAATAACCAATAAATGCAGCAGCAAGTGGTAAAAAGAGAGAAAAAAATGCTTGTATTGCTTGTATTGCGGGCGAAGCTACGATTTTAACGATTGAACCTTGATGAATCGGTAAGTTTTGAACATTGCGAACAATAAATGGCTTGCCTTGTTTTGTACATGATGAATTTGTGCAACCGATGCACGTATCTGTTATGAGAGGTACAACTTCTACATTTTTGTTGTTTTTCACCGATATTACTTTTGCATTGTCTTTCATATAAAATTCCTGTTTATTATAAAGGCTCTCTAATGCGTATTATATCTTGCGCTTTGCCATCATTTTTAATTGTGAATACAATTCCTTGCAATTCTGGCATTGTTTCTTTTGAAATTTCTTCACCTTTTGTCCAGTTCGGAATTCCCGTTAAATATTCGTTTATTGCTGCTTTTGCAATACAACCGCCAACTGAATTTATGCAACCGCTTCTGCCTGCATCTGTTATTACAGCAGTACCTTTGGGCAGTATTCGCTCATCTGCAGTTTGTACACGTCCGTGCGAGCCGATTACTGCGCTTGCAAGTCCGTCTGAGTAAAAGGCAAAAGATTTTTTTTCGGCAGTTGTAGCTGCGTGAAAATCAATAATAATGCTGTTTGTGTCTTTTTTAAGACGTTCAATTAAAAAAGGCAGTTGAACAAATGGATTGTCTGCATGAATGCGCATAAATCCCGTATAGCCTAGAATTGAAACAACAGTGATTTTTCTGCCTTTTACGTTGCAAGTTTTCCAACTCCTGCCCGGACTTGCGTTTGGAAAATTTGCAGGGCGAAGAACGTACTGAATTTCAGAAAGATCGTCAACCAAATCTTTCTTGCAATAGATTTTATCTCCGCCTGTAAGTACATTAATACCAAGCTTGCGAAGATACCCCGCATGATTTTTGCCTATTCCTGCTCCGTTTGTTGTTCCGTTTATGTTGCCAATTACAAAATCAACGGAATGACGCTTTTTTATTATTGGCAAAAGTTGTTTTACGCATTGAATGCCGGCTTTTCCTATTATTTCTGCTATATATAATACGCGAATGTCCAAAATATTTCCTTAGTTTTGCGGTGGCGAAATCGATTTTAGCTGTTCGTCACATATTGCCGCCCCTCGTGTGTTGCCTAATTCTGTGTATGTGTCTCTCAAGTTATAAAGCGCATCATAATAATGTGGAAAAATCGTAACAGCTTCTTCAAATGCTTCGCTTGCTTCGGCATAATCTCCGCGTGCAAAAAGCAAAACACCCAAATTATTCCATATGCGCGCATCATCTTGGCAAATTTCAAGCGCAGACATGAAATATCCGTAAGAATTATCATACTCTTGTAGCGAATAACAGATTACTCCCAATGTTTCAAAAATATCTGAATCTTCGCTGTTTAATGCTGCAGCTTTTATTAAAGACTGTTTTGCATGTTCGAGCTCACCTGAATTGCGGTAAATAATTCCGAGATTGTACCACAAAAGATAATTTTCTCTATCAATAGCTAATGCTCTTTTAAGACATGCTACTGCTTCTGTATATGAGCCGTTTGTGGCAAGTTTAATTGCCTGAGTGTTTAATGCTTCAGGGTTTTCTTGCATATCGTTTCCTAGTTTTTCAGCATTGACCTGAAAAGTTCCGCTATTAAAGCAGAAGCTTCTTTGCTGCCATATGTTTTTTTTATGGAACTTAAAGATTTCTCAATGAGTTCAGAACTATAAATTCTTGCTTTGTTTACTGCTCCGCTGTTTGTCAAAAGTTCAATACATTTTTCCACAGCGGGTGAATTAATTCCGTTTTTTCCTGCTTCTGTAAAATAATCTTTTATTTTTTCAAAATCTTCAGGATATGTTTCAAGGTGAATAATTACAGGCAAACTTTTTTTGCCTTCCACAATATCATCACCTCTTTTTTTACCCGGGTTTCCTGTTGATAGATTTATTACATCATCAAGCACTTGGAATCCTACACCAATATCAGCTGATAAAGCACCAAGTTCATCAGCTTGTTTATCTGTTGCGCCTGCGATTAAGCTACCTGTTTTTGATGCAAGACTGGCTAACGTGCCTGTTTTGCAACGTACCATTGATTCATATTCTTCTCTAGTTGGAATATAATTATTGTTTCTGTGCCATTCTATATCCATTGCTTGCCCTAAGTGAAGCCTGCGCAATTCCGTATTTGCTGTGCGATAAAGTTTAAGTTTGAGCTCTTCACTTATTTCAAGATTTTCAATAGATACAAAAGATGCAAAATAAAGCCATGAGCCTGCATTTAATGCTGTATCAAGTCCATATGTTAGGTAAGCGGCAGGTTTTCCACGTCTAGTATCTGCGGAATCTTCTATATCGTCGTGGATTAAACTTGCAGTATGAACAAATTCCACTAAGGGCACAGCTTCGTAAACTGCTTGCATATTTTTTGAAGATTCATCTGTAAAAAGCTCGGCGCATAAAACTTGCAACAATGGACGCCTTCTCTTTCCGCCTAAAAGAAATAGTTCTCTGCATGGAGCAATTAAAGGTTGTATATGCTTTGATTCAACAGCATCTGGAAGCTGTGAAAAAAAACGCTTTTTTGTGTCGTTATCAAAAAATTCAGGCAGATTTTTATTAAGAATAACTTCAATTTTTTCCAGTCTTTGTGTATACTTATTCATTGTTCGAGTGTAGCACATTTAAGCTTATTGCAAAAGACATTTGTTCCAAATGAGCGCAACACTGTCTTTTCTAAAAATTGATAGATGATTGGAAATATATTTGTTGAAACATAAGGGAAACTATGGGTACAAATAGTTATCAAAAACCTGATTTTTGGTCTCAAAAAGCATTAAAAGAAGGGTATCCTGCGCGTTCTGTTTACAAGCTCCAAGAAATTGACAAAAAATTTGGCATTATTAAAAAAAACAGTCGCATTCTTGATTTAGGCGCAGCACCCGGCAGTTGGACTGTTTTTGTGCTTCGACAACTTGAAGGTTCCGGCCATGTAACAGCGATAGATTTAAATCCTTTGTCAAAAAGTGTAAAAAGTGATAACTTAACATTCATACAAGGCGACCTTTATTCCGAAGAAATAAGGAACGCTGCTTTGGCTTTGGGACCTTATAACCTTGTAATTTGCGATGCAGCACCGCCTACAACCGGAAATCGTGTGGTTGATACAGCTCGTTCGACAGGTTTAGTTGAACTTGCTATATATTATGCAGAAACGATGTTGCAAATAGGCGGCAACTTTGCCGTGAAGATTTTTCAAGGCGGCGATCAGCAGCAGCTTCTAAAAAAAATTAGAGAAATTTTTGCAGAAGCAAAAGGGTTTAAGCCTGTAGCATGTCGTTCAGAATCGTTTGAAACTTATTTAATTGGTTTAAACAAAAAAATATGAACTTTTATTCTAATGTGCTTGAAATTTTTAACTGCCGATTTTCTGAAACGGAGCGTTAGCGAATAAAATATGCTCTTTTTTAGAATGCATTGATTTAATTGTAGATAAAGGTGAAATTTTAAGGAATTATGTTTTTATGGAAAAGAAAAAACGTCTGTATTTTTTAATTATCCCTGCTGTGTGTATTTATATTGCTGCCGTTACTTTTGTTATTGTAGGTTCTGCATCTAGAAATCCTATTGAACAACGCAAATTAACCAACCAAATTGAGCCTTCCGCTTCTGTTAATAAAAACCAAGAAACAAACATGGAACATTCTGAATCTGTAGTTTCTGTAAATGATGAATTTATTGAAATTGATGACTTAAAAGCTGATACTTTTGAAATATCGCTAAAAACGGAAAAACACTCTGAAAATGTGCCGGTAGAATTTAATGGTATGGGCGGTGCTGATGTTACTCCGCAGCCGGAAATGGGAATTGAAACTCCTGAATTATATTATACAGTTTATCGAATAAAAGCCGGCGATATGATTAGCACCCTTGCCGAAGACAATAATATTACGCAAGATACGTTAATAAGTGTAAATAACATAAAACAATCTAGAACAATTCAAATCGGACAGTATATTCGCATTCCTTCTATGGCAGGAATTGTATACACAACAAGAAATGCGGAAGAAACACCTGAATCAATCGCAGAAAAATACAAAGTTTCAGCTGCAAAAGTAGCTCAAGTTAATCAGACTACGCTCGGTACTTCATTTGATGTTGGTACAACGCTTTTTGTTCCAGACGCAGAATTAGATTGGATTACACGACAAGAAATTAACGGAGATTTGTTTACTCGTCCTATAAAAAGAAGCTATTATATTTCATCTCGTTTTAGCTGGCGAGTAAATCCATTTACAGGCAAACGCACTTTTCATAATGGAATTGATTTGGCAGCTTCACATGGAACTCCTGTTTATGCGGCACTTGGTGGAACTGTAGTTGCAATAGGCTGGGATAATGTTTATGGCAAATATGTTACTGTTGCTCATCATTCAGGTTATAAAACATTGTATGGGCATTTGAGCAAAACAACTACAAAAAGAGGTGCTTACGTAACCACAAGTACAAAGATTGGCGAAGTCGGCTCTACAGGACAAAGTACCGGTCCGCACCTGCATTTTACAATTTATAAAAACGGCACTCCAATAAATCCTGCAAACGTATGGAATTAGTAAAAGCGCACTTTTTGCCTTGCAAATCTTACACTCGCATTTGAGCAAAACCGCACTATGCTTGCAAAAACTTGTGGTTTCGACAAGCCTTGTACAAAGCTAAAGACAATACATATTTTTGCAAGCTAAACCCTGAACTATAGCTTTAATCCAACGGAGCAAAATGTCTTTGTAGTTTGTGTGAGTGCAAACTGTGCCTAGCCCAAATGTTCCGCAAGCGGTTTTATAGATTCGACTTTTTTCACGAAAAAATCTAAATTGCTGATTATGAATAACACGCAATACATTGTTATACTTATACCAAAAACGGTATATACAGCTACAGCCATTCCGGTAGAAACATGAACTGCTGTATCTAAAAGAGCAAAAATAACGAATCCGGAAATCAAGCAGATACCTGCGATAATCCATTTTGAAAAACTTACAGGACAAACACCTTGCGGGTCAAAATCAGGATAAATGCGTTTCATTATATGAATCAAATTTTCATCAGAAAACGGCATTGGAATAAAAAGTGGTTCGGCAATCTTTTTTTCGGCTAATCCCATAAGCCTTACTTGCGTTCGACATTTTTTGCAACAAAGCAGATGAACACATAATGAAAAATGCAAAAATTGTCGTTTATCAAGCATTAAAAATTGTTCCATATGTTTTTCGCATTTACTGCTTTTGATTTTAGGATTTTTTTGTTTCATAATTCTCCTTTGCCGCTAGGCAAGCTGTTCCGCAAGTCTATCTTTTAATAACTTTTTTGCCCTAAATACATGAGATTTTATTGTATTTACAGGCAAATCTGTAACAATGCTAATTTCGTTGTAGCTCATATCATAGTAAAAATACAAAACTATACATATGCTGAATTTTTCAGGTAATTCTGAAATTGATTCCCTAATAACAGATGCTGTCATTTCTCGTAGTTGTTTTTCTTCTAAATCAGATGTTGTGTCTAAAATTTCAAAATTTTCCGGCAAAGATACGCATTCTTTACGGCGATTTATTGCATTTATCGCAGTGTTGTAAGCAATGCGCATAAGCCATGTAGAAAACTGAGAATCGCCGCGAAAAGATTTTAGACCGGTAAAAACTTTAATAAAAACTTCTTGAACAAAATCATCGCAGTCTGTTTCGTTTTTAAAAAACCTCATACCGAATATTTTTAGCCGCCGCTCGTATTTGCTCACAAGTTTTGCAAATGCACGAGAATCTCCATTGCTTGCGGTTTTGATAAGCACAAGGTCAACTGCATCTGCAATTTGAGAGGGAATACTAGCAACACGGCTTAAAACAGACAAAGCAAGCTCTACTTATGATAGTCGATTATAAATTAATAGACCAATTCCAAGAGCTAACGGAAGAAGTCCACCAAGTAAAGAATATGACAATCCGTCGATCATGCAAAAAAGCACTGTAAGCACAAGCCCAACGGCAGAAAGTAACAGTCCCGCAATCAAAGAAAAGTTTTTCATGTTTATGTTTTGCGGCGTGTAAGTGTTATTTCTAAGCTGAAACATCGTTTGCCGATGATGCCATAACAAATAAAAGAAAATGATAATTCCGCTTATTACAATTCCCACAATAGGAATTAATGCTACAATAACTTGAGCTGTTGGTTCTGTAAATGAATTCATAATATTTTATCCTTTCTAAAAATTGGACACTGTTTTTTGTAAAAAGTTGCACTATGTATTAATTTCAAATTTTATAAATTAAACTTCTTTGCGCGAAGCAGGAATAAAAGAAATTTGTAGTTCTGTAAAATGGCTGGTTATTAAAGCGAGAGCTTTCGAATCAAGAGTTACACTTGGAAGGCTCGTTTCTGTTTCAATAAAAAGAATAAACTCTTTTTTTTCTATCCCAAGCTTTTCTTCTCCTTTTTCAGTGATTTTTTCATAATATTTGATTATATCTTCAATAGATTTACGAGTGTTATTACCTGGATACACATCAATTACGGCACGCCCCAATGTTCGATAACGACCAAAACGCTGGTCCCAGTCGCCTTTTTCGTCGGATTGGCTGAAAAAACAAAATTCATTTCGATTATTATAGCTCCATTCACGTGGCTTTATGTTTTCACCGTAGAGAATAATTTGTGGATGAAACTTTAACGCCATGTCGTACCCTCCTAGTCAATGCTAATTCAAGAAAATGTATTCACTAAAATAGAGTACGTCTATTTTGCCAAGCATAAGCTCTGCATTAAGTTTTTCAATTAATTCTTGTTTTACTTTTGTATCGCCCATGGTTAGAAGTTCATTTTTTGAGTGTAAGGTGAAATAATCAAGAATTATACTGCGAAGGCGTCTTTTTTTTTGTACAAGTTCTTCAAAAAACGCTTCGTCCGTTGATGGAAATGTGAAAAAAGGCGTTACAACTAAAGATACAGGCGGAATGTCTGATGTAATAGCTCGTAATCTGCCAATATCCGAATAAACTGTTGCTTTTCCGGCGAGTTTTTTTTCAACTTTTACCGGCGGCGGATCAATTTTTCTTAAACCTGCTCCAATTCTCTCTGGATGAGAAGTCATAACCCATGCTGTAACAAAAACTGCAATTGCAAAAACAAGCGCGCAAAAAGATAATAAAACTTTTTGAAATGCTGTAAATCGTAGCAGAAAAAAATGTCTTTTCATGCCAGTTATTCTAACAGATGAATGGTAGAATTGAAAGTAGAAAAATTTAAAAATGTTAATTTGATTCATCAAAACGCAAAAATTGTAGAAATTTGAAGGCAGCACATAAAATCCATATACTCATTCTCTTTCGCATTAAGTTTATGCTTCATTTTCCGAAAATTTAACGTAAGGGGAATAAAAGTGTCTGGTGGTCGAAGAGTTTTAATAACATTTATTATTGCTTTTTTGACAAGTGCAGTTTTTGCGTTGATTTCGCATTTTGGACTGCTGTCTGTTATTGAAAAGAATTTCTATATGCCAATGGTGCACAAACAGCTTGAAGAGCGCAATAATTTGTTATCGGAAACTGTTGCTAGATATATAGACACACAAGATGCACTGTTCACACTTTTTTCTGCAAATCCCGAAATGCGCTCAGTTACGAGCAAAGAGCAAACCGATATTGATATAAAAAGTAGAGCAAATCTTGCTTCTAACTTGCTTACTGAAACATCTGGACTTGAAGGGCTTCGTATAATTGGCGAAAACGGCGAAACGCTTTATTACAGCACATTTCCGCAAGATTTTGATACACGCAAAGAAGATAAACCGATCAGTTATAGAAATTATCCAAAAAATGATATTGATTTTGAGCTTTTTTCAGTTTCACAAGAATCAAAAAGTCGGCTATTGAATGATTCGGAAAACAACCGTCTTATATTTTCGTATCCGTTTTATGATAGCGAAATGTTTTTTGTTGGAACAATTGCTTTTTATGTTAATGCACCGTCAATGTTACGTTATTTTATTCCAACAGATCGTTTAAGCGCAGAAAGCGGCATTTTCCTTTGGAGTTCCCCTAATAATGAAATGAACGGTTTTGTTTTTTCTGTGCCTGTCGGTCTTGAAAACATATGCAAAAAAGCTGCGATTTCGTCATGGACATCAAGTGAAAAAATCAGCAGTTTTGAAAATTCTGAAAATACAGACGAAATACAAAAATACATTATTATTTCAGCAGGAAATAATAATAATTATGTGAGCACGGTTTTCAAAGAAGAAATTCTACATATGCCGGAAAGAATCAAAATGATAATTGTGTTTGCGACAATTAGCTTGATTTTCTTTATTAGTTTTATTTGCGTTATTACAAAAAATGCTACGGAAAAACAACCGTCTTCAAAAGAAAAAACAAAAGAAATTGAAATACATGCAGAAAAAACTGAAACACATTCAGTATATGAGAAAATCAAAAAAGAAGAAAATTTTCTTGATCGAATTGATAATGCATTTGAAACATTTGCATCGGATTCTTTACGCTCCGAACATTTAGAACATTCGGAAAAAAACAATGTTCAATTAAATAATGATGAACAACAAATTAAAAACGAATTTTTTGATAATGAAAATAAAGTTCCTGTAATTGAAAATTCAGCAAAAAAAGAAATAAAAGAAACACAAAAAACAAACGTTGTAGAAACACAGAACAAAACACCTGTTTTTACAAAAAATTTGCAGCAAGAAGTTCAAGTTAAAAAAACTGTTACAGTGCTAGAGGAAAAAAAATCGAATACTGGTTTAACATCCGAAGTTCTAAGCAATATAGACGAGCGTATTCATCAGCGAAAAGAAATAATTGAAGAATATACGCGACCTGTTTCAATGGCTAAAGATAAAACAGCTGAATTAAAGCATGGATTGCTTTTTTCCAGCAACGCTTATCTTGAAAAGAAGAAAAAAGAAAGCGAAGCAGAAGTTAGTTCGATACCTTTAAGAAAAAGCAACTTGTCTTCGATTTTCAAAGAAAAATCTGCCGAAAATCAAGTTTTTGTTCAACAAAACGCTCCGTCTAATGTATTAACGGATATTTCTAATCATGGACTTTTATCTAAAAGTGATAGCTACCGCTCAAATTTGTCGCAAAAATCTGCATTGTATACTTTGGACTTAAAAAAAGGCGTTAAAGACAATTTGCAAACCACCGATAAACAAACCATTCAATCTGCTGTTGATAAACAGCAAAAGGATAAAAAGATGAATTCTGCAATTTTTAATGAAAAACTAGAAGAACTTTCGCCGGCTGTAGAAACTGAAACTTTTACAAGTATTTTTAATCTGCATGATGCTCCATCTCTTTTTGCTACAACTGCAAACAAAGAAAAAGAACAACGTTTTTCATTTGAACGCACAGGTATTGCTGAACGCAATGTTGAGAAAAAATCATATAATTTTGAAGAAACAAAACAACCTGTTGATAATATCCGCATTGAAAACGGTGTTTACCGCATTAGCGAAAAAAAAGAGTCTGTGCCAAATGTTAAAATCAATTATGACTTTAAGCGTCTTGTAGATTCTGTACTTAAAAGCTAATTTAAGTTTGAAACAAATTTTAAATATAAAACGAAACTCCATCGCTGTTGGTTTTTTAAATTTAATAGGAAAAAAAATGAAAGCTACAACTTCGCACAAAGTTCGCTCTTATGAATGTGATTCTTATGGTCATGTAAACAATGCTGTTTATTTAAATTATCTTGAATATGCTCGTACCGAATTTATGCGCTTTATTGGCTTTGATTATGCTAAATGTGTTAATTTGGGGTTTTATCTTTATGTAACACATATAGATATTTTTTATAAAGCTTCTGCATTTTTAGATGATGAACTTATTATTGAAACCGAACCTCTAAAAAAAGGAGCAGTTTCAGGCACATTTAAGCAGATTATCAAAAAACAAGACGGAACTGTTTGTGTTGAAGCGCAAGTTTCTTGGGCAAGCGTAAATTCCAAAACACAGCGACCATCTAAATTGCCGGAAGAATTTATGGTGGAAGGATTAAATCCTTAAGCCAAGCAAATTACAAGTTTTGAATTATTTCGATTAGCCTAATAATAGTCGCAAATGCATAGAGTAGACGCAACGCGAGAAATACTACAGCGTTTATATTGTACAAAAGAGATTTAGTTTAATTCTACGATGCTGCTTAGGCGTTGTTTAGAATCTTTGCTGAAATATTCATTTTTTTAGATTTCTGCCGTAAAGACAAGAAAGTTCTTTTAGCCATGATGCTTTTTTAGAATCAAAATGATTTTCACTCATACGCCATTGCCAGTTTCCGCCTGTTGTTGCAGGTGTGTTCATGCGACCTTCTTTCCCAAGATTAAACAAATCTTGAAGAGGTACAACAGCAAAAGAAGCTGTTGATGATATTGCCAGTCTTATAAGTTCTGCGCAAAGTTTATTTTCATTATCAACAGCAGTATATTTTTTTACAAGGTCTTTCATTTCCGGCGAAAGCTCATCAAGCCATGTTTGAAGAGTATCGTTATCATGTGTGCCTGTGTAAACAACGCAATTTTGCTTGTACATATGGGGCAAAAATGAATTTACAAGCCCACCCTGTTTTTTTTCATTCAAATCAAAAGCAAATTGAAGTACCTTCATGCCCGGAAGGTCAAAATCATCTCTAAGAGCTGCAACTTTTTCGGTAATAACGCCTAAATCTTCCGCAATAATTGGAATATCGCCAAGCTGTGCCTTTATGGCATTAAAAAGGTCATGGTCAGGACCTTTTATCCATTTTCCGTTTATGGCGGTTTTTTCACCGGCAGGCACAGACCAATAAGCTTCAAACCCTCTAAAGTGGTCAATTCGCACATAATCCACAATGGAAAGCATTGATTTTATTCGCTGAATCCACCAAGAATAATTGTCTTTTTTCATTTCTTTCCAGTCATACAACGGATTGCCCCAAAGTTGCCCTGTTTCGCAAAAATAATCCGGCGGAACGCCCGCGACAGCTTTTGATTTTCCGCTTTTATCAAGTTGGAATAAATGCTGGTTTGCCCATACGTCTGCTGAATCTGGTGCAACAAAAATCGGAATATCGCCGATGATGGAAATTCCGTTGTCATTTGCATATTTTTTTAACGCTTTCCATTGTTCAAAAAAGAAAAACTGGATTGCTTTTTGCGTTTCTATTTCAATATTATGAGATTTTTCCCATTTTGAAACAGTTTTTTTACTGTATGTTGCGAGCTCTTTAGGCCAATAATTACTCCACATTGCGCCGAATCTGTTTTCTTTTTGTGCTTGTTCGTCGTAAAATTCTTTTATGCTCATAAATAAAGCATAATTTTCAAGCCAATAATTTTGTTCTTCTTTAAAATTGTTATAACGTGAATTAACCGGATTGTTTGTTTTTGTTTTTTCCAGAAAAAAGGTTGCGGCTTTTTTTAAAAGCGGAATTTTCCAATAAACAACAGAACCGAAATCAATATGTCCTTCAGAAGAAATCCATTCAGGTGGCGTTATATCAGTTTGTGTCAAAAAGCCTTGTTTGCAAAGAATATCTAAATCTATTAAAAGCGGATTTCCTGCAAAAGTTGAGAAAGATGCATAAGGTGAATCTCCGTATCCTGTCGGACCTATCGGCAGAATTTGCCAGAGTGTTTGGTTCGCTTCTTTGAGCCAGTCTATAAATCGAAAAGCTTGTTTTCCGATTGTGCCTATGCCGGAAGTACACGGCAGTGAAGTAGGGTGCAAAAGAATACCGCTAGAACGTGATAAAATCATAAAATCTCCAAAAATGAAAGCGTCTGTTAGTTTTTACCATGCTTTTGACATATCTTCAAGCTAAAAAAAACAGCTGTCTAAAAAGGGAGAAAATCAGCTCAGAGTTCGAAGGAGCGTTTTGCATTTGGGATTGGAGCTACGATTTGGAGAACAACTGGCAAAACGCCAAGTTTTTGCGGACAAAAACTTGAAGCTTGGGTGTTCGAGGGTTTTATCTAAAATTTAGGGATTATGTTAGCGAAATGCCGAAGTTTGCAGTTAATCAGATGTCCTTGTCTAATTAAACTGCCACTGCCTCCTTGCAGTGCGGATTTGTACAGGGGGCGTTTTGCATTTGGGATTGGAGCTACGATTTGGAGAACAACTGGCAAAACGCCAAGTTTTTGCGGACAAAAACTTGAAGCTTGGG
>JAAYQG010000050.1 GCA_012519415.1 Treponema sp. | reverse complement strand
GTTTTTGCGAAAATTGGGAAGATTGTGTTTCTTTGGGTATTTTTATAGATATAAATTTAGGGTTTATAAAAATAAGGCTTTATTTTTTTTAATTTATGTTTTATCCTTAAAATACCGATGTATAAGGAGTTTTCTAAATAAGATTTTTTAAAAAGGCCGGAGTGCATGAAAAAAAAGCTATGCTTATTTCTATTATTAGCAATCTCTTTTAGTATTTTTGCAGCTGAGAAGAAAATAGAACCCACAACAGCAAAAGATATTGCCGATTATGCGCTGACAAAAATTATTGACCAAATTGAAAAGCCCTGTGCACCTTATGTTCAAGATGGATATTTAATTTTTACAGCAGATAAATCCGCAAGGTTTGTTGGAATTGCTTTTGATTACGAAAATTTCCGTATTGTTCATCCGTTTCAGCGTCTTTCGCACTATGAAGCAGACGGAGTGCCTGTAGATTCTGTATTGTTTTATGTAACGACATATCCAAAAGATATAGATAAAGTTTCATACAAACTTATTATAGACGGTTTATGGACAACAGACCCGTTAAATAAAGAACGCTTCTTTGACAAAACTACAAATTCAATGCTTTCGGTTGTTGCTGTTGAAAAACCTGCGCCAGTTACAGAAAAACATAACAACGGCTTTGTTCGATTTGTGTATTATGGAGCCAGCGGGCAGTCAATCAGGCTTGGCGGAACATTTAATAACTGGGATTCATATATGTATGAACTTACAGAAATTTCACCGGGTATTTATCAAATTTATTTACCGCTACCGCCGGGAACTTATTACTACAATTTCTATAATGGAATTAATGCATTACTCGATATGAAAAATTCCGACAGAGCTTATACCGTGGACGGAAGAACAGCTTCAATAATTAAAGTTGAATAAAGCGTAAGAAATAACTCTAAAAAACGTAACATTAATTTTGCAGAATCTCTCTAATAAGCAGTTTCAACATACATAGCAAGTTTCGCTAACTTCAACAACATTTTCTGCCGATTTTAGAAAGTGCAAAGATTTGCATATCATGGCGGTATAAAGTGAAAAAAAACAAAAAATTGAATTTACCTAAAAATAAGATTCTTTCTTTGCTTTCGGTTATTTTGATTTTATTTATAAGTCTTTTAACTGTAAACATTTTAATACAGACAAGATACTCAGAACCGACAATCGAAGACATTGAGCCAGAAACGCAAAATGAAGAAATTAAAAAGCATTCAAAAGAGAATAATACAAGCGAACTCAAAATACCAAAAGTAAAAAAATATTTCCGCATATTACGCTCAGAAAACGGAAAAATAGAAATAACAAATTCCACAAGACAAGAACAAACAAATCAAGACGAATCTAAAGATGCTTCTGCAAAACAGCAAAATCCATCAATGGACGCTATTACTGCCGAAATTACAGGCGTATTACAATCTGTACCGCTTACAGCAATTCCCGCCCCACTAACCCAAAACGAAGAGCAAGTAGCAAGCATAATCGCCCCAAAAGAGCAAACATTATATTCTGAAACAAACACTCAAAACGCACTATTAGATGCAGAATCAGGCAGCGTTATTGCAAAAGCACAAACAGAAGAAACTCAATCAAAAGATAATCAAAGTCGCACAACAACTACATCACCATACAAATCAAACGGAACGCTCATTTTTGTTTTTGATGATGCAGGGCATAACATGGAACAACTTCAACCATTTCTTGAACTTCCCTTCCCGATTACAATTGCGGTTCTGCCAGGTCTTGATTATTCAATACAAGTTGCACAAAAAGTTAGAAATTGCGGCAAAGAATTAATTTTGCATCAACCCATGCGAGCAAAAAACAAAGCTATAGATCCCGGTCCGTGCGCAATAGAACCGGACATGACTCCGGAAGAAGTTTATGAGCTTGTAAGACGGAATCTTGCAGAAGTCGGTCCTGTTTCAGGGATAAATAACCACGAAGGTTCACTTATAACAGAAGATGAAAATCTTCTTGGAGCGGTAATGGACGTATGTAGAGCAGAAAAGCTTTATTTTCTAGATTCAAGAACAACTCCTGCAAGTATAGCAAAAAAAGCTGCAACTCAACGAGATTTACCGATTTGGGAAAGAACTGTTTTCTTAGATAACACCCAAAACAGAAAAGATATAGAAATAGCTGTTCGACTCGGAATGGAGCTTGCTTCAAAAAACGGTTCTGCAATTATGATTGGACACATATGGACAAGTTCTCTTCCTGCGATTTTGATTGATCTTTATCCGGAAATGATAATGCAAGGATATTCTGTTTCTACAATCTCAAAATCAAGAAGCAAAATTACAGGAAATTAAATTATTTCCCCTAATTCATTTTATGCTAATGTTTTATAAATCTTTATAAGCAAATGCAATACTTTTAGAGGTTCACATAAAATATAAAACGTTGTATAACAGAATTATATTCTACAAATGTATTTTCATTTAAGAAACTTACAGGACGGTATAATTTTGAAAATATTAGGCATTGAAACTTCTTGTGATGAAACAGCATGTGCCATCGTTGAAGACGGAAAAACAATTTTGAGTAACGTAATTGCTACACAAATTCCATTTCATAAAATTTACAACGGCGTTGTTCCAGAAATTGCAAGCCGGAAACATGCAGAATGGATTATGCCTGTTGTAAAAGAAGCATTAAAAGAGGCAGACCTCTCGCTTGATAATATTGACGCAATAGCTGCAACAAACAAACCCGGACTTATGGGAGCACTCCTTGTAGGGCTTACATTCGGCAAAACTCTTGCATGGGCGACACGCAAGCCGTTTATTGCAATAAATCATATGCTCGGTCATATGTATGCGGCTCATCTTGAAAATGATATTAGTTATCCATATTTAGGGCTACTTGTTTCGGGCGGACATAGCATTATATGTCGCGTAAATAATTTTGATGATATTGAAATTCTTGGAACAACAATAGATGACGCTATAGGAGAAGCTTTTGATAAAGTTGCAAAATTTTATTCTCTTGGTTATCCAGGCGGCGTTATTATTGATAAACTCGCACAAAACGGAAATAGCAAAGCAGCTGAATTTCCACTTCCAATTTTACGAGGCGAAAACCACCAATATGATATGTCATATTCCGGCTTAAAAACTGCTGTTATAAATCAACTTGACCAATTTTGGAAAGAAGGCTATCCCAAAACAAACGAAAACATAGCTGCCGCCTTTCAAGAAACAGCTATAAAAATTCTGCTTTCTCGACTTTTTAGAGCTGTAGAAGATACAGGACTAAAAACAGTTGTTGCAGGCGGCGGAGTTGCAGCAAATTCAAGACTTCGTTCAATTCTTGCAAAACATACGGAAATCAACTGCATTTTTCCGCCATTAAAGCTTTGCACAGACAACGGCGCAATGATTGCAGGCATAGCATATCATTACTTAAAAAGAGGCGAAACAAGCTCGTGGACAACAACAGCAAGTCCACGCATTCAAGCATTTAAACGCGGCTTACTACGCCAGCACAAACCCTGATTTTAGATTAACCCCATGCGAAACACCCAGCCCTCAAGTTTTTGCCCGCAAAAACTTGGCGTTTTGCTAACACACCCCTGATTTTTAGATTAATCCCAAACGAACGCCCAGCCCTCAAGTTTTTGCCCGCAAAAACTTGGCGTTTTGCTAACATAACCCTGATTTTTAGATTAATCCCAAACG
>JAAYQG010000049.1 GCA_012519415.1 Treponema sp. | reverse complement strand
GTGTGGGGTCATTATACTATATTTTTTAATATGTATGCATTTTTAAGCCCTTTTTGATGCTTTTTTGGGGTATTTTATTTTCAGTAGTTGTTTTTCTTCTATATATGGTTGCTGCCGAAAAAGCTCGTAGTTTCTTGAACTTTTAAAATTTGTAACAAAAAACCACATCCGATAAAATCAAAAGATATTGTACAAAATCCATTGAACAATAAAGATAACTCATTAAAATAAAAACTTAAAGGGGTTCGCATAATTTTGTGCCACAAAATTATGCCACAATTTCGCGATTATAATTTCATCATAAAATCATATTTCATCTCTAATTCTAAAAAATTTTGAAAATCCGGCGGAAGCGATGCTTCAAGAATTTCCGGTATTTGTATAGGATTTTGAGGGACAGAAAGCCGTAATGCATGCAAATAAAACTTGTCTGTTTGGCATTTCTTATCATCACCGTATATCTTATCGCCCAAAAGATGAAACCCATGAAAAGCACTTTGCGCTCGAATTTGATGTTTTCGACCTGTTTCAATTATGAAATTACATAAAGTAACAGGAACTTCATTAAAAAAACTATGAAATAACGGTGTACATTTTGTTCTTGCTTCTTTGCCGCTTGAAGAAATTCGCACTGTCTTAAAAGCTGAACCTTTTTCTTTTGGCACATCATCAATAAAATCAATCCAATATTGAGCTTTTTTAACATTGCCCCGCACGATTCCAATATATTCTTTTGTGAACAACGATATATTTTCTGAAAACCATTGCGCACCTTTTAGACTTTGTGAAAAAACAACAATTCCGCTTGTATTTTTATCAAGTCGATGTAAAGGACCGGGTATAAAAGAAAGCGATTCATTTTTATGAGTTTTTTTATATTCGGAAGCAATAATTTCAGCAAGGGAAATTTCTTTTGGGTTAGATTTATGTACTGAAATTCCATAAGGTTTATTGATAACTTTAATATGTTCATTACAGAAAATTGTTTCAAGATTTTTTTCTTTTGTTGAATAACTTTGTTCAACTGTTTTTTCAAATTGATTATTCAAAAGATGAGAAGCAAGAAAAATAACATCATTTTTTATTATGCGATAATTTTGTTGAACTTTTTTTGAGTTCACTTTTATTGTGCCTTTTCTTAAATGTTTATAAATTTCATTTAATGGAATTTGCGGAAGCAGCTTTCTAAGAACACGATCAAGACGGCGATCAATATCTTGAGAACCTGTTTTTATTTGAACAAAATTCATAATCACAGCTTATCAAAAAAGCTTTAATTATGATAGCTTATGTGTGTGGAAATCATAAAATTATGGAATCTGCAAAGTTCAAAGACTTTAATTTTCCCTTGCCGTAAAGAGCAATTAGCTTGTATTATGTATCTATGAAAAAATTTAAAGACTTTTACTGGCTTATTAAAGGTATTGCAGTTTACGCACTTGTCGGAGAAAGCGGCACTGGTAAAAGTTTTCGTGCAAAATTATTGACTCAAAAATATGGAATTGAACTTTTAATAGATGATGGTCTTTTGATTAGAGATGATAAAATTCTTGCCGGTCATTCAGCAAAAAAAGAAAAAACATTTCTCGGAGCTGTAAAAATTGCAGTTTTCGATGATAAAAAACATCGAGATGAAGTTGCTCGCGTTCTTCAGAGAATCAAATTCAAAAAAATACTTATATTAGGCACTTCTGAAAAAATGGTAATAAAAATTGCTACAAGGCTTCAGCTTCCGCCGCCATCAAAAATTATTCACATAGAAGAGCTTGCAACTCCCGAAGAAATTGAACAAGCTAAAAGATCCAGAACTATCGAAGGCAAACATGTTATTCCTGTTCCTTCAATTGAAGTAAAGCGCAATTATCCAAAAATATTCTACGATAAAATTAGATTGCTTTTAAGGGGAAACACATCTCCAATCGGCGGAAAAACCAACAAAGTTTTTGAAAAATCTGTTGTAAGACCGGAATTTTCAAAAAGAGGACGCATACAAATTGCAGAATCTGCGCTTGCCGAAATGTGTCAGAATTGTATCAGCGAATTTGACCCTGAAATTGTAGTAAAAAAACTAACAATAAAAACAGATTTGCAATGTTATCGTTTTATAATTGTAATTGATGTTCCTTTTGGGACTCAACTTTCAGGAAAAATTCATAAATTACAGCAGTATATCATTGAAAATATCGAACGCTTTACAGGTATTTTATTGGAAGAAGTTAGCATTATTATAGATAAAATAACACAGCCCGTACGCAAAGATAATAACAATTTATAAAAGAGGTTTATACATGAAAAAAAACGTTAAATTATTATGCATTCTCTTTTTTATTATGCCTTATATTTTATTTGGACAATCTAATCTATATGAAATAAAATACTATGGTTCTGTAAGCGGAACATCTGATTTTTTTAAACTGATAGATACATGCTACGCTCGTTTTAATAGAGTTTTTCACTTTGATGATGACGGACCTGGTTTTAAGTATCCTGTAAGTTTATTTTCAGACATTGACGAATATAAAGAATATGTTTCCGAAAAAACAGGCACAGCAGAACCAAAGACAGAAACTGTTTTTTTGCGTTACTCTGCAATTTCTCGTTCTGAAGTTGTTGCAGTTGTTTCACCTGAAAATAAAAATACATTTATAAGACAGCTTTTTACACAATATATTTATAGTTTTATCGCCACTCCGCCTACTTGGCTTGTAAATGGATTTTCTCTTTATTTTGAGCAATATCCTGATTTATATGAAAGCCCGTGGCTCGAAACTGCAAAAATATTGTACTTAAACGAAAATAAACGAATTCCTGCTAAATTAATGCTTGAAGCTACAAAAGATACATATACATCTGATGTTTTTTTGCCGCAAGCTTGGCTTTTTGTAACATTTCTTGTAGAAGATCCCTACAACAGATATTCAAGATTTTTATATGATAGCCTTAAAGTTGCTATAAAAGATGATTTTACCAATGAAGATCCATTTATAAGTTATTACAAAAAATGGATTGACGATGAAAAATTTCAAAAAGATTACGATTCATTTGTTAAAAATCTTCATTCTGTAAAAGAAGACCTTTCTGCCGGAATAAATGCTTATAGTGAAAAACGAATTGATGAAGCACAAGTTTTATTCAAACGAGTTTTAGACGTGCATCTTGAAAATTATACAGCTGCGTATTATATGGCTTTATGTGCTTATAGCCAAAAAAATTATGCCGAAGCAGACTTATGGTATAAAAAGGCATTAAATTATGGTGCAGATCCTGCTTTGGTTAACTGGGGACTTGGAGCAAGTGCCTATGCAGACAAACGTTATGACGAAGGAAAAGTTTATCTTTTAAAAGCAAAACAACTTGATGAAGCATCATACGGTAAAAAAGTTGATGAACTTATTCAGCAAGCACCATAAACGAAAATAATTATCAAATTGTTCATGGCGCAATTTCATCATGAGTGAAACTGCACAGCTTGTTTTGTAACTGCTGCCGTTGCAGAAACCTGTATTGATGTTTGCAATGAAGTTCTTTTTTTAGAAGAAGCTTGTGAAACGTATTTTTTCTGAAAAGTTGTTGTTTTTTTCACTTTTTGCTTTTTCTCAGATTTTTCTTTATCTTGAGTTGCTGTTTTTTCTGCTTTTTTCTGTTCTTTTGCACTAAATGCACTTCTAGGAATCCTTGTATTTACGCCAAGTTTTTTAAGACAAGTTCTTATTGCAAACTCAAGTTCCACTCTAGGCGGATTCATCGGCAATACAAAATTTCTGCATTGTGTCCATGTGCGGGAAAAAAGCTCAGACGGATTCGGATTTTCTTCAAGCTCTTTCTTCCAATCTGTAAGGCCGGAAATAAAATCAAAAATAAGATAAGAAAGTTTTTTGCCAAGCCGTGCTGTGTTATCTGCAATAACAAGCTCATCAAGTTCTTTAAGACTTGTCATATATTTTTTTTCAAAAGCAGTATTATCATACATAAAAGCACAAGCTGCCGGTTGTATGTGCATATAAATATCAGTCTGCATTGCAAGAGAAACAATATTGCAAGATGAACCGCTGTTAATAATTTTTATAAGCTCTTCTGTCAATCTAGACGGAGATACGGAGCCTAAAAGCGTAGCAGATTTGCAAATTGTCCTTTTTATCCTAAACGGAAGATAAAAACCTGTGCCTGCTGCATATTTTACTGCTCTTAACATTCTAACAGGATCTTCCTTAAATATTAATTTCAAAGGAATTACAGGTACAATCCGTCTTTTTTTTATATCACGAACACCATTCACATAATCAATAATTTGCTCTTTTATTGGGTCATAGTACAATGCGTTAAGCGAAAAATCTCTTCGACATACGTCTTCGCCCATTGTTCCGAATCTATTACCAACTGTTCCATCAGCGATTGAGCGAAATGTACTTACTTCAAAAATTTTAGGACCAAAAAAAACATGAACTAATCTGAAACGTTTTCCAATTATTCTAGAATTTCTAAAAATTTTCTTAATTCGCGTTGGTGTTGCATCTGTAACAATGTCAAAATCTTTCGGAGTTTTTCCTACTAAAAGATCCCTCACTGCTCCGCCAACGATATAAGCTTCATAACCGTTATCTTTCAAATGTGTGATTATACGCATTGCATCAGGGTCAATTTTTTGAGGAGAAACAGAATGTTCATTTTTAGTATATATTACGGCTTTCTTTACAGGTTTGCCTTTTTCGTTTGCAGAATATCTATATAGCACGATTCAACAATATATTGAAATACACTCTATGGTCAAGATGTGAGCCATAGTTTCCATAATTAACACAGTTTCAGCAACTCGCTATGATTCACTTATATTGAAACTTTATGTTTTTCAAGCTGCTCTGAAAACCATGAAATAATGTCGGAAATAACTTCTTGTTTATTTGTTTCATTTAGAAGCTCATGGCGAGCGTTTTCATATAATTTTACAGAAACTTCTGACATTCCCATTTTTTTATAGAGATTTGCAAGTTTTTTTACAGTTTTTGTATAACCGCCAACAGGGTCTGCTGTTCCTGCAATAAATAGCACCGGCAAAGTTTTAGGAATAGCACGGATATTTTTTAATTTATGAATACGATTTAGTCCTGTCATCATGTCTGAATAAAAAGATAATGTAGGAACAAATGAACAGTAAATATTATCTGTATCTTTTTTGATATATTCAAAATCTCTGAAAAGCCAAGCTTTTCCACCTTCTGATTTATCAAAACGACTATTATAACCGGCAAAAGTAAGATTCGACATAAAATTTGACCTTCGTTTTTTTCCACCGAATAACATTAAAAAAACACATAAAATTTTTGCTATTTTTATAAGTGCACGACGGGGACCTGCAGTGCCGGAAAGAATACAACCATCAATATCGCATGGAAACTGCTCAATAAAAGATTGCGCAACAAAAGAACCGAATGAATGAGCAAATAAAAATGTTTTATAACCGGGGTAATCTGTTTTTAATTTTGCAAGAACTTCTCTTAAATCAAGCACTACTCTCTGAAAACCGTCTATATCAGCAAGAAATCCAAGTTCATCTTCCGTTTCAGCAGATTTACCGTGCCCGCGATGATCATGTGCATATAAAACAAAACCTTTTTCAGCAAGCTGCTCTCCAAAAGCATTGTATCGTTCAGCATGTTCAATCATCCCATGACTAAGCTGAACAAGCCCCAAAATTTTAGCTTTTTTGTCCGGCATCCATCTGTGAACAACAATACGTTTACCATCAGACATTTGCATAATGATTGAATCTTTTTTCATATGAACCTGCCTTGTGTTTATGATTCAAATGATACAAAACTTTCAGTACAAAAACAAGCTATTTTATTGTTTTGTATAAATCCAAAAACATACACTGAATTCAACAACACAGTATTGATTTCCCATGTTAAATATGCGAAATACATAAAGAAGATGTTGACTTATGCATATATAATACAGTATGTTTATGCATAGGAGGCTGAATATGCGAACCACACTCGATTTGCCCGAAGCACTCATAGATGAGGCAATGGCGTTAATGAATATACAAACAAAAACGGAACTCATAAAAATAGCTCTTACGAATTTAATCCAGAAAGAGAAAATAAAGAGAATAAAAAGCTATTACGGTAAAGTTGACCTGGAGATAGATCTGAACACGCTGAGGAAACGGTAAATGGTTTTAGTTGATTCATCAGTTTGGATCGAATATTTTAAGGGGAACGAAAAAGCAAAGATACTGGAAACATTAATTGATCTCAATGCTGTTTATATAAATGACCTAATTCTTGCTGAGTTGATACCATCAATACGACATAAAAAAGAGAAAGAATTAGACGAGCTAATTTCCTCAATCTCAAGAGCTCCTATGGGAGTAAATTGGCAGTCAATAATCAATATGCAAACCCTCAATCTGAAGAATGGTATCAACAAGGTTGGGATTGTAGATTTAATCATTATTCAAAATGCGATAGATAATGATTTAGAATTATTTTCTCTTGATAAGCATTTTGAGTTGATGAGTGGATTACATAAAGTAAAACTTTTTAGAACAAAATAGTACACGTCCAACAACTGCTTTGCGAACTACAAAGTGTTTTTACTCTTACAAAACCTCGCTTCCGTCATTTGTACATAGTTGTATAAATCCAAAAACATACACTAAATCCAACACAAACCCAACCAAATACCCCAATCAGCGTTTTGCTAACATAACCCCAAATTTTAGATAAAACCCAGCCAAATGCCCAAGCCTTGTAGTTTGCGCTTGCCGCAAACTACGGGTTTTGCTAGATTAATCCTAAAATTGTAGCTCAATCCCAAAGCAAAACCCATTATCCCAGAAATGAAGCAAAAGCGCCGTGCGGTTTCGACGCTGCGCGTCTGCAAAGGCACGACTTTTTGCTTCATTTCTGGACATTAGGTGGTATTCTTTTCCTTGTGCAAATCTAAACCATAATTATACAGAAACCTGAAACGTTCCAGCTTTTAAATTTACGTAAAGCGCAAGCTTAGAGATTTCGCAGACTAATCCAAAAATTGGTAGCTCCAATCCCACCGTGATACCCAAACAGCGTTTTACTAACATAACCCCAAATTTAGATAAATCCCAACCAAATGCCCAAGCCACAAGTTTTTGCCCCGCAAAAACTTGGCGTTTTGCTAAATTAATCCTAAATTGTAGCTCAATCCCAAAGCAAAACGCAACCTGTACAAATCCGCACTGCACGGACGCAGTGCACAAGCGCCGAGTTTTGCTAACATAATCCCTAAATTTTAGATAAATCCCAACCAAACGCCCAAGCCACAAGTTTTTGCCCCGCAAAAACTTGGCGTTTTGCTAGATTAATCCTAAATTGTAGAACCAACCCAAAGCAAAACGCCCCTTCCCCAAAAAATCAAAAAACAATAGACTCAAAATATGGAAGTGATAACATTACAAACAGAAAAAATGATTGCCGGTGGTGATTGTCTTGCAAAATACAATGGAAAATCTGTTTTTATAAGAGGAGCTTTGCCTGGCGAAACGATAAAAGTTAAAATTTCAGCTGATAAAGGTGATTTTTTTGTAGCAGAAATTCTTGAAATTATAAAACCATCAAAAGAAAGAATTACACCGCCTTGTAAATTTTACGGTCAATGCGGAGGTTGCAATCTACAAGTTGTTTCGATAGATTTTCAGCGAAAATTAAAACAAGAAATTTTATTAGATGCGTTAATTCGTTCAGGGATAAACATTAATAATATTCCAGAAATTAAAATCACCGGCGGAAAAGAATTTGAATATAGAAATCGTTTTCAGTTTCATCAAGGCGGACTAAAGAGAAAATCTGCAAATGAAATAATATTCATTGATGATTGTCTTGTTGCCGTGCAAGAAATACGGCAATTCTTAAAACATAATAAATTAAACATTCAAGATAGATCACATCTTTTTGCTTCAAATGGAATTGTAAAGCAGACTCAAGATAATTCCATCAACAAAAAGAAAGGACGTTTCACAGGAATGCTTGTAAACGAAGATGATTTATGCACAGTAAATCTCTTTGAAAAAATTATTCAGTTTGATGTTCATGGTTTTTTTCAATCTAATCTCGAAATGCTGGAAAAAACAATTCAAAAAATTATTGAAAATCTTCAAGGAAATCGTGTTGCAGATATTTATGCCGGCGTAGGAACTTTTTCAGTTTTTTTAGCGGATTTTTTTGAAGAAGTATATCTTATTGAACATAATCGAGAAGCACTTGTTTTAGCAGAACGAAATATTGCAAGAGCCAAATCAAAAAATTCAGAAAAAAAATTAAAATTTGCTAAACATGAAAGTTATGGAATAAAAGGTACTGAATGGCCGAAAATGTATGCTGCTGATTTGGATTTTGATGCTGTCGTTATTGACCCGCCGAGAAGCGGCATTGAACAATCTGTACGAAATTGGATTATTACAAAAAGAATTCCAATTATTCGCTATTTATCATGCGACCCTGTAACTTTTGCAAGAGATACTGCTGATTTTTGCCAAAACGGTTATAAACTGAAAAATCTTGAAATTTTAGATTTTTATCCACAAACAAGTCATATTGAAACAATTTCAACTTTTATTATTTAACAAACTTGTTTTGTTTAACATACTTGTTGCATTGAAAAACATGGGGTATACTGTTTTCATGAAACGAATAACATTTGTTTTTTCATTTTTTATAATTGTACTTCTTCCTCTTTTTACTGTTGAAGTTTATACAAGTGAACTTCAATCAACTACAAATCAAGAGATTCACTTTAAAAGCTATAACGGTCCCGTTACTGTTTATAATACAATGGCTCAAATTCGAGCTATTGGTACAGCTTTAGGAATTCCCATTGCGAACGGTGCTTTTGAAGCCGGAAATCCTGAGCGTTATTTTGTTATGCATTTAATTGATGAAGAAGCAGATGGACTTGGCGCGGATATTTTGATAATAGGTGAAAATGCAGCAGTAGATCACATAAGAAATCTTAGAGCTATTATAAGTGCTTATCTTGAATCAGCTTATCAATACACTAAAGAAGATTCCGATACGCTTGCAACTTTCATTACTGTGTATAACGCCGTTTATAGATTCGATATCAACAATTTTCGAGAAAAATACAATGAAATAGTTTTGAATAATCTTTCTTCAGATATTGTAGGTCTTTCAACCGATTATGCAGATTGGCCTGGAAATACTCAAATAATAATTCCTTTAACAGGGCGTAAAGCCGGAAGTCTTAGTGCTATTGATACATCTGTAATTTCCGACCAGCAAGTTGTAGACAATATCCGTGAAAAATCCGATATGGGCATTGATATTCGTTCAGATATGGCAGAACTAAAAGACAGAGAAGCTGACGAAGCGTTTGAAAATGCAAAGAAAGCTGCGGAAGAAGCTGCAAATGCGGCAAAAGATGTGAGAAATGCTCAAAAATCAGCTGATGAAGCAACAAATCAAGCAAAAACTTCCGCACGACAGGCAGCTCAAGCAAAAAGCGATGCTGTTCATGCTCAAAAAGCATCTGATAAAGAACCAGAAAATGAAATTCTTGCCGAAAAAGCAAGAATGGCAGCTGAAAATGCAGTAACAAAAGCAAAAGAAGCAGCGACAGCAGCAGAAGAAGCTCAAAATGCACAAAACAAATTGCTTGATGCACAAAAGCAAGCGCAAAAACAGGCAGATAAAGCTTCTGAAGAACAGATTTTTGCAGATAAAAAGCGAAGCGAAGCTCAAAATGAAACAAAAGAGATTGCAAAAGATACAACAAAATTGCCGCAAAAAGATGAGCTTATTTCAATGACTTATGGATTAAAAATAACAGATAAATCAAAACTGCTTTCTACACTTGTAATTATTGATTCCAAAACAGGGAAAGAAGTTAAAACCTCTTCTATAAATGTAATTCGCGGCAGAACTGTTTATCAAGCAGGAAATCAGTTTATTGCAATTGCAGGCAAAAATGAAGGAAACGCTGCAATAAGACTTATTTTGATTGACGGACTTACTCTTGAAATGACAAAACAAAGTGAAGATCCCGTAAGTGAAAATGCAATTCTTATAAATCACGGCGGTTTTTATTATACTGTAATTAAACGCAATAAAGTATGGGTTTTAGGCAAATATTCAAAAGAATTGGAACTTGTAGCAGAAACACCATTTTCTGTGCTTGAAACAACACCAATTTTTATAAAAGATAATTCTATTAGTGTTGTTGATTCTGAAAACAGGATTCATGTTCTTGCTGCAGAATCATTAGGCAAAAATTAAATTCCTCCAATAAAAAATCTGCGACAAGTCAAATAGGTCGACTGGTCAGCGACAGAAATTATATTGGATTAAAAAAAATGCCTGCTTTTGTGCTTTGAACACAAAGGCAGGCAACAACAAAAGATAAGATTATCAAATATTAGAATAGTTTTTTGAACTTATCTATTGCATTGTTTATAGTATCATCAAGAATTTCATTTTCCTTAAGTTCGTCTGGCATTTGATCTTTTGCTTGTTTCAAAGCATCATTCGTAGCTGAAGTTGCTTTATCTGTTAGTTTCTTCTCGACTTCTGCAATTTTTGCATTGACTTTTTGTTCCATTGAAGCATATGCGGTTGTATCACCCGAAACCAAAGCTTTTAAGTCTCCAAAAATATTTAATTGTTCATCAAGCGGTGCAATAAGTTTTTCAATTTCTGCGCTTACTTTTGATTCAAGCTCAGCGCGAATTGCTTTTATTTCCGAATCAAAAATTTTTGTTAGATTTGAGGCGAGAATCTTATCTAAATCTGTGGTTATATTTAAATCCAATAATGTTTGAGGAGAAAATCCAGCAATAGCATTTATGTTGAGCTTTCTTATGTTTTCAATAGCTCGTGTATACATTGAATAAGCAAAAGCAGGTTCAAAAGGTTTTACTTCTATAAGAGCGTCAGCAACAGCAAGAGCACCATTTAAGTTAAAACTCAAATCCGTATCAAATTTCATATCTGCATTAAACGAAGCTGCACCAGAAAGATACGGCAAACCGTTTATATTTACATTTGGAATAGTAAGTTTTGAAAAACTATAACCGGTTCCTGAAAGTTTTGCAGAAAGTGCCTTTGAAGTTCTGTTTTTTCGCATATCAAGCACCGCATTAAGCATTTCTGTTGTCTTTTCTGAACGATTAAGCTTTAAGTTTATATCAATAGGTTTGTCAAGTTTGTCGCAATCATTTGAAATATTAGTAATTGTGCCTGAAAGTGCGAAACCTTTTTTTACATCTAACCCTGAAATAACAGTCTTTCGTATAAGAAAATCCGGTACATTATCTTTTCGATATTCGATAGTTCTTCCAGCTGCTCGATACGAAGTTTGTTTTTTAGGCTTTTTTTCAGCTTTTTTTGCACCTGATGTTTGCAGTTCTTCAATTTTTGCAAGCACAGACTGCGCTATCGGAAGATATTTTTGAAGGAATTGAATTGCAGGACCATCAAGTTCTCCGGAAAAAAGATTCGTCATGCTTTTTAAGTTTATATTAGAAAGCGCATTCAACTGTTCATTTAAAAGTTTCATGTCTGAATTAACAGCATTTTTTATAGAGTTGCTTATTGTTGAAACTGTATTAATATCGGTTTTTAGCTTTTGTTCCGCATTTACAACAGACGCTTTGATTTTTTCAGCATTATCAGATACAACTTTTAAATTCGTTAAAAGCTGTTTCAATTGAATAGGATCTGAAATTTTAGAAATATCAGTCGCAACCAATTCTTGCGCACTTGATGTAAAATCATGTACGTTTTTAGAAAGAGTTTCAGATTCTGTCTGCCAGCTTGTTACAATTTCTCTTGTTTGCGGCTCAAGCGTTTTAATAAGCTCCGGCGAACTCATTTGTCCATATACAGATTTTACGATAGTTTCAGGAGCAAACTGAGAAAAAACTTCTGTTATGCCTTCTTTTGAAAGTCCTGTTTGTTCTTTTATGAGTTTTTCAACTTGTTTAGCAATTTCTTCAGGTTGAGTTTCTTTAACAATTTTGTTTTTCTGTTTTTCTTTTTTATTTAATGCACCTGATACTTTTCTGTCTGTTCCAACTTGAATGCCTTCCACGCGAAGTTCATCTGCAACTACTCTGCCTTTTAATAGCTGAACTAAATCAAAATCAAGAACTAAATTGGAAACTTCTACAAGATTTTTCATGGGTTCATTTTTATTTGCAACTGCAACACCCTTTATTGTTAATTTAGAATCAAGCAACCTTAAATCAACAAAATCAATATCGCAAGCAGCACCAGCAGCTGTTGTTCCAGCTTTTATAAGAAGCGATTTTATAATTGGATTTTTAAAAGCAATAATTACACTTATAATTGCAAAAATTAATGCAACAAATAAAATTATTGAAAGAAATCTAATTCTTCCTTTCTGTTTTTTCATTTGTTTTGAAATAAGTTTTAATTTTTTTACATCTTGTTTGGAAAGTTCAATGTCTTCTTTTAAGACAATCAAACCATCATCTGTCTGCTCGTACAAAGCTTTTACAAATTCTTTGTCAGCAGGTACGTAAATTTTATTTGAGATTTTTCTTTCAAATGATTTTTCACTAAAACTATCGTTAAAAATTGAAGGAATTTTTGTTTTTGCCATATTTTTTCCTTTTAGCTTAGATTTGCTTGCTGTGTAATTTCTACAAGTTTTTTTACAAGCGGTGTTTTCATAAAAGCTTTTACAAGCGGATTTTTTACAAGAAGCGGCTGTAAAGTTTTTCTCCAAAATAAAACGAAGAAACGCGCAAGAATGTAAAAAGGAATATATGCTACTATTGAAAACAGTAAAGAACCTGCAACTATTGAATTATTGAATCTTGTAAAAGCAACAAAAGGAATTTCAAGCCATGTTCGAAAAATATTCTCAAAAGGCTTCATTGTGAGTACAAAATATCCAATATTATCAAAAAACGGATCAAATATAGGTGCTAAAATAGAAGCTAAAACAATCGAAAGAAAGAAAAAACCTTTATTAATCCTTAAAAACAAAAACAAAACAAAAAGAAAATACCATAATACAGATGTTTTCGGCAAAAAACCTAAAAGCATTCCAAATGAAAAAGCATGTGCTAATTCACCGGGGTGCGAATTAGCATTTAGAGCTTTTAGCATTCTAACAAAATATTTAAGCATAAAAATCCTTCTTTATTTTAAAAGTTTTTCGTAGATTTCAAGATATTTCTTTGCTGAAATATCCCAACCAAACTGTTGTTTCATGCTTCGTTCTTTCATTTTTGCAATATGTTCGGGCTTATTATACCAAGCATACATAGCCCAGCCTACTGTATCGTAAATACTTGCAGGAGTTAGATAATCAAGAATAAAACCTGTTCCTTCTCCGGTTTTTTGATTATAATTTTGTACCGTATCTGCAAGCCCCCCTGTTCGCCGAACAATGGGTAGCGTTCCATATAACAATGAATACATTTGATTTAGACCGCATGGTTCATACTTTGACGGCATAAGGAAAAAATCCGCACCAGCTTCAATCAAATGACTTAAAGCTTCATCATATCCGATATATGCGGCAAAATTAGGCAAATTATTTGAAAGAACTCGAAGCTCGTTTTCACACCATTTTTCGCCGGCACCAAGAACAACAAATTGAAGCCTTATATCCGAACATAATTTATATGCACATCCATAAGACGGAGCAAACATTTCTGCAATACCTTTCTGGTCTACTAGTCTTGTTACAACTCCAACTATTGGAATATCAGGATTAACTTCAAGGCCCATCTGTTTTTGTAAAGCTATTTTATTTTCTACTTTATCTTTGATTGTTTTTACTGAATAGTTTTTAGCAATCAAAGTATCTTTTTCAGGATTCCAAACATCTGTATCAACACCGTTTAAAATTCCATATAAATCATTAGAACGAGCTCTTAAAATACCGTCCATTCTAAAACCATACTCTTGAGACTGAATTTCTGAAGCATATGTTGGAGAAACTGTTGTAAGAGCGTCTGCGGAAATTAATCCCGATTTTAAAAAATTAATTTGGTCATAATCTTCAAGCCCAGACGAATAAAAATGATTCCAGTCAAGACTTAAAATTGAATAATTATGTTTATTATAAACACCTTGATAACCAAGATTATGAATTGTAAACACACTTTTTGTATTTGCAAAATTATTATGCCTTTCGTTAAATCGAAGAAGAACAGTTGATAATGCAGCAGACCAATCATGTGCATGAATAATATCCGGATACCAGCCTAATTTTCTGCACAACTGAAAAGCTCCGTTGCATAAAAGAGAAAATCTCATTGGATTATCTTTAAAATCCGTATCTGTAGGAACTCCATAAACACCATCTCTACCGTAACAACCTTCATGGTCAATAAAATAAACAGGAAGTCCTTTTGTCCCTATCATATCTGTAGTATAAACTGCTGTCCACTCTTCACGATATCCGCAATGTACGCACATTGAACCGGGCAGTTGAGATAAATTTTCTCTGTTGATTTTATAATATCGCGGCATTACAATACGCACATCGTGTCCAAGTTTATGTAATGCAATAGAAAGTGCCGAAACTGCGTCAGCAAGTCCTCCAGTTTTTGCAAAAGGTGCAGCCTCCGCAGAAATCATTAAAATACGCATTTTTTACCCCTTTTTAAATATTTACTATGTTTTTATTACCATGCTTTTACAGCAGCAATAAAAGCATCAGTACTATTTGTAATTGTTTTTTCAGATACACAATACGCAAGTCTAAACCAGCCTTTTTTGCCAAAACCTGTACCGGGAACAGCAAGAATACGATATTTTTCAAGCTGATTGCAAAAATCATTTTCATCTGTTGAACCGTTTTTGCCTTTTGGAACTTTGCAGAACAAATAAAAAGCTCCTTCCGGTTCTGCATAATGAATATTTGCTTTATCTAATACTTTTGTTAGTGCGTTTCGTCTAAGCAAATACGAAGAAAAATCTACAGGTGCATTCCATGTTTCTGCAATAACACGCTGAAAAAATGCAGGAGCATTTACATAACCTAAAATGCGGTTTGCAAAAATAATTGCAGCACAAAGTTCGTCAATTTCTTTGAATACCGGATTAACTGCAATATAGCCGATTCGCTCACCGGGCAAGCTTAAATTTTTTGCAAAAGAAGAAACTACAATACTTGCATCATAAACCGGAAATAAAGGTGCTACAGTTTTATTTTCATACACAATAGCTCGATATGGTTCATCTGCAATAATGTATGGCTTTCGACCTGTTTTTTTTGTATGTTCTTCAAGAGTATTTGCTAAAAGCTGAATATCTTCTTTTGAGTAAATTTTACCTGTGGGATTGTTCGGAGAGTTTATAAGAACAGCAGCTGTTTTAGAAGACAAAGCATTTTTAATTGTATCAATATTCAGAGAAAAATCTTCGTTTGTAGCAGCCGGAATAAGTTTGCCGCCATGGTTTGTGCAATAATGTATATATTCTGCAAAAAAAGGAGATGGAACAATAATTTCATCTCCTTGAGAAAGAATAGCTTTAAATACCGCATTAAGACCGCCGGCTGCACCGCAAGACATAATAATGTTTTTTTCTTCAACAAAAACACCCTGCTCTTCGCTAACTTTTTTTGACATTGCAGCACGTGCAAAATTATATCCCGCATTAGGCATATATCCATGTGTGCCTATTTCGTCGGAAGCAGCTATTTTTTTTATAACATTCTTAACTTCTATAGGCGGTTCAAGATCCGGATTTCCTAATGAAAAATCATACACATTATCGTTTCCAAATTCTTTTTTAAGTTTTATTCCTGCTTCAAAAGCTTTTCTGATTGCAGAAGAATTTTCCATTGCTTTCAAAATCTGAGGTGCAACTGACATAACAGACAAATCTCCTAATTTATTTTAATTAGTCTACAATTAAAAAAAACAAATTGTTTTATATTAAACTGATTGTTATTCACGCCATGAAATCTTTTAAAAAGTGGATAACAATGTAATAAGTATAACATAAAAATCTGGAAAAGAGTATCTCTTAATGAGCTTTTTCGGCAGGGCACTTTTTTTATTGAATTTGCAGTTTTTTCATCTTTTTTTGCTATCATTACAGATACAATGAGATGACAGTAAGAAAAATTAGCATGAGACCATTGGAAAAGCCTATT
>JAAYQG010000048.1 GCA_012519415.1 Treponema sp. | reverse complement strand
GTGTGGGGTCATTATACTATATTTTTTAATATGTATGCATTTTTAAGCCCTTTTTGATGCTTTTTTGGGGTATTTTATTTTCAGTAGTTGTTTTTCTTCTATATATGGTTGCTGCCGAAAAAGCTCAGTATAAAGACAAACAGTACCGAAAGTAATTTTAATGAGAAATTAATGCTCATCCGTGATTTGAATGCGGCTAAAGCAATTTTTACAGGTGCAGTTGATAAAGAGGCAAGAAAAGAACTTGAAAAAAATATGACACTCAAAGAAAAGTATGAAACTTTGCACTCGGCAAACCTACTTAAAAGTAAAATCATGCAGATTCAAACGCCGCTTGAGTTAATGAAACTGCATAAAAAAAGCATATGTCTTTACTCAAACAAGCTTGAATTCTTAGATAATTCCGCACAAATTAGCGGAATCTTTATTAAACAGCAGGAAACTGCAAAAGAGAGGTTAATTTATGATAGGTAGAACAAACGCTGGTATAGGAGTTTTACCAGCATTGAGAGACCAGCAAGTCGGAAATTGTAGAGTATATCTTACCGCAAAAGGTGAAGTTATGGCACTTTCCGGAAGTAAAACTATTGATTTTACAGTATCAGCACCAACATTTTATATTTCTAGCAAAAATAAATCAGGCACAGGTTCAAGCGGCGGAAATAGCTCAAGCGGAAGCTGGGTAGAATATTACGTAAGCGGAACTGTATATCAACACTTTACAATAAACTGGACTGAAAATTCTCAAATAAAGCAGATTTCTATTGCACCGGGCTTTTATAACCAAAAAAAAATATACGCCTACGGTGCCGGTCAATATGGTAGTGCTGAAGGAAACGCTGCCGTAAGCAATAATTTAGGCTGGCACAATCAACTTGTAAGTGCTACAAGAAACATAACAATTAACAATGGAGTAATAAGTTAAAAGATATAACAAATAATTTGTTTACGCATAAAGTTTTTTATCAATAATTGCTTGAATTAATCTTTTATGTTATATCACCACACAAAGAAAGCAATGAATTGTACGACAGTTATCCTGAAAAAAATTATCATGAAATAAATCGTTTTAATAACTTGCTTAACAATCAGAATGATTATAAAGACAAAGAAAGTGTTTCGAGCCATTCAGACGCACACAAAATCGTTAAAAAAGCTATTGAAGCTTATTTTATAACTTTAATAAAACGGAGACTGTAAAATGACAAGTAATATTAATTTTTACCCTTGTGAATTCTTTGATGAATTTCCACTGCTACAGCTTAAAACAATTTATGCCATGTTCCGACATGGACAGTACAGCGCAAAATTTGCCGATAGGGAGCTTGAAATTTATTATCACTGGATTAAAGAAAAAGACGAAGAAGTTGTACGAGTTTATTCAGAAATAAAAGGAATTCTCGCTTCCTATATGGACAATGACACAGGCGATGGAATGTATTCGCTTAATCATTAAATAGCAATCAATAAACATTAGCTAGACATTCACTTTATGGAGCAGACAGAGAACGAGGGACTACAATAAAAGATTGGCTTTCAAAATGTGCATATTCTTATAAAGTTTATGAGGCAGAAACAATCGCTCTTATTCCTGTTGCCACAAATACAACACATTGGAAACAATATATTTTTGGTGTAGCCGATGCGGTTTGCTTCTTGTATGACACAAGACTTCGTTTTTTGGTAAACGGAAGCACAGACAAT
>JAAYQG010000047.1 GCA_012519415.1 Treponema sp. | reverse complement strand
TAACACCAAAAATTGACAGCTATGTCTTGATTATGGATATGAATGGTGATTATACAAATTTAGTTGTGTTAAATTACAGCGAAATTGATAGAATAGATATAGACGTGGAGACTGATATAATCATTAATGGTGGCAAAAATGACGGATTGATTAAGATAAGAGAGTTAACTGGAAAACTGAACGATTTAAGAGATTGGTGCAAGAGGCATACGCATAGCAACGCTGCGTTTAAAGGAGCTTCGGAAACCCTTGGGCCTATAACGGGTAGCTTAACAGTCCCAGCGCCAATGGTTGGACCTAAAAAATTCAATCAAGAAGATTACGAGAATATAAATATAAAGCATTAGCATGAAAGGCATTTTGTTGGATAATAACGGCGATATAATTAAAGCAAATGGGGTAATTGCAGTTGGAGACAATGACGAGCAAATTGTGAGACATTTACTGTTGTCATCGCCAGGCAATTATTTTTATGCGCAAACATTGGGCGCTAGAGTTATAAGTATGTTGCACGGCAAGCCAGATCCATTTTGGGCAGGAAATGCAAAAAAACAATTAGCTCAATGCTTGGTTCCTGCAGATGAGCTATCTGTGGATAATGAGGGTGTAAATATAAAACTAAAAAAATGAAAGCAATAAACGAAGAAGCGGATTTGATAAAAATAGCATTTGTCAGCAACGAAGATATGAGGTCGCTGTATGATTTGGAGACAAAATGGCAAGAAGCCAACATACAGAGTGATGAGGATAAGTTGACGTTTTACAATCAAAATTTCTCAAAAATTAGTGTAGAAACTATTTTTATATACATAATCGCTTCTGTTGCGGTAATCGTGAAAAGCATTATAAAAAGGGACAAAGAGGAGATTACGCAAATAGTAGAACGGGAGCGATATGGACATGTTTCTTGGTATAAAAAAATGGCTCTCAAGTTCCAGTTTGGCGAAGATGTTAGCAATGATTATTCAGAAGATTCGAGTTTTGCAGAAACAGACACTTATGCTGTGATAGATGAGAGTAAGCAGATAATAAAATATGCTCACGCAGAAGATGGTTTATCAAGCGTTCTGTTAAAAATCGCCAAAGGTGGTAATGAGCAATTATCGCCTTTGTCTGAAGAGGAATTTGGTGCCTTTAGGGCGTATATTAATAGAGTGAAGCCTGGTGGAGTTGTAGTAGATGTGATAAACTCTCTCCCGGACAAACTCTACTTGAAATTAATTGTTTATTACAACCCCTTGATTTTAAATATTGATGGAAAGTTGCTAGGCACAGATATAGAACCAGCAAGAATAGCCGTAACTGATTTTTTGAAAAGCATAGAATTTAATGGAGAATTTGTTGGAATGAAGCTAGTAGATGTTGTTCAAAAAGTTGAAGGAATAGAAATAGTAGAAATCACAGAGGCAAAGCAGCAACATGGCAGTTATCCCATAGAAGATATAGATGTTCGATATACGCCTTATAGTGGTTACATGGAGCTGGCATTTTTAGATATAGATTACATACCAAATGGAAGAGTATAATATAAATACAAAGATAGATGAGATTACTCCGCCAGTAATTAAAGGCGGTAGTATAATGCGATTTATAAAAGCATTAGCAAATATATTATTCAACACAATTAATGATTGGCGCATTTTTTCAGTAAACACAAGGCGTGCGTTAAGCTATAATTGTCAAATCCCGCAAATACAAAGACTTTTGAATGATTATTTTGATAATGATTTGCGACGAATAAAAGTTTATGACGGCACTAAGAGAATTCCTTTGATAGTTTACAGAAATAATGAAAATAGAGGAATAATAGTTCCATTTGTAATATTGCATCATGTAAGCGATTACATTGTAAATCCATTTGTTATTGATGTATCCAATGTAAGCTTGAGTGATGAGCAAATAAATCAAATAGAGAAATTAATAAACACATATAAGTTATGTGGCAAACAATACGTAATAAAAACAAACAACAATGGATAAACTTAACAATGTAAACAGAGATGGCGGCTATCCGATAGTTAGCGAAACGCTTGACATATTGAATTTTAATAATCAAACCTTATTAGATTTTTTTGATGGACTGAACCTTCCT
>JAAYQG010000007.1 GCA_012519415.1 Treponema sp. | reverse complement strand
CATTTTTAAGCCCTTTTTGATGCTTTTTTGGGGTATTTTATTTTCAGTAGTTGTTTTTCTTCTATATATGGTTGCTGCCGAAAAAGCTCGAATTGTTATTCAATAATATTTAAAAGTTCATCAAGAAATCTATTTAGAAATAAAAGCCCTTTTTTGTTAAGTGCATAATTTTTTTTAGACTTTACGGCAAGCCCTTTTTTAAGCCATTTTGAAAACAGCGGCTCAATTACATTTATACTTTCGCCAAATCTTTTTTCAAATTCAAAAACATCAACGCCTTCCAAAGTTCTAAAGCACATCATTAAATATTCAAACTTTTGTGTGCTAATTGATAAAGTCTCACATTCTTCTAAATTATCATATAACCATTCTTGAATGGAATTGCTGTTTGTGTAACGAAAATCATTTACAGTACCTGTCGCTCCGGCACCTATGCCAACATATGGCTGCATACGCCAATAAGTTAAATTATGTTCACTTTTACAATGTTTTTTTGCAAAGTTTGAAACTTCGTATTGTTCAAAGCCGTTCTTTTCAAGAATATTACGAGCATTTATCCACCATAAACTAGCTTCATCATCATCAGGTAGGTTTATTTTTCCCATTTTAACATAATTATAAAGTGGCGTATTTTCTTCCAATATAAGAGAATAAAGTGAAATATGGTCAACACCGCTTTTTATAATTTCATCAATATCTTTAAAAAAGCTTTCACAAGTTTGATTCGGAAGTCCACAAATCAAATCGACAGAAAAACGATTTTTCTTTGCGGTAAGTTCATTTTTACCAAGCCAGAATTTATTTATTAATTCAATTTCTTCAAGATTTTCTTTTCTGCCGGCACGTCTGTTTACGATTTTCAACGGCACATCAGCCATAGACTGAATTCCAACAGAAAGGCGATTCACACCGCAGTTTTTTAGCTGATTTAACAATTCTTTTGTAATGTCGTCGGGGTTGCATTCAAATGTAATTTCCGCATTTTCAGCAACAGGACAGATTTTATTCAAACCGGAAAAAAGCAGCTCAATCTGATTTTCTTTAAGCAAGCTCGGCGTTCCACCTCCGATATAAATTGTCTTCCATTCGGAAACATCAAATTGAACAGCCCTGCGTTCTGCTTCTGCAATCAATTTTTCAATATATAGATTTTCAATTTCATTTTTTTCAACCGAAAAAAAATCGCAGTATGCACATTTCGATTTACAAAAAGGAATGTGTACATAAAGAGAAACATCCGCCATAAATTCAGAAAAGTGAAATTTTCTTTATAGGCCAATAACGAAGAAATAACTTCCCTTTTATATTGCGTCCTCTAACCGGTCCGTAATAACGTGAATCAATTCCATGAGAACGATTATCGGCAAGCACAAAATATTCATCATTTTTTAAAATTATTGTTTTCATTTCGCCTGGAAACCCGATTTCACGGCTCCATGTAACATCTGTTCCCTCAATAAAAATATCATACTGAATATCGGAAAGCTCAAATTCTGTAAGTGAATAAGTTTCGCCTTTTGGTTTAACATACAAAATACAATCTTTCATATAAATTGTATCTCCAGGCAAACCCACAATGCGGCGAACAGTATTGGACTGTGTAACTAAATTAGTTTTTTTAAAAAAACTATGCCTTTGAAATGTAATAAATTCAGTAACATAATCAATTATGCTCATAAATATGGATTTTTCATTTTTTAAATCAGGTGAAATTAAAACAACATCTCCGCGTTTCAAATTTATACAATGAAGAACCGAAGATACAACAGGTATTTTGTCTTCAACAGGCTTTACAGACGCAAGAGGTGTTACAAAAACAACATCCCCAGAATCAAGCAAAGGTTGCATCGACACAGAAGACACGATTATCGGAAAAAACACAAATCTTTGCCATGATGTGCAAACAATAAAAACAATGAAAACAAACACAACTAAAAAAATTGTATTTTTTCGGCGATGCTGTTTTAATAAATATGAATATTCAATTCCACTTAAATTAGAAGCCATAACAAGAAGATAACATAATGAGAACATAAAAAACAAGCGTTTCACCAACATAACCCCAATTTCGTAGATAAAACCCAAGTGAACGCCCAAACCTCAAGTTTTTGCCCCGCAAAAACTTGGCGTTTTGCTAACATAACCCCAAATTTAAGATTAATCCCAAAGCAAAACGCACCCCTTACAAACCCGCACTGCAAGGACGCAGTGCACAAGCGACGAGTTTTGTGAAGCAAAACTCGGCACTTTAATCAGACAAGGAAGTCTGATTAAAGTGCAAACTTCGGCGTTTTGCTAACATAGTCCCAAATTCATAGCTCAATCCCAAACGCAAAACGCCAATATTGAGAAACTCTCATTAAAATGATATACTTTGGCGCATGAAGCAGAAAGGAATTAAACTTATTGCGCAGAACAAAAAGGCGCGATTTAATTATACAATCGAAGACTCTATAGAATGCGGAATTGAACTTAAAGGAACTGAAATAAAATCTTTCAGAGATGGAACCATTTCTTTCCCTGATGCATTTGCAGAAATTTCAAATCATGAAGTTTGGCTAAAAAATCTTCATATTTCAGAAAATCCATATTCATCAGTTTTTAACCATGAACCGGACCGTCCCAAAAAGCTTTTGCTTCATCGGGAAGAAATTAAAAGACTTGAAAGAAAAGTTACAGAAAAAGGATACACGCTAATTCCGTTAGATTTTTATTTTAAAAACGGCCGTGTAAAAGTGAATATTGGCATTTGTAAAGGCAAAAAACTTTTCGATAAACGCTCAGATATTAAAGAAAGAGATATTCGTCGAGATATGCAAATAGAATTCAGAAATAAAATGAATCATTGATAATTTGCATAATAAAAATACACATTTCTTCATACAAAGTTTAAAAAGTTTCTTTAATCAAAACCGAACCTTGCCTAAGCACTTTTATTTTTCCAGAAGTAATATCTACTAAAGTTGAAGCAATTCCGTTTGGTTTATCTCCATCGCAAACTATTAAAGAAACTTCATCTTCAAATTCTTTAATAATTTCTTCGATTTTAGATAAAGGCTGAAAATTAGAGCGATTTACACTTGTTGAGTAAATGCTTTTACCGGAAAGTTTTATCACATTCCTAAGCCAAGAATCTCCGGGACAGCGCAAAGCTACAGTGCCTCCACCTAATTCTTTTTTTCGTGGAACAATCACCGTAACTGCACCAGGCCAAAATTTCAAAATATCATCAGGAATTTCTACAGTGCTAATCTTAAACGCAGATTCTATAGAATCTACAAGTTCAATAAAAGGTTTTGTTTCTGCCCTACCCTTTATTTGTCGAATTTTCTCTCCATCATCGCCAACAATGGAAGAGAATCCATAAATCGTATCTGTTGGAATAATTACTACACCGAATTTTTTTATACATTCAGCAACGCATTCTGCTGAATTAGAATGCTCTTTGAGTATTTTCATAATAAAGATTTACAGTTCGTTTTTGCTGTAATTTTTTACGCAAATCTTGCATAGCAAAAATTGCCATAAAAAAGCAAAAAATACACAAACCGGAAACTTTGCACAACCATTCAGGAATATAATTTATCTTTCCAAGTGTTACCGGATTACCGATTTCCGGAACAAATTCAGTTTGCGAAGATAGGCCTTGAAGGCGAATTAATTTTTCATTTTCCTTTTTGTAGCCTAATTTTTTAGCATAAGCGGCAATTACATCTGGGTCTACTCTCAAACCTTGAAATTCAATTTTAAGCCCATCGTTAATTTGCTGAATTGATTGCAAATTAGCCGTTATCATCTGTTTTTGTTCTTCCAGTTGAGAAACTGCCCAAAACCCCTCAGGTCCAAAACCGACAGAAATAAACACATAGACAAGCGTGCCAAAAAACGCAGCCACTAAAACTTTCATACGTGTCATAAGACTAATAACGGCATGAATGCTGTTTTTCTCCATGCATTTTCCGTTTTTTATACAAAATTTATACAAAAGTTTTTTCAAATTTTCTTGCAAAACAAGCTCATTCAATTTAGAATAATGCATTCATTTGCTTTGAAATTAAAATTTTCTTCAAAAATCGGCGCATAAAAAAGAATATGGACAAATTTGCGATTTCTGCCGAAATAAGAAAGAGTAAGCTATTGTCGGATTAAATTTTCAAAAATAATATTGAAATTACCATATTTTTGTTGATTTTTTCTGCAGGAAGACAATTTTAATGTTATACTAAAAGTGCATAAATTTTTTTACGGAGTTTTTCATGGCTTTTGATAAGAAAGATGATTTTGATTCTAACGCCAAAGACATTGAACAGTTTGGTATTTGGGTCAAAAAGGCCCCCGAAGATGTTTCGCAAAATGACTCTATTTTTTCAGAAGCAGACAATTCTGTTCAGCCGGTAGATTTTTCTGATTCAACATCACCTCTTTCAGATTTATCTAAACCTGATTTTGATAATACCCCTGACATAAATGCAGCAGATTTGACTGATGATTTTATAGAAGAACAAGAAGAAATCTCAAGTGAATCTTTTGAAAACAGTGATGAATCTACACAAACTACATTTTCAGCTCCTGTATCACATGAAGTTTCTTCTACTTTTCAAGATTTTCAAGAAGAAGATTCTGCCGAAAACTGGGAGCCGCTTGATGATGCACCACACTATGATTATCCATCTGTTGAAAATATTGAAGTTCCACCGCTTGAAGTACCTTCCGAAAGTGAACTGGAAAATTCATTAAAGAAACCTACTATAGAAGAAACTACAGAATCATTTGATGCTATAGATTTAACAGATGATTCCTCATTTGATGAAATCGAAAAAAATAGTTCAGAATTATCATCGAATGCCTTTGATGATTTTATTGATTCTAATAATTCCGATGATTCTAATAATTCCGAAAACCAAACAGAAACTCTAAATTTAACAGAAGATGTTTTTGGCTTGGCTGATTTTGGTGCTACACCGGAAACAGAAGATATTAAAACCGATGTTTTTTCTGAATCGATAACAGCTTCACCGGAATTTAATGATTCAATTGATAATAATATTACCGATGATGTTCAAAATGTTTCTGATGATATAAATCAATTTTCTTTATCTGAAGAAACGCCAAACGTTATAAACAATATCGAAGATGATTTTGATACAATGTTTGAAACAACTTTGCCAGAAGACAATATTTCAGAAAATTCAAGTTATGATTTTTCTAATCCTGAAACTGATAATTTTGAACAAACAGATATGACTTCTTTTGATAAAATAGATGATGATATAGAAAATCTTTCATCTGCTGATAATACTCAAGCTGAAAAATCTGAAGAAATTGGACTTTCTATTGATGATTTTATAAGCGATGACGGCGAAATTGATGTATCTAATGAATTTGGTATAAGTTCAGATGAAGGTTTTGACGTAACAGATGATTTTTTAAGTGATTTGAATGCCGAATTCGGCGGTTCTGCAGAAGAAAAAACGGAAATTTTAAATGAAGAGCCGATAGATATAGATCTTGAATTTGACGATCAGTTTGTTTCTGAAATTCAAATAGATGTAAGCGATACTATCGATGAAGAAAGTAATTTCAATGAAATGTTTAAAGATTCAACTCAAACAGATTCTGCTGTTGAAGATAATTTTGATGAAATGTTTTCATCTATTCAAAATGAATCTCCGGATGTTTCGTCTTCTACAGAAACAGTAACTGTTGATTCTGGCTTTGATGAAGTTACAGAATTCGATGATTTTCTTTCTTCTGATGATATTCCAAGTATACAAACAGAAAATACTAATGCAAAAAAAGCTGAAAAAATTGACTACGATATTACTGTTTCGCAAGAAGACGCAAATATTACAAAAACAACAACAGTAGAAGTTTCTGACGACTTTGAAACATCAGAATCTATTCCGCTTTATGGAACGAAAATAGACACAGACGGCAATAAAGTTGCATTTATTCCACAAGCAGAAAAAGAAGCTGCTCCAGCTCCGATAAAAGCAACTCATGAAAAGTCCGAAGATGATGATTTCTATGAAAATCTTTTTGCTGATGCAGAAAATATTGGAGAGCCTGCCATAGAAACTGTTTCAAAAGATGAAACGCCGTTATCAACTGAAGATTCGATAGATTCAGATATAATTAACGAAGACGAATTTACTGTGCCATTAATATCTGAAGACGATTTTGATATTAAACTCAATGACGAAGCTGATTTTGATTCGCCAGAAACATCAGAGATTTCTACAGATGATACACCTCTTCCACTCCAAGAAGATTCTGAAGAATCTTATATTTCTTCAATCGCAAAAGATGATGAAATTTCAGAAACATCTGATATTTTGGATAATGCTGATATTCTGCCTGATATTTTGTCGAACGAAGATAATTTTTCTGAAATTACAGAAGATGATGATTCGTTAGCGGAGGAACTTTTAACGGAACAAGATACATATTCTTCAACTGAAAATGTAGAAAATTTTGATATTCCTCTTGATGAAAATTCGACTCTTGAAGATGAAATTGAATCTGAAGATGAATCTAATTTTACAGATAACGATATTGAATTAGATTTTAACGACGATTTACTTTTAGATAATGACGAAGCTGACGTTGACGGCATTGAAATCCCTTATATAGACGACGATACTGACGAAATTCTTGAAACTCCACCTATATTAGATGATTTTTATTTTGAAGAAGAAGCAGAAAATGTTTCGATTTCAAATAATTTTGATGAATCTGTTGCTAATGAAGAAAATAACGTATGTGATGCAAGTGAAAAAGAAACATCTGAAAAAGCGACGAATGATTATATCATTGAATCTTTAGATGAAAACGACAAAGATTTTATTAATGCTGCAGAACTTGCTGATAATCTTGCAGCAGAAGATAATTCCGATTCTTTATCGACAGATTCTTTATCTTTTGGTAAATTTGATAATTCTACTTTAGAAGAAGAAAACGATGAACTTCCAAGTTTTGATGATATCAATGTTGTAGATGATATTTCTTATAATGAACTACCGTCTTTTGACGATATTACATCAGATACAACTTCAGATGATTTTTCTGACCCTGAACTGACAGACACTGAATTTTCAGATGAAGAAATTGATACAAATCTTTCTTTTTCTAATAATTTATACGATGAAGAAGAAAGTAAAATATCAGATGTATCGTTATATAATTCGATTATTGCAGGATCAGTTGCAGAAGATGAACAAGAAGATCAAAATGAGTCTGATAAAAATCTGCTTGATATTGCCGAAAAATCAGAGTATACTGAACACAAGGAGGATGAGCGCAACATGGATTTTGATGAAGCTACACAAGATTCGGGTATATTAGAACAATCTGCAAAAGGAGTACCTGGATTGACATCAAATATTTCAGAAGCTGTTCTTAAAGAAATATCTAACGAGTTGTCCATGCTCCGTTCCGAAATTTCTCAATTAAAACAAGAACTTTCAAATGTTCGACTTGATTCATTTGTTTCTAACGCTAACACAAATAAATGTGTTGCAACAGAAGAACTTGATGATACATTAGATGAAGAATCAGAAATTGAATATGAATCTCCACCTGTTGTTCCTTCTGAATCTACCGGATTTTTTGACGGAGATGTTGAAGACGAAACAATTGCTCTTTCTGGTGATGAATTAAGCAATATTCTTAATACTGCTGACTTTACAGAAGAATATGTAGATAATACAACAGAAGATTCTGCCCAAATTATTTCTGATGATGAAGTTCCGACAGCTCCTATTATGGACTTCGATGAAACACTTGAAGAACCGGAAAATCTTGAAATTGAACTTCATGACATTGAAGATGAATCTGATATCGAAGAAATTAATGTTCCAAGAATAGATGATATTATTGTTGATTCCGATGATAGTTTTGTTGAAAGCACAGAAACTGAAACGGAAGATTCTATTTCAAATGATACTATCAAATATCTCGAAGAAGAGCCAAACGATGAAGAGATTTATGATACTCCATCTGAAGTGCAGCCAACAGAAGATATTTTAGATTCAGAACCTGAAGTAACTACTGAAATTGTTGACGATTTAGATGCTCCTATTGAAGAAACAGAAGAAGTATTGCTAGATAGCGATGAAGATGATGGTCCTTTCTCAGAAGTAGATGAAACACCGACAGATGCTGTTTTTGAAAGTGAACAGTGGAAAGACGACGATGAAGCTGAGCTTCCTATCGATGAAGACGATACAGCAGATGTTGAATCTGTTGAAGACGATGCAGATGTTGAATCTGTTCGCAAAAAAGCTGATCAATTTGCTGATAAAGACCAAAAAGATTTGAAAGAAGAAATTAAAGCTGTTCTTCTTTATATGGATCAACTTCTTGAAAATCTTCCGGATGAAAAAATCGAAGAATTTGCCCAATCGAGCTATTTTGAAACATACAAAAAGCTTTTTAAGGAGCTTGGTATTTCTTGATTTATGGGATTGTTAAGTTCTGGCATTTCATATCTAACTAAACTAAAACAGATAAGTACAGCAGAAAGTTCCTGCTGTACTTTTTCTGTATCAAAAGACGAAAACGATTTATATTTTTCAATTCCATTTAAAAATATTCATAATTTGCTTAATAAACACGGTATTTCACATATAGGTCTTTATGTTCCGTTTAACGACAATTATAATTTAATTGTTAATCATGGTTTTGATTTTGAAACTACACTTCAAAGTAATTCTTCAATTAATTTTTGGCTTAGCGCAATTGGTGAAAATCCTGAAGAAAACACATGGTATCAACAATCAGCAGCGAGTTTAGATTCTTTTTTGCAGTTATTTTCATTAAAAGACCGTGATAATATCGCCATGTTGCACTTAAAATTCTGTAATATCGGAAAAACTCAAAACTGCATAATTATCGCCACACAGCCTAATATGTATGAATTAGTTACAGACCATATTTTGGATTCTATTGATAACAACTGGAATATACTCACAGAAGCTTTTTTGCCTATTGTAGATTATTACATTGAAGTGCAAAAACTAGAAGAAACTGATAAATTATTAGATAATAAAGATGAATTATTTGAGCGATGTCTTACCGACGATTTACAAGGCAATATGATTACAATAAACATGAATCGTTTTATAGATGAACTTATAATTTATAATACAAAAGCTGACTCGTATATTATGATTGATTTTCTTTTTGCTGAATTAAAAAAAGCTTTAGACGACACAAGTATATGCATACGAGTTTCAAAAATGTGCATTAAATTAATTGCTTTTAGTCATTTCAAACTTAATATGGAACTTTTCAAAGAAAAGCTTTTTTTTCTATTAAAACCATATATTGAAATATCTCTGCTTGAAAAACTGCAAATTCTTTTTAAGGGAATATCAAAAGATACAGAAGTGCTGTTTAAATTTATCTCTGTTGCGGAGAATTAAGATGATTAATTTTGCAAAGGCAAAAAACGGTGCGGATATATGTATAAAAGACGGGTTTTACTTGCATTCAAACTATAATCCGCAAAAAGAAGCTGAAAGATTTGTTGAAACAATCAAACCGGATTATATGCCATCTGCCATTATTGTTACAGAACCGGCTTTATCTTATGCGATCCCCTTTTTAAAAGAAAAATTTCCGAATTCAAAATTTTGCGCAATAAGATTTTGCGATAGTTTTAATGAATTTGATAATCTTTGGGACAAAGTTTTTTACTTAAAAAATGATAACTTACAAAACCAACTATTTGATTATTTCGGAGAAGAATTAGTAAATTCTCTTTTTTTTGTTTCATGGAAACCATCAGAAAATGCTTTTACCGATTGTTTTTTTTCTGCATGGCAAAGCATTAAATCTTTTATTACTCTTTCCAGAGATATACTAGGTACACGAATTTATTTCAACAAAAGATGGAATAAAAATGTTATTAAATTTTCTATTTTTTTAGAAAATGCAGTTGATATAAATTTTTGCAAAATAACAAAACCTATTGTCATTGCTGCATCTGGTCCAAGTTTAAAACATATGCTGCCTACTCTAAAAGAACATCGAAATTGTTTTTTTCTTCTTGCAGTTTCTTCTGCGTTAAAACCTCTTTTAACGCAGAAGATTTTGCCTGATGCAGTTATTTCAACAGACGGCGGCTGGTATGCACAAGAACATTTAAAACAACTTAAATTTTTCCCTGATATACCGATTTTTTTAAGCACCGAAAGTTATTCAAACAATAAAATGCTCAAAACACAAAAAATTATTCCTCTATCTTATAAAGATGGGGTTGAAGCTATATTGTTGGAACAAGCGGGAATAAAAGCACTAAAAGCAGAAAGAAACGGCACAGTAAGCGGAACTGCGGCAGAACTTGCATTAAAGCTTACAGATAAAGATATTTTCTTTTGTGGATTGGATTTATGCACTTCAAATGGCTTTCAACACATACAGCCGAATGAACTGGAGCTTGATAAAATTCCTTTTGATACAAAATTTTCTCCTGTCGAAACACGCATATCATTAAATACATTTGAAAATGAACAACTGAAAATATATCGCAATTGGTTTTCAACAAGACCTAAAGAATTTTCAAACAGAATTAAACGGGTATATCAAAAAGATTCTCAACAAAGAAAATCTCTCCCAAATATTTCGGACATAACAGCAGAAACATTTGAAAAAATTATTCAAGATTCTTCAAAAGAAAATTTTCAACAATTTCAACATCATATAGATACAAAATTCCAAAGTCTTTTTTCTAAAAAAGAACGCATAAAAAAACTGGAATTATATTTTTCAAACTTGAAGAAAAACATATATGATTTTTTTTCTTCCAAATTATTGCTTGAAAATGCGCCATTTGAACTTGAACTTTGGTTTAAATCATTATCACTTGGAGATTATCTTTCTCTTACTCAACGCAATGAAAGCATGACCGAAAAAATGTACGAAAATCTAAAAACAGCTATATATGAACTTGAGGAACTATTAAATCGCTATGAAAAATAATTCAAAATTTGAAACAAATTATAACGCACTAAAATTGAGCAATATTAATCTTGCAAATATTATCAAAAATGTATCAGACAAATCCGATTCTTGTTATTCTGCACCAGTTATAGCAAAAAACAACGAACTGGTTCCTTTACTTAAAGACGGGAAAGCTTTATTTTCTATTTATAATCCTGCAAAAGATGCAGACAATTTTTTAAAAGATATAAATTTTGATGAAAATCAATTTATTGCTGTTTCATCGCTTGCAAATGCACAACATTTAACAAAAGCTCTAAATTTTGCAAATATACATATTTTAATTATTGAAAAAAATGCAGAATCAATAGCAGACTTATTTAATTATTTTGATTTTGTTCGTTTTTTGAATAACAAGAATTTTTCGTTATGTACTTTGAATGACCTTGAAGAAACGTTTAAAAATTCTTATATTCCACAGCTACATGGTAAATTTTTGCACCTTGCACTTCGTCCATGGGCACAATATAATGCCGAAACAGAAGAAAAAATTCAAATTATTTTGAAAAATTGTCTTGAGCATATAAGCGCAGATTATTCGGTTCAAGCACATTTTGCAAAAATATGGCAGCGAAATATTCTGCGCAATATAAAAACTTTATCACAAATAAATCAAGAAAATTTCGATTTTCCTACTGAAAAAAAAGCAGCAATTATTGGTGCAGGTCCAAGTTTAGATGAAAGCATTGATTTTTTGAAAATCAATAGAAAAAATTATTTTATTATTGCAACAGATACAGCCTGGCGCATTTTGCTTCAGTATAATATAAGTGCAGACGCTGTTGTTACCATTGACGGACAAAACATTTCGTACAGGCATTTTATGGATAAGTTTCCAAATAAAGAAACTTGTTTTGTTATAGATTTATGCGCACATCCTACAGTAGCAGAAAAAGCATTAAAAAACGGCAACCGTATTCAATTTGTTGCGTCTAATCATCCTTTATGCACTTTTATCCGTCAATACGCTGCTCAAAAGAATTTTTATTTTCCGCCTGAAATTGATACTACATCCGGAACTGTAACAATAGCAGCTTTAGATTTTGCAGTAAAATGTGGTTTTACAGAAATTGAATTGTTTGGTGCAGATTTTGCATATACAAAATCAAAACCATATGCGAAAGGTTCATATTTAGATTCTACATTTGAAAACGCATCTACACTGTTATCATCTAAAGAAACATTATTTAACGCATTAATGTTCCGAACTCCTGTTATTCGAAAAAATAACACAACAGTTACAACAGCAGTATTAAATAGATACGCAAAATCGCTTGATGAATATTTGGCTAAATGTAAAACAAAAATTAATATTCATAAATATGTTAATAAAAACATGACACATATTTTTGCTAATATTCATGCAACAGAAAATTTTATTCCAATTTTTTTGTCTAAAACACTTTACAAGTCGTTTGATTATGCCGATTTTAAAGTATGGTTATTGAATTTGCTTAAAAGTTATGACCCCGCCATTACCGCAGCAATATTGCCACTTGCTGCATGGTGCGAACGAATGAAACTTTACAAAAGTTCCAGCGGTTCAATTCTGTTTGTTTTTGAATATGCACATAAAATGGCAAGCAAACAGACAATGTGAAACCACATTGAATATCAAGTTTTAGCCTTATTGGAGTTTTTATGACCAACAAAGCTGTGGTTGTTTTTTCTATATTGATAATCTTTATTTTTTCTCTAGGGATTTTTTATTTTGTAATAAATGTTGCTGACGATTACAAAAAAGGTTCTTCAGAAGCAGACACACAGTTTAGAAGTTTTCTTGCAAATATGAATTATGAAATTTCAAACGCACCTTATCTTTCACCTACATATCTTGAAAAATTAAGGGAACTAATTCAGCAAAATGAATATATCGCAGCTGTAACAATAAAAAGTGAAAGCAATACTTATTTTGCATACCCTCTTTCTTCAAAATATATTTCTGCTTCTTCTGCAAGTCCAAAAATCTTTGTAACGTCTCCGGCACTAATTGTTAGAACTACAGGAATTCCTTATACAGATACAATTGATACTGAAGTTCAAGCCGCAGTTTATTTAATTAAGCCTAGTAAAATTTTTGATTATGCCCTTTATAGCTTTTATATTATAGCAGCAGGAACTTTCCTTTCTTTGATTGTTCTCTTGCTTGTAAAAAGAAGCAAAAAAACAAAAACTGCTCATAATATTTCAAATAAAGAAACTCTTTCTGGTGCAGAACAATCTTCTATAGAAACAGAATTAACAGAAAACGATTTTTCTTCAAAACGAAGAATCCATTCAGATCCAATGAAGAAAGAATCTGTTAGAACAATTGATCCTATGGGGCTTTTTTCGCCGGCAACAGGTTTATGTTGGGAATCTTATCTTGAAACACGCCTTGATGCTGAACTTATAAGAGCAGCATCTTCTGAACAGGAACTTTCGCTTGTTCAAATTAAGGTAACAAACCTTTTGCATAATCATCCTTGTGCAAAAGAAATAGCTGCCACATTAATTGATGTTTTCAAATTCAGAGATTTAATTTTTGAATTTGGCGATGATAGTTACATTTGTGTTTTACCTAATGTAGATTTAACCAAAACCCTTTCGTTAAGTGAATATATTTATCAAGAATTAAAACAAATAATTTCAAGTTTTAATCTGACAAACCAACTCGTTATAGGAATTTCTACAAGAACAATGCGTCTTGTTTCAGGAATTCGTCTTGTAAAAGAATCAATTGAAGCTGTAAACAAAGCTCTTGAAGAACCGGAATTGCCAATAGTTGCTTTTAAAGTTAATGCTGAACGATACAAACAATTCCTTTCTGAAGAATTTGAACTAGCTAATAAAAGCAGAGTGATTTATTAGATTAAATCTCGAGTAAAAGCAACAAGCTCTACAAAACTTATTTTAATCAAAGTCCTCTGTGAAATCTGGTATAGAATTTTCTTCTGTTTTTGTATTTTCATTTTCTTCTTTCTGATTTTCGACAGAAACATCGTTTTGTTCATTAGTTTTGTTTTCAGAATCAGTTTGTAAATTTTCATGATTTTCTGATTTTTCTTTTTTAGCTTTTAATTCTATTCTTTCGCGCAAAGCTTCAGTTTCATCATCTTTTCCATATAGCTTTTCAAATTTTTCTATTTGTTTTTTTGCAGAATCTAGTTGGTTAGAAAAAATCAAAACTTTTATATAGTTTCTGCGTAAAATTCCATCTTCCGAATTTTCAGCAATAAGAGATTCGTATATATCAATGCCAGTATTTATATCACCGGTCATAACCGTACAATAAGCTAAAGATTCTCTCAACGTTCTATTTGTTTGTTCTTTTGCAAGAAGTTCTTCAAATAGTTCTTTTGCTACAAGATATTCTCCACAAAAAGCTTTTGAACAAGCAAGTTTATAAGTCATTGCATCGTAATGTTTTTTTGATTTACGCGCTTTTTCATAATATTCAGAAGCTTTTTTATAGTTTTTCTGCTCATAATACGCATCGGCAATAGCAGCATATTCTGCGCATTCATTTTCTTTTCTTACACTTCTTTCAAATGGAATTGAAAAACACAATTCATTTAAAAAAAACAGCATAAGCAAAACAAACATCAAAGTTTTAGAAATTTTTCTATTTAAATAAAAAAAGGAATTAATTAGTTTCATTTACAATCACCTAAAACAATGCTTTCAATCATTCTAACTTGAGAACGATACAACTCAACAATATTTGAACCGTAATTTTCAATAAGCTGAATTATGGTTCTTGGGGAATCAAAATTATCATAACCATTGAGCCTGTCGCCCGCATCACCAAGCCCTGGCAAAATATATGCAGATTCATTCAGCACTGGATCTAGCCATAATGTATAAACTGTGCAGTTTTCTATAGCTCTTATAACACGCAAAGAACCTTTCAAAGCAGAAATAATATTAAAAAAGCTGATAGATTTATATTTTACGCCTTTTTCTTTAAGGTAGTTAACAATAGTTATAAAGGAACCGCCTGTAGCATTCATAGGATCAGCAAAAATCAAATCTTTATCATTTAGTTTATTAATATCAAAAAAAGAATTATCCAAATCAAGAATATATTCCATATTAGTTTCATGCTTTGAATCATCTCTTTTAATTTTAAATAATGCGAAAGGCGTTAAATATTCACTTATGGAATATCCTTCAATTTCTTTCGACATAATCATTGAAGGTAAAAGAGCACCGCGAAGCATAACACACATAACAGAATTTTCAATTTTTTTGCTTATATCTGGTATTTGATGAACGGAATATTGTTGAACAGGCATTTCAACCGGAGTTTTTACAAAAAGATGTTCTTTTTCTCTAGTTTCAGGCATAAGATATGCAAGCTTAAATAACATTTCGTATGATTTTTGAGTATAGTAGATAAACTCATTTCGAGTTGTTTTTACATCTCGTAGTTTTGAGATAATGCGAGAAGCTTCTGCATGAGAATCATTTTCTGTTTCAAATGGAAATATTTTCAAATTTCGGTTTTTGCAACATATTTCCTGCAATGATTTGCTTATTTTACTGTAAATATCTATTATTTTTTGCTTTTCTGTTTCTATCTTATATTTATCTTTTTCAGTAGATAATATTTTATACGAATCGTTTGTTGCTTCATATAACTTATGAATTTTTGCAAGATATGCATTATCTTCTTCCGTAAGATAACCGTCAAGTGTTTCTGCTTTTAGAATAACTTTATTTGCCATAATTTACCTTCCTGCATATATGTCATTTAAAATTATTTTTAAGTATCACACTGATTATTGCAAAATACGAAACCGTCTGCAATTTACAAACGGTTTTATAATTTATTCTGCTTTTTTTTCAGTTGATTTTACATCAAAACGATTCATCAGATTCGACATATCAATTATTAGATTTTTTATTTCTATCTGAGTTTCATTAACTGCAACAACAGACACAGCATCTTTTCGCTCTAAACTGCCTTTATCAATAGATTGCATAAGTTTATTCAGTACAAGAACATTCGGTCTAACAAAACGCTTATCTGCTATTTCCAACACAGCATCAAGAGAATAAAGCATACTGTTTTTCGGCTGATTTTTTATGCGAACCATTGAGCCATACGCATAACTAAGCGGAAGTTTAACATTTGCCCCAAGCAGCATCTTTACGGCAGTTTCTGTGGAAGCTAAATACCAATCAATTGTTTCATTTTTTTGCAATAAAAAATGTTTTAGATAAACAGATTCCGGCCAATCAGGTTTATAAATTTCTCCGGCGCGAGTTTTTTCTTGAGCTAAAAGCATTCCGGATAAATATTCAGTATCTGCAAAACAATAACCATCTAATGGAATGCCTATATAAAAACCTGCTGCATTGTTGTAATAATAATCGTATATACGCTCCGCCTGCTCTTCATGAACTGCTCTAAAGCCGTTTGCGTTTGTAAATAGCTTTGAATTATATGAAACAGGAAACGAACCTGTCGCAACAAACTGAAAAAGTGGTCTATTCCCTTCTATTGTAAGAAAATCAAGTGAGCTTGCCAGATAAAAATTATCAGTTTTGTCAATAAGCTGTTTTAAAGCAAAATCTGTCATTTTCGGTGCAATTTTTTTAACAAGCTTCTGTAAAAGAACTTCATTTCCAGAAACAGGAAAAGTTAAATACAAATCTTTATTAAAATCAAAAAACTCATATGGATGTGCAATGCGTACAGTTTGTTGTTCTGTTTTTGCATCTGCATCTTTTACAGTTTTACCTGTTGCACAGTTTGTAAAAAATACCAATACAAAAATTATAATAAATGCAACAGAAAAACTTTTAAAATTAAATTTGTACACGTTTTACCACCACTTTCCAGTTTTCTTCGCCGGTTTGAATTTCCGTTCCGTTGCAGTTTTCATCCCATAAAGTTTTTACTGCAAGAGTTTCAGCAGCAATAAAATCAGCAAACATTTCAAATGCTTTTTTAAGAATATCAGCTCCACCGGCTGTAAGCTCAATCCTGTCTGTAACTTCAAGACCTGTTTCTTTACGCAAATTCTGAACACCACGAATAAAATCACGCACATAACCTTCTAGCTTAAGTTCTTCCGTTATTTCAGTATCAAGAGCAACTGTCAATGTTCCTTCATTTATAACTTTGAGATTTTCCTTTTCAATACGTTCAACAATAATTTTATCAGTATTCAAATCAACGTTTTTGCCTTCAACATCAATAGAAATAATAGAACCGTCTATAATTGATTGAATTACATCAGCATCAAGAGAAGCAATTTTTATAGAAGCAGCTTTCATAAGAGAACCAAGTTCTTTTCCAAGTGTTCGAAAGTTTGCTTTGGCTTTATATTCAACAAGCTCATATTCTTTTTCGTGGAAAACAACTTTTTTTACGTTTAACTCATCTCGTATTGAATCTTCCATCTCAAGAAGAACTTTTTTTTCTTCTATATCTCTGGTTACAAGCTCAACACTTTTAAGAGGCTGACGAATCTTTAAGTTGTACTGATAGCGAAGGCTTCTACCCATTGATACAGCTCGCTGAACTGTATCAATTTTGAATTCAAGTGTTGTATCCCGTATTGATTCATTATAAACGGGATAATCAGCTAAGTGCACAGAAACCGGATCTTCTTCAAGTCTAAGATTTTGCCACATACTTTCTGTAAGAAACGGAATTACAGGTGCCGCAATAAGAGCAAATGTTTTCAAAGAAGCATACAATGTTTCGTATGCTTCATTTTTATCGTTATCATTTTCGCTTTTCCAAAAACGGCGACGACTTCGGCGGATATACCAGTTGTTCATCTGTTCAATAAATAAAACAATCGGATCAATTGCATGACTTAAATCATAAGAATCCATTGCTTCCGTTGTGTCTTTGACCATTTTCTGCGTTATAGACAAAATCCAGCGATCTAGCGGATTGTCAGGCAAAGAAATTGTTTTGCCATCTGAAAAATATCTACCATCACACTGAATATTATCAATATTTGCATATGTAATAAAGAAACTATAACTGCTCCACAAAGGAATTAAAATGCCTTTAAGAACATCACGAACTCCGTCATCACTATATTTTAAGTCATCAGCTTTTACAGCAGTACTGTGCATAAGGAAAAGACGAAGTGCATCTGCACCAAACTGCTTGATAACAAGAGCTGGATCTGTATAGTTTCTATAACTTTTTGACATTTTTTTACCGTCAGCAGCGAGAACAAGCCCACTCACAATTACATTTTTAAATGCAGGTTTGTTAAAAAGAGCTGCTGCAAGAACTGTCAACGTATAGAACCAGCCGCGCGTTTGGTCTAATCCCTCCGAAATAAAATCGGCAGGAAAATGTTCCTCAAAATAATCTTTATTTTCAAACGGATAATGATTCTGTGCATATGGCATTGAACCTGACTCAAACCAGCAATCAAGAACTTCTGGAATGCGTTTCATTGTTCCACCACATTTGCACGGAATTGTAATTTTATCAACAAAATGCTTATGTAAATCTTCCGGATAAATTCCTGAAAATTTTTCAAGTTCTTCTCTACTTCCGACACAGATTGCCTCACCGCAATCAGCACATTTCCAAACAGGAATCGGATTTCCCCAATAACGATTTCGGCTGATTGCCCAATCTCTAGCTCCTTCTAGCCATTTGCCAAAACGTCCGTTTTTCAAATGTTCAGGCTGCCATTTAATTTCTTGGTTTACAGCAACAATTTCATCTCGGATTTTTTCAACTCGAACGAACCAGCTACCTACAGCGCGGTAAATAAGCGGACTTGAACATCGCCAACAAAATGGATAAGCGTGAAGAATCTGATCTCTCTTTACAAGTTTTCCCTCATTTTTAAGACGGTCCATAATATCTTTATCACAATCTTTTACAAACCGCCCCTGATAATCAGGAACTTCAGCAGTAAATTTGCATTCATTGTCAACAGGACAAACTATAGGAATGCCGGTTCCTTTAAAAATTTTATTATCGTCTTCGCCAAAGCCCGGTGCTGTATGAACAATACCTGTTCCGTCTTCTGTAGAAACAAAATCTGCATTTAATACACGAAATGCACCATTATGAGGTTCAGTTCCATCTTTACCATTATTTGAATTATATAAATTCGCAAAATATGGAAAAAGCGGCTCATATCGTGTATCAATAAGTTCAGAACCTTTCTTTTTCCAGATAATTTCACATTCTTCAGGCTTTTTATAATATGAACTAAGGCGAGCTTCCGCAAGAATATAATATTCATCACCATCGTGAACTTTTACATAATCAATATCCGGTCCCATTGCAAGACCAAGATTCGACGGCAATGTCCATGGAGTTGTTGTCCATGCAAGAAGATATGTACAACCGTTTGCCATATCAGAGTCTTTCGATGCAGGTCCTGCTTCAGTTATCTTAAAACGAACCGTAATTGCAGGGTCGTGAACATCTTTATAGCCACCTTGTGCAAGTTCATGGTTTGAAAGCGGAGTTGCACAACGCGGACAGGTCGGCAAAATATAATGCCCTTCATAAATAAGCCCCTTATCCCACAAGCTTTTAAAAACCCACCATATTGATTCCATATAATCAGGATTCATCGTTTTGTAATCATTTTCAAAATCAACCCAGCGTCCAAGACGAGTAATAGTTTCTTGCCATTCTTTTGTATAGCGAAGAACACTTGAACGACATGCTTCATTGAAGTTATCTACACCGTATTTTTCAATGTCTGTTTTTGAATTAAGACCGAGATCTTTTTCTATAAGATTTTCAACAGGCAGACCATGACAGTCCCAGCCAAAACGACGTTCTACTTTTTTGCCTTTCATCGTTTGGTATCGGGGAATAATATCTTTTATTGTGCTTGGCAAAAAATGACCAAAATGAGGCAAACCTGTTGCAAAAGGAGGGCCATCATAAAAAACATACTCAGGAGAACCTTCTCTCTGTAAAATTGATTTTTTGAAAATATCATTTTTTTCCCAAAATTTAAGGATTTTTTCTTCTTGTTCAGGAAAACTGACCTTAGGATCGACTGATTCGTACAAAATATTCCTCCAAAAAAAAGCAAAAAAATGCTTTCACTTGTTTGAGTATGACATAAACATACAATTTATTCCATAGGAGAATGAAAGATGTAATAATTTTAATTTAGTTTTTTTAATTAACATAAAATTCAAGATTTTCAATCTAAGTTTAAAATAAAGCCTACAATTTTCGCCAGCTCAATCTCCAAACTTTAGATTAAATCAAATTACGAAACATTCCCGTATCATAACTCTTCCAAATCAGAATCCGATTGAACTTTTTTCTCATCGTCAAACAAAGAAATCGAATCAAAATTTTCTTTTTGTTCTTCCGGAAGAATTGAATAAACATACATAGATATTGTTTGACGCATCAGTTCATCTACACCGGAAGCTTGAAAATGAAGACGAGATTGGTTAGTTTTTTGATTAAATTCAACGCTTTTAACAATTCCGCTCATCACAATAGTCTTGTCCCCAAGCTTAAATTGAAGCTTAACAGACATACCTTCTTGACCTTTTCCACCAATTCTAATAAGAGCACCATCTTCAGATAAATCTTCAATAAGACATTTTATGCCTTGCTCAAGTTCAAAAGAATTTATGTTTTTTGTGCGAGCATCGGTCAACAAATATAAATCTGCCATAATTGAACATGGACAGCGAATGCTACGGCGTTTTTGAGAACGTTGAAGATTGGTTGTTTGTTGTAAAAACAAGACAGGTCTGCCACGATAATGACCTACACCATGAACTTCAGTATCAAAAACATAACCTGCATCATTTTTTCGCCAAAAATACACAGCTATTCTCTTTTTGCGCCAATCATAACATCTATACTGAGGTTTTGCAGGTTCAGGATAAGTTACAGTAATAAGTGAATCATTATTTAACACAACTGAATAAAAAATGCCGTTAGATGGAAGAACAATTTTGAATCTTTGTCCGGGACGAATAAATGCGGTATTTCTTAATCCTGTCTTCAAAGGTGGATCTAATTCTATTTTGCTTCGATATGCATAAAACTTATTCAATAATTCTGCTGTATGAGAATTATTAATTGAACCGACATTGTTTGCAATTTGAACAACTATAGCAATAGCACGATTTATAGCAGGCACAGACCAAAAAAGAGTAGTTGGATCTTCTATATGTGCCATTTTTGCAAGTTTTCGAACTAATCGCATCTGTTTAAAAGTAAATCCCGAATCAAAACCTGTTGTATAGAAGTTTAAAATCGTTTTTAGCTTCATTTTAACATAACCTTTATTTATACAGCTTCATTTTAGTTGCATAAATATTGCATTTTCATTTTTATTTACAAATAATGAAAATAACCACATCTTTACAAAATCTTCAAATTATAATAACACAGAATTAATGAAAAAGCAGTCATTTATTTTACATTTTCTACTATTTTTTGCGATTTTTTTCTATTGTTTTATGCCGCCTATACTTAGCCAAACAAGTAGCGAAGCAAACATCTTTCCTGAATATTCCATTGTTCCTGTTTTGCTTGCTTTTCTTTGGAGTTCTGTCGGTATTTTTGCTGTTTACACTCAAAATCATGGAAATTCAACTTTCAGTACAACGGGAATCAAACACTTTTTTGTTTTTTCAAGCATAAAGTTTCAGATTAAATTTAGAAAATGCGTAAAACAATATAAATCGAGTTTATTAACTTTTTTTCTCATTTTTGCAAGCGGATTTATTATAAGCTTTTTTGAAACTCCGAACGATTTTACTATTCCACAAAAAACGATATTTGAATGGATTGTTTTTTTTCTGATTACTTGTGTTTTTGCATGTACAGAAGAAATTCTTTACAGATATTATTTACCAAAAACATTTAAATATTTTTCAATCGGAATATTTCATAATAAAAACATTGCAGCTAGAAAATTTTTTATTGCTGTCGGTGAAATTTTATCAATTTTGCTTTTTGCATTAGCACACCGATATTTAGGCATATTTGCAGTTTTTCATGCTTTTATTTCCGGCGCACTTCTCAGATGGAACATAAAAAAGACAGACACTGTGGTAAGTGTCTGTCTTATTCACTGTTTTTATAACTGCCTCATTTTTGCATTGTATATATTTTTCAACTGAGCTTATGAAAGCTGAATATAAATCTGGTCGGCAAGACCAAAACCGGCAGATTTTGTAATTGTAGTTGATAGTTCATCATATAGCATATCTTCATACATATTCTGAGCATATTCATTCTGCTTGCCGCTAAGATTTGTTTTTGTAACTGTGTTTCGCATTGAAGAGAGCATAATCTTTACAAAATATGATTCAAGCTCAAGCGATTGTTGATAGAGCTTGCTTGTCTTGTCGATTTTTATATCAGGTGAATATCCATGTGCACCGGCAGCATTTGCAGCTGCACCAGAAGGAAGAGCTGCTTTATCAGCAATATTATTAAAAGCACCGGCTAAAGAAGATGTATAATCTCCATTAATGCGACCGTCTTCTATAATTTGACTTGATGAAAGAGTGCTTTTACTTTCAGAATTATTCATTCCGGCTTGAATTCCGTCAATCAAAGATTGAAATTTGCTAATTTCCTGCTGCATTTTAGCAGCATTTGACGCAGACGTTCCGCCAACTCCACCAATAGGAACTTTTACTTGATTTGAATTAAAATTCTGAAAAGATGCAATATCTAAAGCTGATGCCATTTATTTTTCCTATCCTAATCAATGATAGTTTGCAACGCAAACTTTGTAAATCAAAACTTTTTTACCACATATTTACTGCTATCTTTTAAGATTTGTAGCAGTTGAAAGCATTGTGTCGCTCGTCTGAATTGCCTTTGAGCTGAACTCATACGCACGTTGGGCAACAATCATTTGAACCATTTCGTTTACGGCTGAAACGTTTGACATTTCAAGAAATTTATGATGAGTTTCGCCCATGCCTTCAAATCCCGGTCTATTTGCAATAGGATCTCCCGAAGCATTAGTTACCTTAAAAAGATTGTCGCCATCAGCAGCAAGTCCAACCGGATTTGGAAATCTGTAAAGTTCAATTTGTGCAACATCTACAGGATCATCCGCACCAGCAACTTTTACAGTAATTCTACCGTCACGGCTTATTGCTAATGTTTCAAGTCTAAAACCTTCCGGCATAATAACTTCCGGCATTACACGTAGACCATTCGATGTAACAAGCTGACCGTTTGAATCAATTTTAAAAGAACCGTCTCTTGTATATGCGTAACTGCCATCATACTGCTGAACTCTAAAGAATCCCTCGCCTTCAATCGCTAAATCTGTTGAGTTCAATGTGCTCTGCAATGCACCTTGGTCAAACATACGTTGTGTAGCGGCAACTTTAACACCGCTTCCCATTTGAATGCCGACAGGAGTTACTGTATCTTCTGTTGCAGGAGTTCCAGCTGCTTTTACGTTCTGATAAATCAAATCTTCAAACTCAACTCGCTGTTTTTTGAATCCACTTGTGTTTACATTTGACAAGTTGTTAGAAATCGTATCAATGTTAGCCTGCTGACCGTTCATTCCGGTTGCAGCTGTCCATAAGCTTCTTACCATAAAATTATTCTCCCTTTTCCTTTAACGACTTTTAGCGTAAAACTGCAACTTTTGACCACAACGTTGACATCATTGTATCTTCAGTTTGAATTGTCTTTTGATTTGCTTCATAAGCACGGTTCACTTCAATCATCTGAACCATTTCATTGACAACATTAACATTTGAAGTTTCTACATATTCTTGCAATAATGCAGGACGTTCATTTCCTTCCGCAATATAAGCTTTGCCGGAAATATTGTTATCTACCCAAAGATTTTCGCCTTGTTTTTTTAGATAACGCTCATTCTCAAAACGGACAAGTTTGAGGCGGTCAATAGTCCTGTCTCCATCTACAGTAATAATTCCATCGTCATTCACTTTAAAATGCTTGTCCTGCAAACGAATTATACCGTTTTCGCCAAGAACAGGATAACCTTCTTTTGTTTCAAGAATGCCTTCTTTGCCAATTAGGAAATTTCCTGCTCGTGTGTATCGTTCGCCTGCTGGTGTCTGAACGGCAAAAAAGCCTTCACCTGCAAGCGCAATATCCGTAGCAGCACCTGTGTTTTTAAATGAACCTTGCTCAAAAACTGTGTAAAGTTCATTAGTTTCAACACCAAGACCAACTTTACCCACTATCGGAGCAACATCTGCGGAACCACCCCAGAAAGTATATTCACCGTTGTCGCGCATTCTGCGGAGCAATAATTCAGAAAAGTTTTTATTGACTGCAACATCGCGTTTGTAGCCTGTCGTGTCTACATTTGCAAGATTGTTTGAAATTGCATCCAAGCGGTTCTGTTGTGCAATCATACCGCTTGCACCGGTGTACCAACCTTGTACCATAAAAAAGGCCTCCACAATAAACAAAGAAACATCAGCTTCTAAAAAAGATTCCCCAAAAACTCAAATGCTTTGGAATTAAAACGCAGTTTCCGTTCACTGAATCATGCACAGCTCAACATGAATAATGCGCTACAATAAGATTATCGGAACTGCAAAAAAAATATTAAGATTTACTTCTTTTCAAATGAGGAAATAAAAATAATTTGACTTGATTCTCTGCGCCGTGCAGTATTTTTTTGGATAGGTTATTCTATTTTTATATGTTCGACAAACAGCTAAAAAGCAGGAGCATATGTTATGCGGAACTTCATATCATATGCTCTCTTTGATTAGATTTTATTTTTTGCTTCCGGTAAACGTACCACTTTTACCAATTGTAACATTATTCCATGTTCCGTTGACTTTGCCTGAAGAATCAACAGTTCCTGTAAAATCTATCTCAACACCACCACCCACCATCTGGCCAGTAATGTTTCCATTAGTTAATTTTCCAGTAGCAGGCATATCACCAAAGCCATCTTCTTTAAAAGTGCCTGTAATGTTCCCTGCTGAATCTACAGACATTTCCCATGTGCCAGAAAAATCACCTGTAAAAGTTCCGGCATATTTATCAGAAGGGGCTGGTGCAGAACCGCCGCCTCCGCCACCACCACCGCAGCTTGCGACCATTAATGTAATACCAAGCAATGCAACAAATAATACCAATTTTCCCTTGTGCATTTTTATCTCCCAAAAAAAAGTTGATGAGGAAGTTTCAACTTCCGAATTGAGTTTTTACGCTGTTTTGCAACGAAGTGAAAAACAGCAATAAATAAAAAAGTTTGCAACGCAAACTTTGCGAATCAAAACTTTGACGCCATTTTCGGCAAAGTTTTGATTGCACTCCTCCATAATCAATCATTGTTGTCTTTAAGTTGAAAACGCTCCAGTTTAGTTCCGTAAACAGCAAAATAAACAATATTGTTGCCGTATATAACTTGATGTGATTTCATCTTAATTTTTCCAAGATTTCAGCCCTATACAGAATATATTTTCAATTTTTCGGGCTAAGAATGGATTATTATCAATAGTTTATAGTCAAAATAGATAATTATCAAGCATTAAAAGTAAAAAATGATAAAAATCCATATTATAAGTGTCATGGGATTTTGGGAAAACGTAGTCGCTGAACTTGATTACAAAGGTTTGACAAACAAATCGCTTGCTGAAAAATGCGGGTTTGACCCTTCAAGTATAGGAAGAGGTATCAAACTTGGAAGCTCTCCTTCCGTTGAAACTGCTGTAAAGATTGCAAAAGCCTTGAATGTATCAGTAGAATATCTTACAGGCGAATCAAGCGAAGTTTCCGAAACAAAATCTCCTCAGAATCTCACCAAAAAATATTACAATACTCTAAAACAACTCGATTCGCTTCCCGAAAAACAGCGCGATGCTATAATCCGCATGATTAAAGAAATAAGCAGCTGAATTTCCATAAAAATACAAACTCATTTTCTTTAGAACCCAATGTTCGAGGTATTAGATATTTTTTTATTGTCTTTTCGACTAAGTGAGGTTATACTAAATGAAAGTAAGGAGTTTAATGTGGCAAAAAATACTAAAGTTTTATCAATTATTCTTGGCGGTGGAAAAGGTACTCGGCTTTATCCGTTAACGAAAGAACGCTCAAAACCGGCTGTTCCTTTCGGCGGAAAACATCGTATTGTAGATATTCCAATTTCAAATTGTATTAACTCGGGTTTCAATAAAGTGTATATTTTAACTCAGTTTAACTCTGCTTCTTTGCATATGCACATTTCACATGGATACAGTTTTGATACATTTTCAGGCGGATTTGTTGAAATTCTTGCAGCAGAACAAACGTTTGAACATTCAGGCTGGTTTGAAGGCACAGCCGATGCAGTACGCAAAAATTTTGCACATTTTGGAACACAAAAACCGGCTTATTATGTAATTCTCTCTGGCGATCAGCTTTATCAGATGGATTTGCGTGAATTCTTAGACAATCATATTGAATCTGGAGCTGAAATTTCTATTGCAACAACAGCTGTTACACGTGAAGATGCAACGGGTTTCGGCATTATGAAAGTTAATAAAAAAAGAGAAATCACAGCTTTTATGGAAAAACCTGCTGCCAATCTTGATATTAATGACTGGATCATTCCAGATGAAAGTCGTACAGCCGGTGCAACAAAAGGTAAAGATTATCTAGCTTCAATGGGAATTTATATTTTTAATGCAGAAACACTTTATAAAGTTCTCGACAATGATTCTACAGATTTTGGAAAAGAAATTATTCCGGCAGCAATTAAAAACCATAAGGTTCAATCGTATATTTACGATGGCTACTGGGAAGATATAGGTACAATCAAAAGCTTCTATGAAGCAAACCTCAATTTAACAAACATCTCGCCAAAGTTCAATTTCTACGATGAAGATAAGCCAATTTTTACACATTCGAGAAACTTACCGTCTTCTAAAATGAATAATGCAAATATGAACAATGCATTAGCAAGCGAAGGTTGCATAATAACAGAAGCAACAATCAACAATTCACTTGTAGGTTTGAGAAGCATTGTCGAAGCAGGTTCTTATCTTGACGGTGTAATTTGTATGGGCGCAGACTATTACGAAACGGCAGAAGAAAAAGAAGAAAACAAACGCTTAGGTCGTCCAAGTGTAGGCATTGGCAAAAACTGTCGAATCAAGAAATGTATCATTGATAAAAATGCACGAATCGGCGATAATTGTTCAATCGGTCATACTGGCAAAAAATATGAAGATGGCGATCATGGAATATTCTTTGTTGCAGATGATATTATTGTTATTCCAAAAAACACAATAGTTCCTACAGGAACTATTATCTAGTTTTTTATTACATCCCGTTTCGCAATTGGGATTAATCTACAAAATAAAGATTAGGCTGGCAAAACCGATGCCAGCCTGATTGAACTATGCTCGTACACTTACGAACGTAATGCGGATTTTCTACATTGTTTTTTGATTTTCACAATTTTAGTTCACAATTTTAGAAGCACAAGAAAAAGTTCCCAAAAAAAGTCGATGAGAAGTTTCAAACTGACGTTTTTTGTTATATAATAATCATATGAAGAAATATTTTTTATTTTTGGTTATTTTTTGTGTCGGAGAAATGCTTTTTGCTCAGGATTTTGATACTTCAAAATCATTTCATTTTAATCATTATAAGCTTAAACCGGATTCTGAAATTTCGGCAGCAAAATTGAACAAACAGATTACGGAAAAAGACAGAATCTATGTGAACAAAGAAGGACATCTGGAAGCTGACGGCAAACGCATTCGAATTTTTGGAACTAATCTTACAGAATTTCCAACCTCAAAAAAGCAAGCAGAATTCGCTGCAAAAGCACTTGCAAATCAAGGCTACAACTGCATTCGTTTTCATCATACAGATTCAAACTGGACTAATTGTTTCATAAAGTATAATGCAGACGGAACTACCAGCATTGATAAAGCAAGACTTGATGCATTTGATTATTTTTTCTATTTGCTTAAGCAAAATGGAATTTATTCAAACATTAACCTTCTCACAGGAAGAATCTATAACTCAAAAGAAGGTTTTTTGCCTGAAATCGACAATATTTCCGAATGGAAAGCTCCTCATGTTCTAGGCTTTTGGGACGATAACGCTCGAAAAATGCAAAAAAAATATGCATTTGATTTAATCTCGCACGTCAACCCATACACAAATATTGCGTATAAAGATGATCCGGCTGTTGCAATTATAGAAATCAATAATGAAAACGGTTTTCTACATGCTTATCTTTGCAATTGGCTTAAAGAGTTTAATGCTGAAAATGAATACTGGCAAAATCTTGAACTTGAGTGGAATAATTGGCTTGAAAAGCAAGGAAAATCTTATGATAGTTTAAAATCAAATTTTAATATATCTGAACCTACCGGAAAAACTCTCATAGATTATTCAGAAACAACACAATGGATTTTAGAAAATCATGAAGGAGCAAAATCTAACGTTGAAACAAAAAACGGAACTCACACAATAAAAATTTCAAAAAACGGCTTATCTTCATGGCATATTCAATATGCTCGTTCAAAATTAAATATTTCAAGCGATAAAATTTATACGCTTAAATTTTCAGCAAAAGCGTCTGATAATTGTGAAATAGATGTTGCATTCGCACAGGCACACGCACCATGGCAAAACGCCGGTTTTGAAAAAAAATTGAACCTCGAAAAAAACTTCACAGATTATGAATTTACGATAACAAATCTAATGGATGATGAAAATCTTAGAGTTATTTTTTCCTCTATGGGATTTCTTTCCGGCAAAACTATCGTAATAAAGAATCTTTCTTTAACAGAAGGTGGAAAAATTGATGTTATCAGACTTAGTAAAAATTCGAAAAAAAATAAATTAGTCGCTTTTCCAAAATATGAAGAATACCAATTGCTTCCGGCTGAATATCAAAATCTCATTCTGAACTTTTTGTGGGAAAAAGAAGCGGACTATTGGCTTGATATTAAAAATTATATAACAAACGAAATAGGAAGCAAAGCACTCATTATGGGTACTTCTATGGGTTGTAGCAGCACAATGTTGCAAAACTGCTTCGATATTATAGATTCTCATGCCTATTGGAACCATCCGGTTTTTCCAAAAACTGCGTGGGATCTAAATCATTATTATGTTGCAAACAAAACTCTTACAAAAAGCACAATAGACAGCACTCTAGCTACACTTGCGAAATATCGAGTTTACGGAAAACCTTTTAGCGTAAGTGAATATGATCATCCTTATCCGAATCAATTTTCTGCGGAAATGTATCCAATGATTGCAAGTTTTGCTTCTTTTCAGGATTGGGATTGTATTTTTACTTTTTGTTCTACGCTTCCAACTAATAAAAACGGGCAAAACCTCAAAATTACAGGATACTTTGATCAAGGAAATAATCCTGCAAAATCATGCGCCTCGCCTATTGCCAGTAAAATATTTAGAAACTTTCTTGTTAAACCCGCAAAAACGAATTATTACATAAATTTAGATGAGAAAACGGAAAGAGAAAATTTGCATAAATTTAATTCATGGAATATCGGAAATACTGTAATTTATGGAATGATTCCGGATGTATCTCTTGTTTCAAAAATCGGTATTGCTGTTAACGGCAATGTTCCTAAAAATGCTGTAAATCTGCTTATCAATGCTCCGAGTTTTTCTAGCAGAAAAACTTTTGATGAAACTAATCAGATTTATTGGGACAGAGATTCAGGAGTTTACATTGTATGCAATCAAGATGTTACAATTACAGTAACTGGTAAAAATTCTGTTCTACCAGCATATCCTGAACAATGGAAAAAAAATGGTATCTTACAACCTTTAACTAATAACAATGATTTTACAACAATGATGGCAATAAAAGAAAATAATTCTTACATTCTTTTTTTATGCAGCTGGAGCGGAAACAAAGGGGAAAATCTAGCTGAATATGGAACAAAAGGTTCAAAAAAGATTTATCGCAATGAAATAAACCTTACTACAAGTCCAACGCTAGGCAGAGGTCCTGCTTTTGCTTTAGGTGGAGGTGGCAAACTGGAAATCTATAACAAAGAAAATCTGAAATTATATCAAGTAGATTTATCCGGAAACAGAATCAACCAAGCGTTAAAAACAGGAAAAATTATACAACTTTCGCCATATACACCAACACTTTGGTATATATTGGAGGGTTCGCATTGGGATTGAGCTAAAATTTTGGGTTAATCTGGCGAACCCCCGTAGTTTTCACTTCGCGTAAACTACAAGGCCCGTGTATCGGTTGGAATTGAGCTATAGTTTTGGGTTTAAGCTGGCGTAGTCCGCTTTTTTTGTGTGTGGGGGGGGCGATTTGCGCAATGGGGTTGATTGTGCATTTGCGGTTTTGCTTTTAGAAAATCTTGTTTTGTGATATAGTTTATATATGAACCGCAATTCCAATACAGAAGCTACTGTGCTTACATTAAAACAAGTTGCAGAACAAAACAAGCTAGTTACGCTTTTTGTACCAAAAGAAGGCGTTATTACAGCGATGCTTTACGGCGGTTCTAAAAGTAAACTTCGTGCCATAGTTTCGCCATATCATAGAGGCAGAATGTGGCTTTATACAGATTCCGTTCGTAAGTCATGTAAAATTTCTGACTTTGATGTTCAAAATTTTAGACCCGGTATAAGAGAAAACCTTTTTAAAACATGGGCAGCCTCTTTATGTGCGGAACTTATAATCAAAACATATGCACAAGGAGAAAGCACTTACAACCTTGTGCAAGGTTTTCTTGATGGTCTTGATATAGCGCGAGAAGAGCAATCCAAAACAGGGCTACTTCGTTTTTTATGGCGATACCAATGTGAACTCGGATTGCAATATAATACCGCAACATGTATTCAATGCGGTGCCCTACTAAGCGGTTTTTCACCAAATGAGAAAGCACAACCTCTGCAAAGCGGTGGCGGTTTTTTATGTCCTGATTGTTGCAAATTTGGAACTGATATTCCAATAATGAATCCAATTCCTATTGAAGGAGTTTTTTATCTTCAAGCAATTGAAAATGCAACACCAAAAGAAGTACGCTCGCTTAAAATAAGTTTAGAAACATTCAATAGTCTTCAAGGTTTCTTACTTGAACGCACAAATAACACAACAAGCTGCAAATTAAAAACTCTTGAAACGGCAAATATAATATTCAAATAGATTTTCGAATTTTAACCCAATAGGAGAAGTTGATATGAGAGCTGTAGATATAATTACAAAAAAAAGAGGAAATCTTTTAAATCCCAAAGGTGAAGAACTCAATCGAGAAGAAATTTCATTTTTAATTAATGGTTATGTTAACGGTAAAATTCCCGATTATCAGATTTCTTCATGGCTCATGGCTATATATTTTAACGGCATGACTTTTCAAGAAACAGGCATTTTGACCGATATAATGCTTCATTCAGGAATAACATTTAATCTTTCCGACATTCAAGGTCCTTTTGTAGACAAACACTCTACCGGCGGAGTTGGAGATAAAATATCACTACCACTTGCACCACTTGTTGCCGCTTGTGGTATAAAAGTTCCAATGATGAGCGGACGTGCACTTGGACATACTGGCGGAACTCTCGACAAACTCGAATCAATCGAAGGATTTAATGTTTCACTTAATCAAGAAAAGTTCAAAAAAATATTAAATGAATGCGGTTTTGCAATGATAGGACAAACGAAAGAAATTGTCCCGGCAGACAGACTTCTTTATGCACTTCGTGATGTAACAGGAACAGTTGAATCAATTCCGTTAATTACTGCAAGCATTCTTTCTAAAAAAGTAGCTGAAGGCTCTGATTCTTTTGTTCTTGATGTAAAATATGGTTCCGGTGCATTTATGAAAACCGAAGAAGCAGCGGAACAGCTCGCTATAAGCATGGTCAACACTCTAAAATCAATGGGCAAAAAATCAACAGCAATTTTGACTAACATGAATACTCCACTCGGACGTAAAATCGGTAATTTTCTTGAAATTGAAGAAACAGTTGAATGTCTTAAAGGAAAAGGTCCAGCGGATGTAATGGAACTTACAAACACTTTTGGCGCATGGATGTGCGTGCTTGGAGAAAAAGCAAAAACAATTGAAGAAGGTAAATTGCTCTGTAAAAATGCTCTTGAAAGCGGAAAAGCTTTGGAGCTTTTCTACAAAAATGTCGAAGCTCAAGGCGGAAATGCAGCTCAGCTTCAAAAAGAACTAAACAACAGAAGAAGCAAATACAAAACAGAAATATTTGCAGAACAAGACGGATTTCTTTATATAGAAGCATACAAAACAGGTATTGCAGGCTGTTCACTTGGCGTTGGCAGAAACAAAACAGAT
>JAAYQG010000046.1 GCA_012519415.1 Treponema sp. | reverse complement strand
GCAAACTTCGGCGTTTTGCTAACATAAATCCTAAATTTTAGATTAAACCCAATTGCGAAACGCCCTTTCAAATTCAGCCAGAATTAATTCCGGCGATGGGCGCGCATCAACATCAACAAGATTGCCTTTGTTTTTATAAAAATCAATAAGCGGTGCAGTTGATTTTCTATATATGGCGAGTCGATTTTGAATTGATTCAGCTTTATCGTCATCTCGTGTATACAATTCGCCACCGCATTTATCGCATTTGCCTGTTTGTTTTGGCGGACTAAACTTTATATGAAACATCTGACCGCAATCTTTGCAACAAACACGTCCCCCAAGTCTTTCGACAACAGCTTCGTCTGAAATATCAAAATTGACAGCGACATCAATTTTTGCAAAAGATTCAAGTGCTTCTGCCTGCGGTATTGTGCGAGGAAAACCGTCCAGTATATATCCATTTTTTGTATCCGGCTTTGAAAGTCGGTCTTTTATAAGTTCACATGTAATATCGTCGCTTACCAAACCGCCTGATTTAATGATTTCATCAACCTTTTTTCCAAGTTCCGTCTGATTTTTGATGTTTTCACGGAAAATATCGCCGGTTGAAATGTGAGGAATATTATAAACCCGTGCAACCTGTTTTGCTAAAGTTCCTTTTCCTGCACCAGGTGGACCTAAAAAAATAAAATTCATAAAAATACCTCTTTTTGAAGAAACTCTAAAATCATATATGTTAAAGGATTTCTTTAATTTTAAGTATCAAATTATAACTAACAAATCTTAATAAATATGTTTTAATCTACATATTATTCAAAATATGCAGACATAATAATGCCAATAGACATTTTTTTTCAAGTCATAACAAATATTTTTTTTCTGTTTTTTTACATCAAAGTTACAAAATAAGTACAAAAATTTCCATTTTTTTTAGATTAATATTAAAGAAAGAAAGTATGCCGGTTTGTGCTTAATGCGTTGCATTAAAATATACTTTCTAGAAAATCTTTTTAAGCGAGGTTTATATGAAAAATAAATCTAAAAAACTAACAGTGCTATTTTTGTTAGTAATAATTATTGCAACAACTATTTGTGCTCAAGCTACAATTAAAACTGTATACATTACAAATTCGGGCACAAAATTCCACACAGAAAATTGCGGTCTTATAAGCAGGGCAAAAAATGTAACTCCAATAGAAGAAAGCGAAGCGTTAAAAAAAGGTTATAAACCATGTTCAAGATGTAAACCGTAATTGAAAACTCAAAAACATAATTTTTTGGAGATTTTCTGCCGTAAAATTTGATCGTATTTTGCGGCAGATTTTTTAAAAATTTGTAAAACAGCATATTTTATTCTTTTTGAAGTTTGAAAAACGAAACAGTTTGATGCCATTCAATCGAAAGATGCTTTATTGCAAAAGATTCCACAATGTTGTGAACTTTTTCGTAAACTGAATAATCGATATTTTCTTTTAGAAAACGCCCATATTCAGAATTTTCCGAAAACCAAAGCGATACGTCTTCTTTGGAAATCATTCGCTTAGAAACAATTGTTTTAGAAAAATGTTTTTCTTTGAATTTATGTTTTACCGCCTCTTGTGCTATAGTTTCTTCATTCCAACAAAAAAGCTGATGAGTTTTTTGTGTAAAAAATAATTCTTCAACAGCACTAAAAGATTCAATCGCTGTTTTCAAATTTTCATCTAAATATTGATTAGTCTTTTCAAAATAACGTAAAACGGCAATTCCCAAACGTTCAGTTTTTTGGAGGATTTTTTGCGAAAAACATAAAACACAATTATTTGAAAAAGACGGCAGTTTTTTATTTTCAACATTAAATTCCGTTGTCAAAGAAATCTCATCAATAATACGATTTTTCCATTCCGATAAAAAACTTTGCATAGTTTCTTTTGAAACAAACGGATCTTTAGCAAGAACAAAATCAAATGTTACATCTCCAAAACCCGACCATTTTGTTTTAATTACAGGGCGGTCAATTTCGGGCAAAGTTGAAGCATATTGAGATAAAATCTGCATACCTTTTTCTGTTTTACATAAACCGCCTGTAAAGCCTTCAGGGCTTCGGCGCAATGCTTCCCAAATAAACAAGCCATCATCAGCACCAAGAACAACAGTTCGGCTGTGGCGTAAAAGCCTTGCATAATCTAAAAGACAGTTTCTCAACTCCAAAAGACTTTCCGCCCTGCCCTCGTCTGTGCGTTTTTGCCACTGTTTAAGCTTTTTATTTTCAGGTGAAAATGTTAAATTCTCTTCGGTTTTTGTAGCTTGATGTTTTTGCGTTGGTGTATGCCAAGATTCATCTTGAGAATCTTCAATAAGCGTTGCAATTTGAAGTTCACGTCTTGAAAGAACTTCTGTGCGTATAGTTTTTTCGTACCCTTGATCTGTTGGATTATAGAAAACTCTTCCGTCAAGATTGTCCGGCAAATATTGCTGAGCAACCCAATGATCTCGATAAGCATGCGGATAAAGATAACCAGCACCATGCCCAAATCCTTCTCCATCGCGATTCGGATCACGCAAATGATTCGGCACTTCTGTAGCTTCTGCAAGAACAGCACGATGTGCATCAAAATATGCCATTGAACTGTTTGATTTGGGAGCAGTTGATAAATAAAGTGCAGCTTGTGTCAGCATATATTGACCTTCAGGCAAGCCGATTCTATCAAAAGCTGCGGCACACGATTCTACAATCCTAATAGCATTTGGATCTGCAAGACCTATATCTTCGCATGCAGAAATAAGCATTCTTCTAAAAATAAAATGAGGATCTTCACCTGCACTCATCATTCTTGCAAGCCAATAAAGAGCAGCATCAGGGTCGCTACCGCGAATACTTTTTATAAAAGCACTTATAACATCATAATGATAATCGCCATCGCGGTCATAAAGAACAACTTTGCGCTGAATGCTTTCTTCCGCAATTTCTTTGGTTATGTAAATGAGAGAATTTTCAGCAGGAATGCAAGGCACTGCTTCAGGTTGCCAATCATTCGGTGTAGTTTCAACAGCAAGTTCAAGCGCATTGAGTAAGCTTCTGGCATCCCCATTTGCTGTTTCTACCAAATGTTCAAGTGCACCATCTTCAAACTGAACATTCCACCGCCCATAGCCACGTTCTTTATCTTTTATTGCAGCAATAGCCGCATTCATAAGATCTTGATTAGTCAATGGCTTCAGCTGAAAAACACGACTCCTGCTTACAAGAGCCTTATTAACTTCAAAAAAAGGATTTTCAGTTGTAGCACCAATCAAAATTATCGTGCCGTTTTCAACCCAAGGCAAAAGAGCATCTTGCTGGCTTTTGTTCCATCGGTGAACTTCGTCAACAAATAAAATTGTTCTGCGCCCATAAAGTTTATATTGTTCATCAGCAACTTTTATTGAATCTCTAATATTTTGTACACCTGTAAGAACCGCATTCAAAGTGAGAAAATTGCTTTTAGTATGATTTGCAACAACACGAGCTAATGTTGTTTTTCCGGTTCCGGGAGGACCATAAAAAATAACGGAAGTAAGCTGATCAGCCATAATTGCACGTCTGAGAAGTCTTCCTTTGCCGACAATATAATCCTGCCCAATAAATTCATCTAATGTGCGAGGTCTCATTCGTGCTGCTAAAGGCTGATGTAAATTGCTTTTTTGCCGGTCAAATAAATCCATGAAAGCATTTTAGCTTCATTTGCACAGGGGATTCAATCCCCCTAACGACACTTGTGCTTTTAACAAATAGAATCTTATAAATGGAATCTTTCAGCAACGATATAAAAATCGCTCATTTGGCATTTTTTCAAAATATGATTCAAAAACTTTTTTCATTTTATTTAAATCTTTTGCATTATTTATTTGCGTTTCTAAATAATGTCCAAACTCAAAATTTTTGCAAAAATAAGCAAAAAAACGCTTAGCACGAGAAATCCAAAATTCTTCAGGTTGGCATTCTGTAAGATTATCTAAAAATTCACAAACAAGTTCCAAACTATCTATATTCTCAGCTTTTTTCTGAGAATGGACGAAATCGGAATCTTTCTCTTCCTTTAGTTTTTGGGCAATTACGCCAAATATCCAAGGTTTTTGCACAGCCGCACGCCCAATCATAAATCCTTTTGATTTTATCACCGCTTTTCGAACATTGCACAAACTCTGAAAATCAACAATATCGCCATTTATGCAGCATTCAACTGAATTGTTATATTTTTTTTCTACATATTCAAAAAGATATTCAGCGTTTTGCCAATGCGGCTGGTATCTAAATTTTGATTTTCTTGTACGTGGATGCAAAACAATTTGAGTTGTTCCCTCAAAAATGAGCATATCAACAAAGTTGCATAAATCTTTCATGTTATAATTTTCATCACCAAGACGCATTTTTACGCTAAGGCGCATATTTTTATTTATAGCTTTTTTAACCATGCGAATCATTTGTTCGGTTTCAGATTTATCTTTAAGCATCCAGCTGATTCCAGCGCCTTGTTTTACAATTTCTGGAGCACAACAACCCATATTAATATCAATTCCAATGCCGCCAAGCGCACCAATAATTTTTGCAGCTTCTGCCATCGGTTCAGCTTTACCGCAAGTTAGCTGCCAAACAATTTTTTCAGGGCAAGGACCTGAACGGACATAAAATTGCTCAAATTTACCGCCACCGATAAAAGTTGTAGCTTGAATCATTTCCGTATAATATTCATCGCAAGCATTCGGTGAATAATGCTCGATAGTCCGCCGCAAAGCTTCATGCGAAAGCGTAGCCATTGGTGCAAAAAGAAGTTTTAACATTCCCCTCCCATAAAAACTCCCATAAAAACTCAAGTTTGCGTTGCAAACTTGGCGAATAAAAACTTTGGCGCTATCTTCGGCAAAGTTTTGATTGCAACTCCCATAGTTTTACATTCTACAAATTTTTATAAAAGTTTCCAAGATTTTTCATTTATGAGCTTTAACGTTTTACTAAACACAGATTATCATATACACTGAAAAGTATGAAAACTACAAGACTAAAAATATTTTTGGGAGGATTCCTTCTAATGTTCGGATTTAACTTCGCAAAAGCTACAAGCCTTTCGGATATGCAAAAACTCATGGCAGAAAAAGCTGTAAAAATGATAAACGAAAACAATCCAATTATGGCACATAAATGCGGAGCTGACCCTGCAGTTTTGGAATATGGAGATACTTTGTACGTTTATTCTACAAATGATATGCAGCAACTTGAATACACAAAAGGAAAAGAACCGAACGGCTATAATAAAATCACTTCGCTTAATGTTTTTAGCACAAAAGATTTAGTAAACTGGACTGATTGCGGAGAGATTCATGTTGCAGGAAAAAACGGCGGCAAAGGCGATGCAAAATGGGCAAGTAATTCTTGGGCACCAGCAATTGCTTGCAAAAAAATTAACGGGAAAGATAAATTTTTTCTTTATTTTGCAGATAGCGCAAACGGAATTGGAGTTCTCACATCAGATTCTCCGCTTGGACCTTTTACAGATCCAATCGGGAAAGCTTTGATTTCTCGAAACACACCAAATTGCAAAGATATAAACTGGCTATTTGATCCTGCTGTTTTTGTAGATGATGATAATAACGGCTACATTTATTTTGGCGGCGGACATGATCCGGACAAATACGAACACCCCAAAAATGCCCGTTGTGCAGCTTTAACAGACGATATGATTGGGCTAAAAAGCGAGCCTATTATGATTGATCCACCGTTTTTGTTTGAAGATTCCGGAATAAATAAAATAGGAGATACTTACTATTACACATATTGTACAAACTGGCAGGACAGAAAAGATTCAAAAGATCCTAATAAAATGCCAATCGCTGTAATTGGCTACATGACTTCAAAAAACCCGCTTGGACCTTTTGAATACAAAGGCTATACATTAGAAAATCCCGGCACGATTTTTGGCATATGGAGCAATAATCACCACTGGATTTTTAAGTTTAAAAATAAATTTTACATCGCATATCACACCCAGACTCTAGAAAAAAGTTTCGGTCTTGCAAACGGCGGCTACAGAAATCTGTTTATAAACGATTTTGTCGTTAATGATGACGGAAGCTTGCCAATCCAAAAGATAACAAAAGCGGGTGTTACTCAAGTTGGAACATTCAATCCATATGAAAAAATTCCTGCAGCAACATTTGCCGTTACCAGAAACATTGCAATTTCTAATAAACAAACTGCCGTTTCAATAAAAGATAATGCCTATATCTGTATAAAAGGAGTTGATTTTAGCAAAGGAGCTTCTTCGATTGAAATAAATTATGTTCCGACAAAAAAGGGAAGCATAAAAATTAAACTTGATGCTTTTGGAGGCAATGGAATAACAATAGGCGAAACAAAACTCAATAAAAAGGGGAAATCTAATATAAAACTCAAACTGCCGGAAAATATGAAAATCAAACATGATTTGTATTTTGTATTTTCTGAAGGTGTGGAATTGATAGATTGGCTAGTGAAATAAACTGCATCCGTCCGATGCGATAGAAAAATAACAGAGTGTTCGCTTTATTTTATTCATAATTTAAGATGCATTGATTAAAAAATGTATTATAATCTACTTATGAAAAACTTTGTTAATTGGGCAATTTTAGCTCCGGGAACAATTGCAAATAGCATGGCAACTGCAATGCAAGGTGCTATATCAAAATCGAAAACCGGTAAACAAATCCGCACTTATGCAGTAGCAAGTCGTAGCAACGAAAGAGCAAAAGAATTTGCAGCTCGCTTTAATTTTAAAAAAGCTTACGGAAGCTACGAAGAACTGTTTGAAGATTCAGATGTAGATGCTGTTTATATCGCGAACCCACACGCATTTCACCATGATTCTGCAATTCAAGCGTTGAATAATGGCAAACATGTGTTGTGCGAAAAACCTGCCGGCTGTTCTGTAAATCAGCTTCAAAATATGATATTTACCGCAAAAAAGAACAACCTGTTTTTTATGGAAGCAATGTGGACAGCATTTAACCCCACAATTTTAAACATCATAAAAATAATTAAAAATGGCGAAATAGGACAGTTAAAGCATATTGAATCGCGCTTTTGCAACAGAATTCCTTATGACCCAAAACATAGACTTTACGCACCGGAACTTGCAGGAGGTGCTTTGCTTGATCTTGGAATTTATAACATTTACTTTGCAATGATGATAAATGATTTTTTGCCAATAATTAACCACAGCTCAGCTGTACGAATGTTAAACGGAGTGGACGTTTGGAACAGCATCAATCTCACCTTTCAAAATAATGTTACTACAAGTTTTCAAAGTGCGGCAGATATGCCTGCCGGAAGCGACACTCATGACGCCATAATTTTTGGAACAAAAGGTTTTATTACAGTTAAAAATTTTTTTATGACAGAACATGCAAAACTTCATCTTTACAAAAGTGAATCCGGCAACAATAATAAAATCACAAAAAAACTTGATATTCCATTTATGATAAACGGATATGAATATGAGCTTATTCATGCAACAGAATGTATTTTGGCAGGAAAAACCGACTCACATATTCATACATGGGAAAAAACAAAAAAATTATGCAACATCATGGATACTCTTAGAAAAGATTGGAGTATGAAATACGCATGGGAATAAATGCAAACTTTTTATTTATTGGAGGTTATTATGAATTACACATCGAATTCAGATAAAATTACACGTGATTTTTTCGATTCACTTTTGCTTGAAACGCGGTATCTTGATTCTGTTTTGCCGTCAACAAAATTTGAACTTTACGGAGAAACTTTCAGCACTCCGATTATGACAGCTGCACTTTCCCATTTGGGAAATACAGCTCCAAACGGAATGATTTTGTACGCAGAAGCAGCAAAAAAAGCAAATGCTGTTCATTGGGTTGGAATGGGAGATGATTCAGAACTGGAAAAAATAATTTCAACAGGTGCAAAAACTATAAAAATAATTAAGCCGCACAAAAACAATTCAGATGTTTTCAAGAAAATTGAACATGCTGTTCGTGCGGGCTGCTTTGCACTTGGAATGGATACTGACCATTCTTTTGACGGTAAAGGCGGTTATGATAATGTTTTAGGCCTTGAAATGAAAGCAAAAACAACGGAAGAATTACAAGATTTTGTCCAAGCATCAAAAATTCCTTTTATCGTAAAAGGTGTTCTTAGCCCCAAAGATGCGGAAAAATGCTTAAAAGCTGGTGCGGCTGGAATAGTAATATCGCATCATCATGGAATGGTAAACTACGCTGTTCCGCCTCTTTTTGTTATTGGTGAAATATTAAATGCTGTTGCAGGAGAAATTCCAATTTTTGTTGATTGCGGAATTGAAAGCGGAATGGACGCATACAAATGCCTTGCATTAGGTGCAGTTGCAGTTTCTGTAGGTCGGCATTTAATGCCGCTTTTAAAACAAGGAAGTAATTCCGTTGCAGAGAGAATAATTCAGATGAATCAAGAGCTCGCTGGCATAATGTCAAGAACAGGAATAGCTGATTTATCAAAAATGGATTCATCTGTAATTCATCGTCGGTTTTTTTAGCAAATTCGGTAAAACTGATAACCTTACGTAATTCCGCATAAATCGAAACGATAAAGATATGCTTTATAAACATGAATCAACGTTAAAAGATAGAAACTTTTTCGTTGAGTTTTTATTCGCCAAGTTTGCGTTGCAAACTTGGGTATTTACTGTGCTTCCTCACCGCGTTACGGAAGCACAGTAAAAACTCAATTCGGAAGTTGATACTTCCTCATCGAGTTTTTATTGGAGGTTCGAACGAAAACTTTGCCGGAAATGGCGTCAAAGTTTGCGTTCCCAAGTTTGCAACGCAAACTTGAGTATTAACTGTGCTTCCTCACTGCCTTACGGAAGCACAGTAAAAACTCAATTCGGAAGTTGATACTTCCTCATCGAGTTTTTATTGGAGGTT
>JAAYQG010000045.1 GCA_012519415.1 Treponema sp. | reverse complement strand
GCATAAAGGAAATATATCAGATGTAATGAACATTGGCAATAGGCGTTTTGCGTTTGGGTTGGTGCTACAAATTTAGGGATTATGTTAGCAAAACGCCAAGTTTTTTGCATCGCAAAAAACTTGTGGATTGGGCGTTTAGGGGGGGGGATTAATCTAAAATTTGGGTTTAAGCTAGCAAAACGCCAAGTTTGCGTTTTGCGTTGGGGTTGGTGCTACGAATTTGGGTTTAAATTGGCAAAACGCCAAGTTTTCGTGAACGAAAACTTGAGGCTTGGGCTTTTGGGTGGGATTAATCTGAAAAATTTGGGGTTTATTCTAGCAAAACCCGTAGTTTGCGGCAAGCGCAAATTACAAGGCTTGTTTCGCATTGGGCTGGAGCTATAAATTTGGGATTAATCAAGCGACTTCGGTTCTGCCGGAAGATTAGTAGTATTTCAGGATTAATATAAAATTTTGCGGTGCAAAAGCTTGATAGCTTGGGCGTTTGGGTGGGATTGGAGCTACGAATTTGGGGTTAATCTACAAATTTGGGTTCGTGTTAGCAAGTAGATTGTGTATCTCGTGGGGTTGGTTCTACAATTTTTGTGGTTGTTTGTTTGTACTCATCGATTGCCTTGCTTATATTGGTTCTGGTTGTCTTAAAAGCGTTCCATGTTTTTGCAAAAGAATTTTCAAGCGATAACTCGATTTTTTCTTGCTTAGGAAAAAGTGATATATATTTTATTCCGTTGAAAAATTGTTTTCCACTCATTGTCTATCTCCATTTGCTTAATCTTGGCGAAATATGTGCATATTTTCAAGGTGCTAAGTCTGCGAAATTTCCGCATAAACACAGGGCTAAAATTATCAGAATATGATATAATACAAAACGGAGTGTGATGTGAGTCAGGTTCGGAAAATAATTGTAGCAGTTCTTTCTGATGTTGAGGAAATTATAAATTTACAGCCTGATGGGAACAAGGCAAAGCCGTATCAGGTCAGGCAGATACGCAATATTATTTTGAAATATAAGCTTGGAGGAATAGAATGAACCGTTACGAAATAATCATTTACTGGAGCAACGACGACGGCTGTTATATTGCCGAGGTGCCGGAATTGCCAGGATGTATGGCAGACGGGAAAACTCGTTCTGTTGCGCTGAAAAATATAGAAACTGTCATTTCCGAATGGTTGGAAACCGCAAGGTTGAAGGAGGGTTTTGCGTTTGGGTTGGAGCTATAAGTTTGGGATTAATCTAGCAAAACCCGTAGTTTGCGGCAAGCGCAAATTACAAGGCTTGTTTCGCATTGGGTTGGAGCTATAAGTTTGGATTTAATCAAGCGACTTCGGTTTGCTGGAATATCGTGGTCAACTATTCAACTATATTAATGCGGATATTTAATGTGGATTTTTTCAAAATATAAAATATAATTAAATCTAAGAATCAAGAATAGTTGGAGAAATATTATGTTGCCGTCTAAAAAAGCATTGGAGAAAATTTACGAAGATGCTGATTCAGCAGTTTTTCGGTTTAAGAAACTTTCGGAAAATTTTAAGAAAGCTTTTAATTCAGAGCAGATGGAGTTTTTTACATCTCCGGGGCGAGCGGAAATAATTGGAAATCATACAGACCACAATGGCGGAAAAGTGATTGCCGGAAGCATTTCGCTTGATACTATTGGAGCTGCTTTTCCTTCTCAAGATGATACGATTCAAATAATAAGTGAACGTTTCGATGAAGTCGTGAAATTCAAAATTAGCGAAATTGATAAAGTGCCAAAGCGACACGGAAGCCTTTCTCTTGTTGCAGGAATGGTAAAATCGATAAAAGATTTAGGTTATAAAGTGAACGGTTTTAATCTTTTTACATCATCGACTGTTATTGCCGGTGCAGGTTTAAGTTCTTCCGCTTCGTTTGAAATGCTCGTTTGTTCAGTAATAAATTATTTTTTTAATGAAAATACGCTTGATATAATTCAGTGTGCAAAGATAGGACAAAAAGCAGAGAATGAATATTGGTGCAAAGCGTCCGGCTTGATGGATCAAGTTGCATGTTCTGTCGGCGGTGCTATAAAGCTTGATTTTAACGGAGATGTAAAATATGAAAAAATAAATCTTGATTTTGACAAGTTGAATTATTCTATTATAATAGTAAATACTGGAAAAGGTCATGCAGATTTAAGCAGTGAATATTCTTCAATTCCGTTTGAAATGAAATCTGTTGCAAAAAAGCTTGGCTATGATTTATTATGTGAAACTTCATTGGAAGAGCTTGTAAAAAAGACGCCTGAGTTAATTAAGCTTTTGAAAAATGATAGAGCTTTGTTAAGGGCTTATCACTTTTATAATGAAAATCAAAGAGTCGAAGAAATGGGGAAGTTGCTCGAAAGTGAAACTGCGAATATAAAAGAGATTATTAAACTGATTGATGAATCGGGAAGATCTTCTTTTGAGTTTTTGCAAAATTGTTACGTTGATAGCCAACCTAACGAGCAGAAAATTTCTTTGTGTCTTGCACTTTCTTTGCAATTTATTAAAAAAATAGGAAAAGGTGTCTGCCGTGTTCATGGCGGCGGCTTTGCCGGAGCGATAATGACAATATTGCCAAAAGAAGCAGTTTCGGATTATGTAAAATTTATGGAACGGTTTGTAGGTAAAGAAAATGTTTATTTAATGAACATTAGAAAAACAGGCACTGTACACATTTCGTAAAACAAACTAAAATTTCAGTAAGGTCAAGCGGAATAAATACAAAAGGTTACAAAAAAAAGTGAAAAAAAATATAAAAGTCAAGAATTTGGGTGTATTTATAAAACATTTATAAAATAATTTAAGTTTTATTAAACACGATAAAAACTAATTGCATTATATTCTTGATAACAACAAATAAAGGAGTTGTAAATGAAAAAGATTATTGCAATCTTGCTTGCTCTTGCTGTAGTTTCTATGGCATCTGCTCAGACAGTGTCTGTTTCAAACACATTGTCTACAGAACCAGTAATCACTATTGATGGTGGAAATCATTACT
>JAAYQG010000044.1 GCA_012519415.1 Treponema sp. | reverse complement strand
TTTCTCCAATAAATCTACAATGTAAATTACTACATTTCAATTAACAATCAGAAATGGCTGTTTCAAGCGCGATTTTCATCATTGTATTGAATGAACTTTGTCGTTCTTCTGCTGTTGTTTCTTCTCCTGTAACAATATTATCTGAAACAGTTAAAATAGCCAACGCTTTTCTGCCAAATTTAGCTGCTAATGTATATAATTCGGCAGCTTCCATTTCAATTCCAAGTGCACCGTATTCTGCCCATAATTTCCAGTTTTGTGCTTCATCGTAAAATATGTCTGAAGAAGCAACTGTTCCAACTTTAAATAAAGCATTATTTTCAATAGCCACATCATATGCTTTTTTCAAAAGTTCAAAATCTGCCGCTGCTGCAAAATGCATTCCCTTAAAACGTTGCGTATTTATGGCAGAATCTGTTGATGCCGCCGTTGCAAGAATAATGCTCCTTACAGGCGTATCTTTGTTTACAGCTCCGCATGTTCCAACTCTTATAGCTTTCTGTACATTATAAAACTTGAAAAGTTCAGTCGCATAAATTGAAAGAGAAGGTTGTCCCATTCCGGTTCCTTGAACTGATACTTTTTTGCCTTTATAAGTTCCTGTAAAACCTAACATTCCGCGCACTTGATTATAGCAGATACAATTCTCAAGATATGTTTCTGCAATAAATTTTGCACGCTGCGGATCTCCGGGCAACAAAATTGCTTCTGCAATATCACCTATTTTTGCATTGTTGTGTGGTGTACTCATAAATCCTCCACGATTACATCAAATTATATTAAAAAAGGGTGCTCTTTTTAAGAACACCCCCTTTCAAAAATTATGCTAATTTAGCATAAAAAGTATTTTTATAGAAAACAATTTATAGCTACAATTTTTATTTCTGTTCCAGTACATAATCGATGTGTAAAACAGGAACAGTTTTTCGTTAAAATAACGAACTCCTCTTAGCCACATCATAGCAAGAGAAGTTCATCAAAATTAAAGACCGGCAGCAATTGCTCTAAGTTGAGAAGCCATTCCAGGCTTGCCTTTAGCTTCATATTTATCAGCAACATCATAGAAAGTCTGTTTTACATAATTTCTTGATTCTTCTGTTGAAACAGCAGCTTGCAAATCAGGAATAGTCAACTTCTGACCGATTTCAATCAAATCCGGATCTTCTATCTTTTCTTCAGTTCCAGCAATAATGAACGGGAAGTAATTGCCTTTTTCTGAACCATAGAAACGTTTTGCAATCAAAATCAAACGATCGCCACGTCTAACAGTATAGAACTGTGCATTATCAAGCACAATATGACCACGAGGTTGTGTGTTTGTTGCAACTTTTGCAGTATCGCCATTATCCGAAACTGAAAGAGTGTTTCCGGCATCTTTTGCTTTTTTATCAGCATCGGCTTTTGCCTTTGCATCCGCATCAGCTTTAGCTTTTGCTTCTGCATCGGCTTTAGCTTTTGCAAGTTTGTTCTGCAAATCTTTATATTCTTTTTGCAACTTGTTTTTAGCACCGGCACTCAAGTTGCCATAATCGCTGATTGCTTTTTGAATTGCAGATAAATCATTAGTAGTAACAGAGTTAGCATTTTTATTAAGAATTGCACTATGAGCTTGCTTCCATTTTGCAACTTCGGCATCAATTTTTGATTCAGCGGCTTTTTTAGCATCTGCATCTGCTTTTGCCTTTGCGTCTGCAGCAGCTTTAGCTTTTGCATCGGCAGCTTTCTTAGCTTCTGCTTCAGCAAGAGATTTAGCCTTTGCAAGCTTGTTCTGCAAATCATTATATTCTTTTTGCAACTTGTTTTTAGCACCGGCACTCAAGTTGCCATAATCGCTGATTGCTTTTTGAATAATGCCTAAATCATTTGAAGTAATAGAATTAGCATTTTTATTAAGAATCAAGCTATGAGCCTTCAACCATTTTTCAACTTCAGCATTGATTTTTTCTTCGTCTACATTATCTTTATTTTCAACTTCATGCAACTGAACAGGTCTATCAACACTTGTCAAAGAATCACTTAAACCATCTGTTTCTTCAACAACCATCATTCCTGGCTCTTCGATTTTTTCAATACCTGAATCAATATAAGTTGGTGAAACATCTGAAGTTTCTTTCGGCTCTACCACAGGAGCATCTGTAGCAGGCAAATCATTCGTTTTATCTTGAGTTGTAACACTCAAAGGTGGTTCTTCTTTTGCAGATGATTTCTTGCTAGATGCACAAGAAACTAGCGCAACAATCAAAAAAACTGCAAGTACCTTGGGTAATATTTTTTTCATTTCATTTCTCCACAAGATTTAGACTATAACATAGCCGTTTTGTTTATCCCATTATATCATAGGATAGTAAATTTTCAACCTCTCTTATTAAAAAAACAAATTGTTTTTTTGTAAAAGAATTCTCTTTACTATCGGCGAAAATAAAAAAAAATAAAGAATATTCGAATCAGAATATCGCTGCATAGAGTTTTGGTTAAAACTCATCAATCATCAGATTGTTTTATTGTAATAAACTCTTTTGCTGCATTTATAACTTCATCTGCAATCTTACCAGAAATTGGGTCATAATGATCAAATGATGTTTCAAAGCTACCGGTACCACTTGTTAAAGCACGCAAATCTATTGCATATTTTAACAGTTCAGCTTGAGGTACTTGTGCGCGAATTTCTTCTATACCACCACCGATTGGAGTTTGACCTAAAATTCGCCCACGCTTAACAGACATATCAGACATTATATCGCCTAAATATTTAGACTCAACCAAAACAGTAATATTCATTATAGGCTCAAGCAAAATCGAGCCTGCGTTACGCATTGCGTCTTTAAAAGCATTCCTTGCTGCAATCTTAAAAGCCATTTCAGAAGAATCGACAGGGTGTTCTTTTCCATCAAGAACTGTAACAGCAACATCCACAACAGGATAGCCAGCCAAAACACCATTTTCCATAGCTTCCCTTACGCCTTTTTCTACACCTGGGATATAACTCTTTGAAATTGCACCGCCAAAAACAGCATTTGTAAACTTAAAATATTCTCCACGTGGCAAACTTTCTACAGCAAGCACAACACGCCCATATTGACCATGCCCGCCCGATTGCTTTTTATGAGTATATTCAGCCTGCGCTTTTCGCTGAATTGTTTCTCGATAAGCAATTCGCGGAACATCTGTCTGAATACTTATCTTTGCTTGATTCTGAACTTTTTTCAGTAAAATAGAAATATGAAGATCTCCCATGCCGGAGATAACATTTTGCTTTGTTTCCGAATTGTACTTATAAGACAAAGTTCTATCTTCTTCCGCATAGCGTACAAGAAGTTCGTTCATTTTATCTTCATCTTTTTTATCTTTTGCAGAAACAGCCATTGAATATACAGGTTCAGGATGTCTTAATCGCACAAAAGACAAAGTGTCTGCCGAAGCTGCAAGTGTATCGCTGGTTTTTGTAAATCCAAGCTTTGTAGCAATGCCTATATCACCAGCTACAAAAGCTTTAGTTTCTTCAAGTTTTTTTCCAACACAGCGGAAAAGTTTACCGATTTTTTCTTTACGTCCTTCTGAAAGATTAAAAACTTCAGAATCTGCGGATAAAGTTCCTGTTATAATTTTTATATACGAAAGCCGCCCTGAAAACTGATCACTTGAAGTTTTTACAACAAGAGCAGCAAGCGGGGAATCTTCGGAAATTTTTACTGTTATATCTGCATCATCTGCATCTTTAGCTGTTTCAAGTCTTTCAAATGGAGAAGGTGCAATTTCAGCAATAAAGTCAAGAACAGAAATTAATCCGGAATTTTGCAAAACAACGCCACAGAAAATAGGAACAATGCGATTATTTTCAAAAGCAACTTTAAGACCGTTTGTAATTTCTTCAGCAGTTAATTCACCTTCATCTATAAATTTGATAAGCAAATCATCATCGCCTTCTGCAGCAGCACCGGCAAGAACACCGCGCGCATCTTCATAAGCATCTTTAAATTCAGCAGGAATTTCTATCTGCTTTTCAACTGTTCCATCTGAAGAACAAAGGTAAGCTTTTCCTTTTAAAACATCAATAACGCCAGAAAAACCGGAAGCATTTTTCATTGGAATTGTAAGAGGACAAGTTTGAACATTAAATTTATCGTGAATATCTTTTGTAACAGCGGCAACGTCAGTTCGTTCATCATCGCAACGGTTTATAAAAACCATACGAGGCTTTGAACGTCTGTCAAGATCTCGCCAAAGTTTGATTGTTTCAATTTGCGCACCAGCACGACCGTCTACTAAAACAAGTGCCATTTCGCTTGATCTAAAAGCAGATATAACTTCTCCAATAAAGTCAGACGAACCGGGAGTATCCCAAAAATTTATGTTAATATCTTTCCATATAACGTGTGCAAGCGATGAGTAAATAGAAATCTTATTTTCAATTTCTTCCGGTGTATAATCGCTTACAGTCTTGCCTGAAGCTACAGATTCCGGTTTTGTAATTGCACCACCAACAAAAAGCAGCTGTTCAAACAATGAAGTTTTTCCTGTTTGACCATGACCAGCGATAGCGACATTTCGTATCTTTTTTGTAGTAAAATCCATAAAACACCTCTCTTGACAATTTGATTTCAAGAAACTAAAAAACAGCAATCCTTGCGGTTTGTGGATTTTCTATTACTTCATTCTGAGCTTGCATATTAATTTTTTTCAATAAAACAATTAATTTGAAACTCCTACACTTTACTAATAGAAGACAGTTTCTTTTTATGGAATCTAAAAACATAACAGTTTTCGTAAATTTCCATTACTAAAATGATAAGTTTGAATTCTTTGAGTTGTCAAGGAATCTTTTGACTTTACGAACAAGTTACAGAATTTATAACAAAGAATTATCAATACAAACATCTAAAACTTCAAAGCTTAATTCCCAAATCTGTAAAACAATTCCAAATACACTGTGCCCCCTTGCAACCTGAAAAAAAACACCGTATATTTGTATTGGAGGGTTAACATGAACACACAGGGAAAAACAGTATCAGCTTTAGAATCAAAGAAAAAATCTTTACTTTCGCATATTGACCAACTTGAAATTTCTGTGGGTCGCCAAGTGCTCCAAGCTTCTGCGCCAATGGTTGAACAGCAGCTTTCAGTTGACTATGCCGCAGCCGCAGGCACAAAACAACAATTATTACGAAATATTGCAGAAATAGAAGACCTTGTAAATCAACAGAAAAATCTTGAAACAAAATCACACGATCTTCAAGCTACTTTATCCACAAAAGAGGAACTTATAAATACAAAACTTTTAGAATTTGGCAGTTTGATTTATAAAAACAGAACTGATTCTTTACCTGAAAAATTCAAACCACACTTTGTAGAAGCAGAAAGACTTGAATCACTTGAAGACGGTTACAACCAAAAAGCAAAAGAAATAGAAGATTCACTTGAAACAGCATCTTTTTTTCAGAAAATTTCTGTAAAGTTTAAACTTTCATCATTAAAAAATTCTGCGGCTCTTCAAAAGCGCAAAAAAGAACAAATTTTTATATCCGGCGCAAGAATTATTATCGACGCAGGAAAAAATGCATTAAAAGGTAGCTCTATCACACCGGAAATTCAAAATTCATTTAAAACGTGCCTTGAAATAAATAAAGAAATTAATGATATAAAAAACCAACTTCTCGAAATTTCAGATGAAACGGATGTTGTAAAACAATCTCTTATTCAACTTGAAGCTTCAGATTTTTCGGGCAAAAAACGAATAGCACAAATAAATGCTGAAATTTCGCAAGTCGAAATTAATCAAGATGAGCTATGCCGAACTGCCGGACGCTCTTATATCAGCCGCTATTGTACAAAATACGGGGAGAAAATCCTTGAATGTGAAGGAATTGGAGCAGCTGAAATTGAATCAATTTCGAAAGAACGCACTGAACTTGTTTCAATCAACAGGCGCATTGATATTTTGCAACTAAACGCAGCCTTAAAAGATGCAGATAAAAAGATTGCTTCTCTGGAAAAAAATGCAGAAGAAATCAAAGAACAAATTGCAAATTTTGAAGAAAATGCTTCTATTGTTGCAGAACAAATCGAAGCTGCCCATGCTGCAAGAGAAGTAATAATCCGCAAACGCACACAACTTGAAACAGAAGAAGGCTCTTCTGTTAAGCTTTTGAAAGATAAAGACAGTAAAAGTGATAAAGATAACAAACCAAAAGAAGTTTAACATGAGCACTTTTGCGTTTTGCAAATATTTTTCTTCCAATTTTAATTAATTCATAAAAGGGATGCAAATTAAACAAATCAAACTAAAAGGGCTGTGAAAAATAGCATCCCTTTTATGAAATGATTTTTTTATAAAATACAAATACTTCTATGAAAAGATACATTTACGAAACACATTTACATACATCCGAAGTTAGTGCATGCGCTATAACAAGTGGCGCAGAATCTGTAAAAGCTTATAAAAAACTCGGATATGATGGCATTTTTATAACAGACCATTTCTTCAATGGAAACTGCGCAATAAACAAAAATCTTAGCTGGAAAGACAAAATAGAAGCTTTTTGTCTTGGATATGAAAATGCAAAAGCAGCGGCAGAATCTTTAGATTTTTCCGTTTTTTTTGGCCTTGAATTCAATTTTTCCGGCGACGAATATCTGATTTATGGCGTAACAAAAGAATGGCTTATTGTCCACCCTGAAATAATGGAGCTTTCTCATGCCGAACTTTTTAATCTTATAGACAATGAGGGCGGACTTGTAGTTCAAGCCCACCCATTCAGAGAAAGAAGCTACATAAAATCAATTAATCTTCATCCGAAAGATGTTCATGCTGTTGAAGTATACAATGCCGCAAATAATAAAGAAGAAAACAACAAAGCAGTTGAATATGCCGCAAAACATAACCTGCCTGGAATAGGGGGTTCAGACATACATGATGTAACAAATATTCATTATCTTAGCGGTGTTGCGTTTGATGAAAAACTCGAAACTGTACAAGATTTTGTTGCAAAAATAAAATCGAACAAAGGTTTTGTTCCGCTTCCGCCCAAATTGAATCTAAAATATTAATACAAACTATAAAAAGAACAAACTTGCCGCTATCATGTAATATTCATAAAACCCGCTTTATGATATTTTCAGTCCGAATTCGGCTTGCCCGGAGATGCTGAATTTATAGATGTTACAGACCAAGAGTCTCTTGAAAATACAATCACACCGTCTAAATTGCCTTTTCGAGATATTGTACGTGTCGCAGAAAGTTTATCGCCTACTGCAGCATCTTTTATTGAAATGCTGTTCCAAGCACCGTCTTTTACAGCCCTATTTAATGCTTGCACAAAAGTATCTTTCGGCCAGTCTTCAAGCGTAGATTCTGCAAAAGCTACTGCATCTAAAACAACACCGTCTGCTGTTTTTTCAAGCAGAATAACATCTGTTTTATCTCCAATTCTTGCACTTTTATTTTCAACCCATAAATCTCTTGCAGAACTTGAATATGTTCCTCCTGAAAGATTTAGGTCGTTACCGGTTTCGTTGGCAATATCAGCTTCAATATTTCTAAAGTGAACAACTACAAATTCGCCAGCTTCAACCTCTATCGGTGGAAACTCGTATCTTCCATTTGCGCCATCTTTTGCAGAATAAATACATACGCCGGAAAGATTTCCATTTGTTCTAACATAAATTTCTACAAATTCAACTTTAGGATTAGAATATCTTGATTGAACTTCACTAAGAATAACATCCGGAACATTATCGTTATATCCGATAAAAATATATGCAAAAGTCAGCGTATTATTATTAGAATCAATTACAGTTCCTCTAACAATATAAGAATTTCCTGTTTCCGTTGCATCTAAAAACCTAACTTCAAGAACATTTGAGCTTTTTTGAATATATTGTGCATCAATTTTTTCAGACAAAGAGCAAACAAGTGCTGTTTCTATTTGAATATTTTCTGCTTTTCCAACTTCAACAAATTTTCCTGTAACTGCTTCCGAAAACAAAAGCTGTACGCTGCGACTGCTTGTGCAAGATACTGATTCTAAAACAGGCGTATCAAAATCACCAGTTAATACACTGACACTTCTCGGTGTGCCGGAACATGAACAAAAATTCAAAAAGATATATACAGCAATAAAATAGGCATAGTTTTTTTTCATTAATTGCACCTCCAAAACTTTTACACTTTTATATTTATAAAAATTTTTATTTTTTTGTATTTTTATTTGTTTATTTTTGATTATTTTACAATTCGTTTTAAATCCATAATAATTTATTTTTACAATAGTGTGTTAAAATAACACAATTCTAAGTCCTACAAAACACGATGTTTCATTTTGACTCAATTAGATAAAATTACAAACTCACATACTGTAAGATTTTTTTATAATTAATTTTATTACAAGAACTTACAAATATTACAATTTTCTTTAACTTTCAAACAAACTTGGCACGTTTTTTGCAGGATATTAAATGTAAACAACTACATATAAAGATGTAATCTTCGGAGGTAACATATGCTTGACAAACAATACACAAACAGCGATAGCGTAATGAGTTCATACTTTTCAGAAATAAGTCGTATTCCACTTTTAACTAAAGAAGAAGAAATAAAACTTGCTGTAAAAGCTAAAAACGGAAATAAAGCCGCCAAAGACAAACTTGTAACTTCAAATCTGAAATTTGTCATAAAATTGGCAAAACAATATCAAAATCTTGGTTTGGATATTGAAGATTTAATAAGTGAAGGCAATTTAGGGCTTATTGAAGCGGTAGATCATTTCAACCCTGAAAAAGGTTTTAGATTTTTGCCTTATGCAGTATGGTGGATTCGCCGTTCAATATTGAAAGCAATAGAAGAAAAAGGTAGACCGATTCGCCTTCCTGCAAATAAGATTCAAGAAATGCGTGAAATTGAAAGCGTTCGTTCAGAATTTACAAAACAGATGACAACGGAAGAAGAAATTGAAAAAATTGCTTCAACTATCGGTATGTCAAAAGAGCATGTACGAGAAATTATGATTATTTCAAATGAATTTGTTTCATTCGATGCACCGATTTCAAGCAAAACTTCGACACAAGATGATTCTGTCCGAACTGTCGGCGATGCAATAATAGATGAAAGACAGATTTCTTTGGAAGAACAAGCAATTCAGGAAAACCTAAAGCGTGATGTGCATAAAACATTAGAAACATTGCCAAAAAGAGAAGCTGAAATCTTGCGTTATCGTTTTGGTTTTAACAACAAAGAAAAACTTTCTTTGCAGTCTGTGGGCAAACTTATGAATATTACAAAAGAACGAGTACGCCAAATTGAAAAAAGCGCATTCATGCGTATGAGACAGTACAAACAAAGAGTTAGACTTGAAGGATATATAGCCTAACGGTTTCTGGCTAGCATGGAATTGAGCTACGAATTTGGAATTGTTCTGCGAAACCTAACTTGTGCAACAGTTTGATTATGTGCATTGTCTTCAGACTTTGAACAAAACCTGCACTTTGCGGGGTTCCATTAATTCGGCAAGCTCAATTCCATATTAGGAGAAACTTCTCTTGTAATGTTTTTAAGCCAGCCTTTTTTAAAATAATGGCGAATTACGATCGGAAGTTTTATAAATTCATCAAGGTAAAGCACAAAATAAACCCACAAAGGCGGAAGCTTAAATACAAAAGCTGATAGCAAACCAAGCGGAACAGAAATAAACCACATAAAAATTGTATCAGCAATGAAGCCGAACTTTGAATCTCCGCCAGCACGGAAAATGCCGCAAATTAAAACGGTATTGGCAGCTGCACCGATTATAGAATAAGCATTTATAAACAACAAAACATTTCTATAATGAGCTGCTGTTTCATTTAATTCCGCAATAAAAGGCAAAATAGGATACAAGCAAAGCATCAAAACACAACCTAAAACACCTGAAAGAATTGTAACTCTAGCAAGACGAGAAGCATTCCGCTCGGCAACATCCATTCTGCCTGCACCCATATCTTTGCCAAGTACAATAGCCCCACCATAAGCCATGCCAAAGCACAAAACAGTGGCAAGCTGTCTTACAGTGCTTACTACAGAATTAGCTGCAACAATATCTTCTCCAAGATGTCCCATAATTACAGAATACATCGCAAAAGCTGCACCCCACACAAGTTCGTTGCCGACTGCTGGCATTGAATATTTGAAAAAATCTCTAAAAAGAATTTTGTTTCTTTTAAAAATACATGTAATAGAAAAACGCACATCCTTCTGATACGCAGCATAAATAAAACAAAAAACCATTTCCATAAATCTAGCGATTGAAGTCGCAATTCCAACCCCAATAACGCCCATTTTTGGCACGCCGAAAAGACCAAAAATAAAAACAGCATTCAAACCAATATTCAAAAACAATGTAGCCGTTGAACAAATAGTTACAATCTTTACTCGTTCAATGCTCTTAAAAGCAGCCTGATACATTTGAGCAAACGAAAGACAAACATAAGAAACACTTAC
>JAAYQG010000006.1 GCA_012519415.1 Treponema sp. | reverse complement strand
TTGGAAAATAAAAAGGAAATAGAAAAAAATCAAGAAGAAAATATTTATTCAAATGCAAAGTTAGGTTATAAAGGACGTGCGTCTGCTTCTAAAGCCGGAGAAAATTTATCTAAAGATGATATTAATAAAATAAAATCCGAAATGTTTAACTTTTCTGCTAAAAACAGCAAGGCGATGCTTGAAATAAAAGAATTATCAAAAGAAGAAAATTGGCTTTTACATCAAGCACTTAACAAACATAGTTTGAAAAAAGGTGAAACTTATATAGCTACAATTATTCCAGAGATTAAATCAGATAATACAAGAACTTATGCTGTTATAATCGTGCTGACAATTACAAATGTAGATAGCAAAAAAGGTGTTTATTCGTGCAATTTTACAGCGTACAAAAAAAACCTCTAACGATGCATTGAATTTTTACGGCTGCAATTCAGTTTTGAAGCAATTGCTTTTTTATAGGGATAGACAAATAGGCAAAAAAATATATATATTAAAACATATATTTTTTTCAAAGAGAGGAAGGAAAAAATGAAAAAAGTAATCAAATTAATTGGAGTTTTATCATTTGCGCTGGTTATTTTCACAGGTTGTGCTAAAAAAGATTCAGGTTCAATTAAAATTGGAGGTATTTTCCCTCTTTCCGGTCCCGTTGCTGTTTACGGTATTGAAGCTAAAAACGGCATTGAGCTTGCTATAGAAGAAATTAACGCTGCCGGTGGAATAAATGGCAAAAAAGTAGTTTTAATTTCTGAAGATGATGAAGGAAACCCCGAAAAAACCGTTAATGCTTTTAAGAAATTGACCACAAAAGATAAGGTAACTATGATTATTGGGTCATTGACTTCCGGATGTACAGCTGCAATTACAACATTGGCACAAAATCAAAAAGTGCTTTTAATTGCACCTGCTGCAACAATGGAAACAATTACCGATGCAGGTAATTTTGTTTTCCGTACCTGCTTTATAGATCCTTTTCAAGGAACGGTTGGCGGTAAATTTTCTGCAGAAACCTTAAAAGCAAAAAAAGCAGCTGTTTTGTATGATATTACAAATGATTATTCTGTAGGCCTTTATGAAAACTTTAAAAAATCTTTTGTAAATGCCGGCGGTTCAATGGTTGCAGAAGAATCTTATGCAGCTAATGATATGGATTTTAATGCTCAAATTACAAAGATTAAAAATGCAAATCCTGATGTAGTGTATCTTCCGGATTATTATGCAACAGTTGCATTGATTGCAAAACAGCTTCGCGCACAAGGAGTGAATACTGCTATAGTTGGAGCTGACGGCTGGGGTGGAATTACAGATAATGCAGGAGATGAAATTCTTAATGGATTTTATTCCGATCACTACGCTGCCGATTCTGTAGATGCTAAAGTTGTTTCATTCGTTAAATCGTATAAAACTAAGTATAATTCAACACCTGTTTCTTTTGCGGCACTAGGATACGACAGTATGTATATTATTAAAGATGCCATTATAAGAGCAGGTTCTAGCGAATCTTCTGCAGTTCGCGATGCTGTTGAAAAAACAAATGGCTCTTATGTAACAGGACAACTTACTTTTGATGCAAAACGAAATCCTGTAAAATCGGCTGTAATGATGGAAATTGTAAAAGAAGACGGCAAACTGACACCTGTATACAGGGCAACAGTTAATCCCTAATTTTTTATAGCTAAAAAAAACTAAACCGGTCAAAAACAAGCATAATGCTAAGTTTTGACCGGTTTTTTTATGCGCGGTATTGATAATTTCTTTTACATGCAAAATACACTATTCAACTAACATTTCCCTTAACGTATTTTTTACTTTTAGTATTGTTTTCTTGTCTATTTTTCCCATTTTTTTTATTAATCGAATTTTATCGATTGTTCTTATTTGGTCTAATACTATCCAGCCATTTTTATTTTCAAAATTTATTTCTATTCTTGTTGGATAATTATGTGACTTTGTAGTCATTGGTGCGATTATTATTGTATTGATAAAATGATTCATTTCATTGGGTGATATTACCAAACAAGGTCGTGTTTTTTGAATTTCACTTCCTTGTGTGGGATCAAGAGCTACTAAATAAATTTCATATTGATCAATTACCATTCCCATTCAAATGCCTCATTTTCTACGGCGTCATCCATCAAAAGTTCATCATGTATATCTTGAGACATTTGTTGGAACGCTTGAATCCATCCTTTTCTTGTTTTGGACTGAACAGGTTTAAGGATGATTTGTTGATTTTTGACTTCCAAGGCTAATTCATCTGAAATGTTTAATTGTTCGATTATTGCTTTTGGTAATCGAATCCCTTTGGAATTTCCTATTGGTACAACAGGTACTAACATATAATCACCCCCTTTATTGTAATTATATTGTAATTACAATAAATGTCAAGTAACATTCTCTCATGCTTAGTAACTGAAAAAAGCGCAGGCGTACTCTATGTACGTTGAGCATTGTACGTTTATTTTCGCGTCCATGCGAAAATAAACTATCTAGTTTTGACTTTGTCAAAACTAGCATAACTGTTTTCAGCGACATCCATGTCGCAAATGCACAAAAATACTCCTGCCTTAAATACTTCTTTTTAAAATAGACGTATTAGATGCTAGGAGCAAGACAAAAATAACCGCAGGCGTACTTTCTGTACGTTGAGGATTATTTTTGGTGAAGCGACAACGCAGATGATGCGTATATTTTAAAAAGACTAGCTACGCATTCAGATTCCGTCATATTCCGCCACTCAAATCCATACGCATCCATAACCGCTTTGTCATTTTCTTGGTGAGCTTTGCGCAATTCCGGTGGCATGGTGAGTTCGTCATATAAATCTGCCAAACTGGAATCAGGATACAAGGCACGGGCATCGAGTATGTTTTGTGCGGTCGTTTCAATTTTTGCTTTTTGAGATTCCGACGGAGACGCCCACGGAAAATTATTGTAGACAATGTTAGCAGAATAGCGATAATCACTTTTTAAACGACCTGCGACAACCCTCATCCACGCCATGTGCACATTCGACGTTAAAATTCCAAAATGATACAAGTCGGCATCGGGAATTATTTGCACAGCATCATTCACAATGATTTCTGACGAGACAAATCCTATTGGAATATATTTTCGATTTTCAGAAGAAACCCGAGGAATTATTATATAGTCTTTTTTAGGTTGTCTTATTTCTTGAAACAGTGCTGGAGTTTCCGCACTTTTTCTTGTTGCTTCTTTGGTACTCTTTAATCTGAAATCGCGAACCTGTGACACCCGTTCCAACACGAGAGGCATACTGCGTAATTCACTCGGCGTCGCATCGACAAGCCACAAACAATAACGTTTTTTATTATTGATAAATTCTTCTGCCCCGTATATTTGTTTTATGAATTTTTTCACTTTAGGTTCTTTCAATAAAAATTGTTCTCGCTCATCCGGAGTTAAAAATAAAAATCCCCCATCTGTCGGCTTGTTACCATAAATCATCGCCGGAACATCACAAATAGATTTGCGTCTGCTTTCAATTAAAACATCAGGAGCTTCTATTAAATAAGGATTAATGCGTTCTACTTTTTTGACAGAGCCTGAGTCAAACAAATATTTTATGTCCTGTTCAAAGCCCGACGAAAAACCGATAACGACAACATGCACTTGCGCTTTGTCGCTCGCTTCACTGTCCCACACAAAACTTTGATACGCAAAATGTATCCGCACATCGAACAGTTCTAAAAGCAGTTGCCATATAAAAGCTACCTGCTCACCCTGCGTTATCGAGTTGGTCGAAACTAATGCTGCCTTAATGTTTGTGCCCTGCATATATTGACACGCTTTATAATACCAACCGGCAACGTAATCGATCTTGCCTGCATTTTTATACGGCTTTCCGTTTTTGTCGCGGAACACATTTTTTATATCTTCTTTTTGTTCCGCATCTTGCAACGAGTATCCCACAAACGGCGGATTGCCCATAATGTAATTCAGCTCGTGCTTTTGGACAACGTCTTCCCAATTCATGCGCAACGCATTGTCCTCGACAATGTTCGGGTACGTTTTTAATGGCAAGAAGTCAAGATCAATGTTGACGATGTTTTCCGTCTTCTTCATCATTTGAGACTCGGCAATCCATAGCGCAGTGCGTGCAACAGATACGGCAAAGTCGTTAATTTCTATTCCGTAAAACTGATTGATAGACACTTTAATCGGGTTATGTAACTCGCCCATCATAATCTGACTGTCATACAATTCTTTTAGAATGTCATTTTCCAATTTGCGAAGTGAAATATACGTTTCCGTTAAAAAGTTTCCGCTCCCCGCCGCAGGGTCGAGAAATTTGAGCGATGCCATTTTATTTTGCAATTCTTCCAAGCGTTCTTTTTTTCTTACGACAGTCTTTAGCATTTGTATTTCTTTAAATTCTTCGCGAAGTTCATTCATAAACAAGGGGTCAATTACCTTGTGAATATTTTCGATCGACGTATAATGCATTCCGCCCGATCGTCTCGTTTCGGGATTCAGCGTCGATTCAAACACACCGCCAAAAATCGTTGGGCTGATGTTTGACCAGTCAAAACTTGCAGATGCTTTTTCTAAAATAATGTCGATAATTTTTTCGTTAAATCGCGGAATAATAAGCTCTTTTTTTTCAAACAATCCGCCGTTCACATACGGGAAAGCTAACAAATCTTCCGACAAATACGGGTCTCGCTCGTGTTCGTCTTGGTCCAAAATCATAAATAGTTTTGAAAGTGCTTCACGAAAACCATCGTTTGACTGTTTATGTTTTGCCATGTAGTCGTGAAACATATTGCGCCGACCGAACAGCCCTGCATCTTCGGCATAAAAACAAAAGACTAAACGCACACATAGCACATTGAGGTTTTTCAGCGTCTCCTCGTCGTTTGGGTTTTTGTATTGTTCGAGCAGCGCATCGTATAACATACCAACGAGTTCACCGGCTTGAATTGAAACTTCTGTAGCTTTTTTTATGTAATGATCTTCTTCGTCGACAAGAAATTGTAATCGATAATAATCGTCTTCTAAATCTTTTAAGTAGACAACCTCTGGTTCGCCGCGAGGTTTTTCCATATCAAAAATATGAAACTCTTTAAAGTTCGATAACACAATCCATCGCGGTCTATCCGAATATGGCAATTCAATCGAGTAACGCTTTGCTTGCTGAAACGGCGAAAGTAACGAACCGTCCGACTGCTTAAATGGTTTTCGTAAGTCCTTATCGATTGATTTTTGCTCAATTAGCACATGCGTCGACGGAATATATCCATCGATAAAGCTCGTATTATCAAGCACAACTTTATCTTCAAAGCGAATAAAGTCGCCGGATTTTTCCACACCGAACACTTCATTCAAAAGCGACAACCAAAACCGAGCCGAATCACCTTTTTCGTATCCGATATTTTCCCATTTTTTAGCAAACTCTTTTGCCGCTTTTCTCTGTTGTGCTTGTGTGAGCATGCTACCCCCAAAATTCGGTTTTATTATACGAAATATAAGACGATTATACAACAAAAACAAGCATAATGCTAAGTTTTGGCCGGTTTTTTTATGCGCGGTATAGGTGAGAGATACTTGCGTAGTAAGTATTTACCTTAAAGCAAAAGCGAGGTAAAATATAGTCATACTAGGAGGTCTTGTGGAAAGCACGTCAATGATTGTTCAGCAAATTGTAAATGGTGTATCGCTTGGGAGTATTTATGCATTGATTGCTCTTGGTTACACTATGGTTTACGGCATTGTTAAGCTTATAAACTTTGCCCATGGAGATCTTTTGATGGTAGGGGCCTATGCCGGCTATTTTGTTTTGCGTCAATTTGGTGCTACTCCGCTTGTATTCGTTTTGGCTATTTTTTTTGCGATGTTTGTTTGTGCTCTTTTTGCGGTACTTATAGAACGTTTGGCATATAAACCTTTAAGAACTGCACCCAGATTAAACTCGCTTATTACAGCCATTGCAGTTTCGCTTATTTTGCAAAACGGTGCACGCGTATTGCCTTTTATTGGACCAAATCCAAGACAGTATGTAACACTACCGACTATTATGGTGGAAATTGGAAGCTTTTCAATTTCAAATATTCAGCTTATTGTCATAATACTATCTGCACTATTAATGATTTTACTGACCTATATCATACATTTTACAAAAATAGGAAAGGCATTGCGCGCCGTTTCATGGGATATGAAGGCTGCAAGTCTTATGGGAATATCGGTAAATAAAACCATTGCTTTTACCTTTGCATTAGGTGCAGTTCTTGCCGGTGTTGGCGGTGTCTTATATGCAACGGCGTATCCGCAAATAAATCCGACAATGGGTACAATGCCCGGATTAAAAGCTTTCGTAGCTGCCGTATTGGGCGGAATAGGTTCTATTCCCGGTGCAATGATTGGCGGCTATATACTGGGCATTGCGGAAACTATGACAAAAGGTTTTTTATCTTCTCAGTTTGCCGATGCAATATCGTTCAGTATTCTCATTATTATTCTTTTAGTTAAACCTACCGGCTTAATGGGCAAAAAAGAAAGAGAAAAGGTGTAAATATGATGAGTATGCAAAAATTTGGCAATATGTATAAAAATATGTTAATTCCTCTTTGTTTTGCTCTTTTAGCAATATTTCTTCCTTTTTTTGGGATTAGGTTCGGAATAATTGATGCGTACATAGCACAAGTAATAACGCTTGCCGGAATAAACGCTATTCTTGCCATCAGTGTAAATATTATTTGCGGAATTACCGGTCAGCTTTCTTTGGGACAGGCTGGTTTTATGGCGATTGGTGCTTACACTTGTATATTGTTAACAGAAAATCTGGGACTACCTTTGGCGGTCAGTATTGTTGGTGCCGGTATTATAACTTCTTTTGCAGGATTTCTTATAGGTTTTCCAACTTTAAAACTAACCGGAGATTATCTTGCCATTGTAACGCTTGGTTTTGGTGAAATTATACGAGTGGTTTTGGTGAATTTTAAGAGCTTAACCGGAGGAGCTAATGGTAAACGTTTTACCGACAGTGCTGCTGTGTACCTCTCTCTTAATGCTGATGTAGCGTATTTTGTAATAATAGTATCGCTTATACTAATAATTGTGCTATTACAAAATTTTATACGCTCTACCTATGGAAGGGCTATATTATCGGTTAGAGAAGATGAAATAGCAGCTAATTCAAACGGAATAGGTATTTTTAAGTATAAAATGACGGGTTTTATTATAGCTTCGTTTGTTGCTGGCATTGGCGGTGCCTTGTATGCGCCCTTTATTGGTTTTATTAAACCAGAAATGGCTTCTTTTAACCGTAGCATTGAATATTTGATATTTGTCGTTTTAGGAGGAATGGGTTCTATAACCGGTTCCATACTAGCCGCATTTGTTTTGACTTATTTACAAGAGTTTCTTCGATTTTTGAGAGATTACAGATTGCTAATATATCCTTTAATCCTCATCCTTGTAATGCTGTTTAGACCGCAAGGCTTGCTTGGTATGAAAGAGTTTTCATTTGTAAAAAATTGGAAAATATGTATTACATTTGTTAAAAAGCTTATAAAAAACGCTTCTTTGAAAAGCAAGGCCCTAGCTCCTTCAAAAGGAGAAAATGATGAACGCTAATCTTATTCTCCAAGCAAATAATATATCAATAGTTTTCGGCGGTCTTAAGGCGGTTAGTAATTTTTCCTGTGAAGTTTATAAAGGAGAGCTTGTTGGTTTAATTGGTCCAAACGGAGCGGGAAAAACGACTGTTTTTAATATGCTTTCAGGAATTTATACCCCTACTGAAGGAGATATATTTTTTTGGGATAAAAAAGGGCGCATTCATCAAGCAGGAAAAAAACAGCCTTCTCAGCTGAATAAGTTGGGAGTAGCCAGAACATTTCAAAACATACGATTATTCAATAATATGACGGTAGAAGATAATGTACGTGTTGCGCTTCATGCACACAGAAGGGTTAATCCTCTTGACGTACTGTTTAGAACGCCTAAGTTTTTCCGTGACGAAATAATGATGTGCGACAAGACGGAACAACTTTTATCTATATTTAAGATTGATTCAAAAAAACATGAGCTTGCTAAAAATCTTCCTTATGGAGAACAGAGAAAACTTGAAATAGTGCGCGCATTGGCAGCTCGACCTTCTTTGCTTCTTCTTGATGAGCCTGCAGCAGGTATGAATCCGCAAGAAACCGATGAGCTTATGAAACTTATAGCATTTATTCGTAAAGAATTTGATGTTACCATTTTGCTCATTGAACATGATATGCATTTAGTTATGGGTATTTGCGAAAGGCTCATTGTATTGGATTACGGAAAAATTATTGCCGAAGGAAAACCTGAAGATGTTAGAAAAAACCCTGTAGTAATAAAAGCGTATTTGGGCGAGGAGGCTGTTCGAGATGCTTAGTGTTAGAGATCTAAAAGTGCATTATGGTGCTATTCAAGCTCTTCAGGGTATTAGTTTTGATGTACGTGAAGGAGAAATAGTAAGTCTTATAGGTTCAAATGGAGCCGGAAAAACGACTACGCTTCATGCCATATCAAATATTCTTTCAATTACCGGAGGGACTATTCTTTTTCAAGGGGAAAATATTTCCAAAAAGCATCCGGATGCAATAGTTAAAGATGGTCTTGTGCAAGTTCCTGAAGGAAGACGTGTATTTGCCAATTTGACCGTAAAAGAGAATCTTGAAATGGGCGCTTTTACACGAAAAGATACAAAAGAAGTAAAAAAAGATATGGAGAGAATTTTTTCGCTTTTTCCGCGCTTAAAAGAAAGGGCAAGGCAAGTATCCGGAACTTTATCCGGAGGTGAACAGCAGATGCTTGCTATGGGAAGGGCTTTAATGTCAAAACCTCGTCTTCTTCTTCTTGATGAACCCTCAATGGGCTTAGCACCAATACTGGTAGAAGAAATTTTTTCAATAATAATGGAAATCAACAAAACAGGAACGACTATTTTGCTTGTTGAACAAAATGCTTATAAAGCACTTGCAATAGCTCATACCGCTTATGTTCTTGAAACCGGAACCATAGTAAAGCAAGGGAAGGCTAAAGAACTGATTGCCGATGAAGATGTTAAAAAAGCCTATTTAGGTACATAGTAATGTTGAAAAAAAAGGGGGTAGTATGATAGTTTCCAGTGTTATGTCAAAAAATCCGGTTTTTGTGAATCCGCAAATGTCAGTGAACGATGTTAAGGAGCTGATGTCTAAGGAAAAAATCGGAAAGCTTCCCGTTCTCGATAAAAATGAAAGGCTGGTGGGCATAATTACTAAAAAAGATCTTATGAGAGCGAGTCCGTCATTAGGAACAACGCTCGACATGTACGAGATTAGTTATCTTCTTTCTAAACTGAAAGTAGAAAAAATTATGCAAAAAAATGTTATAACGGTGCAAGAAACAGAGGTTGTTGAAGAAGCTGCACGCATTATGGCAGATAAAGAAATCGGATGCCTTCCTGTCATGAAAGGCTCCATACTCACGGGCATTATTACTGAAAGCGATCTTTTTAATGCCTTTGTAAATATGTTCGGCGCTCGCCATGCCGGAGTTCGAGTTTCATTTTGCCTTGATGAAAAACCCGGACAGCTTGCAAAATTTACCCAAAAAATAGCGGAAGCAGATGGAAATCTTGTTTCCGTTGTTACTGCTGAATGTTGCGATATTACGAAACGTCAGTGTACGTGCAAAATTACAGGAATAGAAAAGAGCATTGTAGAACAAGCCCTCTTAGAACTGGATGCAATAATTGAAGATATTAGGATTATGAAGTAATAGCATAAATAAGGTATGCGAAAAAAGCATAATCCTCCGACTAAAAAATCAGTTTAATGTTGAATTTGTACAAATAAAATTGACATAATGTACATAATATAGTACATGTCAAAAAGATACTGCATGATGTATTATAATGACACAATTAAAGGAATCTGATCGTGTTTTAGCACACCTTATAGAAACTAAGAATAAACTATTCTATAATGCTTACAAAAGTTTTTTAAAATAGAGGTGTTTTTATATGATAAAAACAAAGCGTGCTATAGTAATTTTTGTATTTTGTAGTATATATTTGTTTGTTTTCCCTTCTTGCAAGTCCAAATACCTGCTTAGAAATGCAAATGCCGTTTCTGAGCAAATTATAGAAGACTTAAAAACAAAAAAAATAGTATTTATAGGCGAAAACCATAATGATGTATATCCAGTCATTTTTATGACAGAACATATGGAAGAATTTTACGATGCAGGTGTGCGATATTTGTTTTTAGAAGAAGAAAGTGATAACTATCTTAATAACCCTGAGGAATTTCGTTTTGCTATCTATCCGCCTTGGATGCAATTTGCTTATAAATATGAGTATCTTAATTTTGAAAAAGAAATTGAACGTATTAATAATCTAAATAAAAACGACCCTATAATTGTTATATGGGGCGAAACAGGTTTGGAAATAACTCAAAACGATATGGATGCAGGCTTACGTGTTTTAAATATGAGAGATAATTTTGCACAAAAGAATATTATTGAAACAATGGACAAAGAACCGAATAAAAAAGGATTAGTCTTTTATGGTGCTGCACATGGTTTAAAGGAACCCGTCGTATGGGATTTTGAAACTGAAAATGAAAAATGGAAACCGATTGGATCCTATTTGAATGAACATTATGGCAGTGATTTTTCAACGTATATTTTTGTACAATTTAAATTTTGTAATACATTAAAAGAATATGATTATTATTGCATATATTCAAAAAAAGTTTTTGGAGTTCCATATTTTTATGTTCCTGAAAAAAATGTTTTGATGTTTTTAATTTCAACGCTTAAAGAAAAGGCGGTCGAAAAAAAAAGATCAAGTGTAATTACAATTGGGAAGAATGCTGTTTTTGGTTTCGATATTCCTTTAACTGAAGTGACACAAGTTCATTCTACGAAAAGTATGCAAATCCTTTCGGTTTATTATCTAAAATACTATCTTGGAGATGAGTTTGATTATAATTATAAAGAACCTTCTTCAAAACTACACGCTGCTCTTGCAAAATTAGACAATTATGATTATAGGAAAAACACTTATAATCTTATTGATTTAGAAAACTATATGAAATTTTTATACGCTTATGGATTCATAGAAGATTATCTTTATTATCCAAGCAAGGACAAAAGAATTGGATATATTTTACACAACATGAAAAAAGCAAAATCTATAAATTCGCACGACATTTGGCCTCAATATTGGATAAGCTATTTTGAAACGGAAAAAGCAAAATATTCAGGCAAAAAGAGGGATTATAAAAAAGCTTTGGCAGAGTGGAATAAACTTTTAGAAAATGATTTATTGTACGCTTCACCGGTTTTAAAACTAACGTACCAAAAAATATCAATGTGCGAAGAAAAGCTAGGCAATACCGAAAAATCACAATATTACAAACAAAAAGAAAGCGAAGTAAATATGTTATACGAAATTGATTATGAAAAATATGTTTATTTTGGGTACTGAAAAATGTCGTTTATACCTAAGACACATTTGCAAAAAAACTTTGGACTATTAATATGTTTCACTATGCTTATTTTTCTGGTTTGTGTTTTTTTCTGCTATTTGAATGAACACGTAATTGCAGAAGGCATAATTCGCCCTCTTCAAACAGAAACAAATGTAAAAGCGCAATTTTCTGGGACGGTAACGGAAGTTTTTTATAATAATTCACAATTTGTAAACAAAGACGACATTCTTTTTATGCAGGACTGCACGTATGAAAAAGAATCATTGCAAAATTTAATAAATTTGCAATCGCTCTATGAAAAAAATGCTAATTCGTACAAAAATCTGCAAAAACTATTAGATAGCACAAACTTAGAGTGCTGTTATTTTGACGAGGATTTTGCAAAAGAGGATTCTTTGTATTCATCTTTTGTAAATCAGTATCAGCGTTATAAAAATGAAACGGAAGCAAAGAAAAAATATTTTGAACGTCAACTTGCTGTCTATCCGGGCAATATTTCAAAGCAGGAACTTGAAAATTCTGAAAATTCTTTTTTGCAATCTAAACTAAATTTTTCTTCTTGGATAGAAAACCAAAAAATTGAAAATTTAGAACAATATTCACAATGTTCACAAAAATGTGAAGAATGTCGCTTGCAAATTTTTCAAGTTCAAAAAAAAATTGAAAACGCTACCGTAAAAGCAAAACAGTCTGGCTTTGTAAACGAGATTACAAAAATAAGCAAAGGTGAATATATAAATGCCGAAACACAAATTCTTACACTCATTCCGGAAAAACCAGAATTAAAATGTGTAATAAATGTAAGTAATTCCGGTATTTCTAAAATAAAAATTGGACAAGATGTGTTTTTTCAAATTAAAGATTTGCCTTTCACAAAATATGGAAAGCTACAGGGAAAAATATGTATGATTCCAAGTGATGCGGTAATGGCAGAAGCTCCCTTTTATCCTGTAGAAGTTTTGCTTTCCAAAAATTATATGAAAGCTAAAAATCAATTTGGCAAAACTGAAGTTGTCATGCTAAAAATTGGAACAAAAGTAAATGCAAAAGTAATTGTAGATAAAAATACGATCTTCCAAAAACTTTTGCAAAAAATAATGGTGTATGATGAGTAAAGGTACATTCAAAAAACTTTTAAAGTTGCTTTCCATATATAAAAAAGAAATGTTTTTAAGTTTGTTTGCAACTCTTGTGATTTCTTTGGTCGGTATTGTAGATTCTCTGCTTTTAAGTTATATGATTGATAACGTTCTTTATTCAAATGCACGTGCAACGCTTTTTACAATAGCAATTGTCATGATTTTGATTGCAGTTTTTCAAATTGCGCTTAAAGGCTTTAAAAGCGTTCTTATTCAAAAGATTTCCTACGGAATGGACGTTGACTTGATGAAACGCTTTTATTCAAAAATTCTTAAAATAAAATATTCATTTTTTGAAAAACATAAAACAGGAGAATTAACTTCTAGGATCAACGATACACGAATGGTACGAAATGCTTTATCAAGCGGTCTAATTTCAATAATTGCCAATGTAATTATGTTTTTGGTTGTCGGATTTGCACTTTTTAATATAAACAAAATGCTTTTTGGAATTCTTTTTGTTTCAGTAATTGTTTTGAGCGTTGTTGTTTTTGGGTTTGCTCGTTTTTTTGCAAAGGAATATCCGATTTCTATGGAAAAATATGCTGAATTGCAATCTTTTATTACAGAAACGTTTTATTGAAACTCTGCGCTTGCAAGGCAGGTCTATTATTTCCATCGCTCATAGACTCTCTACTGTGAAAAATTGTGATAAGATTTATGTTCTTGAAAACGGAAAAATTATGGAAAATGGAACTTTTGAAGAATTGAAAAATAAAAATGGAATATTCTTAAAAATGATTCACAGTTCTTAGATACTGTAAATTTTGTAGGAAATAACTCTTAAAAAGCCCCGCCCAAGCCTTGCCGTGCTATTACGGTATTTACCCATAAAATGCACAAAAGCCGATGCTCCGCACCGGCTTTTGCGGTCATTACCAAGACTTAAGAAGCTATGAAGAAATCTGAATGGTTTTTGCTTGAGCTTCCGGCTTACGGGGAATGTTTATAGAAAGTAGACCGTTTTTGAAACCGGCGGTTACTTTGTCTTCATCAATGTCGTTTGGAAGTGTAAAACGTCTTGAGAAGCATAATTCCCTTCTTTCACGGATTAACCATTCACCGTCTTTTTTCTCTTCTTTATTCTCTTCGGTTTTTGATGAAACAGAAAGAACCTTGTCTTTTAAGTTAATTTCTACATCTTTTTCGGTAAATCCAGGAAGCTCCATATCCATAATGTATGAATCCTTTGTTTCTCTTACATCTACCTTTGGTGTACTTGCAGTTTTGAGTGTTGGATTAAAATCTCCAAAGTTTTTATCTATTACATCAAAAAGGTCAGATGTAAATCTCGGTGTAAATAATGATAATGCGTTCATAGTAAACCTCCTATAAAAAGTCAACGAAAAAGCTTCAGCCTTTTGAAGTTGACTTTTTACCGCACTTTCGTAATGAAATGAGAAAGTGCAATATATTTGCAAGTTTGCAACGCAAACTTGGAACGAAGTAGGTTCGACAGCATTTTTGTCGGACTGCTTCGTAAACCTCCTATAAATATTTTGTTATGTTTTAGCATTTCTGCTTTCACTAAGTATATTGCAATTACCGTGCCAACTTTGATAATTTTTTAGAAAAGGTACTTAATTATATGCTATTAAATGAATTAAAAACTTTGAATAAAAACATATTAAAATATAAAAATTTATATAACTTACCGACATGTCAAAAAGATACTGCATGATGTATTATAATGACACAATTAAAGCATATAAAGGAAAATTATAGGGTTTATATGCCTCATTAGCTGCTTTTTAGTTTGATAAATAACTGCTTTTTTGGGGTTATCATTTAAATTTTCATAAAAATTACCATTTAATCTGTGTTGAACCAATTCTCCGGTAATAAAAGCCCAGCCAAGATTTAAATTAAAAAGTTCATTAAACAAATTCTGTTCTTCATCTGTTTTTTTTGTAAGAACTCCCAAACGTAATGTTTTAATTTCATTTTTCATATATTTTTTCCTTCTTCACAATACTCTCCCCAATTCATTTAATGATTTAATAACTTTAATATCTGGAATTTTACATTCACCTTGTGGAGTTTTTGCCAAATCTTCAAGCAGTGCCTTTTATGTATTTTGTCTGCCACAAAAAAATCCTATGTCATATTATCCTCTCAAACTTATATGACATGATAAACTATAAAAATCTTGATTTGTTGCTATGTTTATAATTTTAACAGCATTAAAAGCAATATAGGTAATTTACATTCCTGATTTGAACAAACACTAGAAAGAATTTTTATGGAAAAACAAGAACAGTGCGGAACTTTATCTTATTCCACGCACTCATAGATTATATCCGCTATTGACTTTTGGAGTTTTGACACAAGCTCCTGCTTTGCCTGTGGCGGCAAATTCGCAACATAGACATCGCTCTCTTCCATAAACAATTTGTATGGAGGAATCTCAAGGGCAGTGGCGATTTTTTGAATCATCTCTACGGAAGGGAATTTTTTCCCTATCTCAATTTCTCCGATGTAGCTCGTTGAAGTTCCGCATTTCTCAGCCAGTGCCATTTGCGAGAGTTTGTTTATACGGCGATATTTCTTTACATTTTCAATAAATACGGCTCTTAATTCCATATTACTTAATATGCTATCAGCGCATAATATTTGTTGACAATTGGCTTTTAGCGAATTAGAATATTTAAATAACTGTTTTTAATGCGCTAAAAGCCAATTGAAAATTCAAACAGCAAAATACAAGGAGGAATTTTTATGGGGAAAACAACAGTAAAACCGGGGAATTCTCATTATGATGAGGGCGGAAGAATGCCGTCTACGACAGGTAAACCAAGCGGAACAAGCAGGGGTAACAATCCGCCAAGTAGCACAAAAGGCACTTCTTCTGGCAAATCAGGCAAAAAGTAACTAACATCGTTTCACAAAAAGAATCAGACAGCCAAAATTCTCTGATTCTTTTTTGTAAGCAAAATTCAAAGAGGTGTGAAAAAATGAGTTTTATTATCGGTTTAATAATAGTTATTGCCTTGTTGGTTGGTGCTTTTTCCGGCAGAAAAATAGAAGAAACAAAGCACGAAACGATTGATGAAAATGGTAACAAAGTAACCACATACAGTACTACAGACAAAGGATATTCAGCTTTGTCAATTATTAGCAAAATAATTGTTTTCGGATTCTTGATTCTGGTAGCACTCTGCTTTTATATGATTGGTCATATTGATTGGTCATCTTTTTTAAGATTTTTAAGATATTTTTAAGATAAGGAGAAAACTTTATGAAACTGAAACTTGCTTTCGTTTTGCTTTTGTTAGCTGGTTCGCTTTTATTTTGCGAGGGAATGATAGATGAAGATTATGAAACGCAATGGGGAGAAAAAAAAGAAAAACAATTAAAAGAAAGACAAGAATCAGAATGGAAAAGTTGTTATTTTATTGATTCCTTTAAGGCTGAATGGAATTTATATGCATCAAAAGAGTGGGAATATCAATATTATGAATGGGAATGTCAATATTATGAATTTTCAAAAGGTAATTTTACTCTTTTTGCAAAAAGAAAAGACGGAAAAATAGAAGAATATAATGGTAAATATTCAATTAAATATAATGACTCTAATAATTCCGGGTTTCTTGAATTAAATTTTTATAAAGTATTTGTCGGCAAGAAAGATTCTTCCTTCATGGAAGGAAGATGGCAAGATATTGATACTCATAAAAAACTACTCTTTCGAACAGAAGGAACAATTAAACAGTATACAGCTTATAATTTCTGGACAGATGACTATCATGATACTGTAAAATCAGACGGATATTTTTCATTCTATTTCCTAGATATTACAGACAGCAACGAATTTGCTTATGAAAGTTATACACGATACGACATGGACAGGATTTTTGCAAATAACAAATCAAAAACTCTTGAATGCAAGGCTGATTCTAATGCTGCACTAAAATATTATTATTCTAGTGAATATGAAAACGGTGATTATGACATTGATCCTTATTATAGCAATTATTACAAGGAAAGTCTGGCAAATAAATATTTACTTACATATAAACGAGTTGATGAACGCAAACAACATTACTAAGAGAAAATAAACATGGAAAAGAAGCTATTCTTTTGGGTTTTTATTTCGCTTTTTTTTATTTTATCTGTGTCTATTGTATCAGCAGAAAAAATGCGTAAATTGGTATCTGATTATGCAGATTTGCCAGCATCTGTAAGATTTTATAAAAATAACAGTCGCTATTGGGAATTTACTGTTCCTCAAGATTTTGATTACATAGTAATTGATTGTAGCTCAAACCTCGGTATAAAAGCAGTCACAGTAGTTCCAAGTAAAAAAGACGCCTTTAAGTTCTGTGATTCAAGAGAAGAATTTAACTATATTACATATTCAGAAACAGGTGAAGGGGAAAAATTTATACGTCATATCGAGAGTATCTCTTCTACCTCCCCCAAATTAACCCCAGGGAAAACTTATTATTTTTGTATATTTGGAATAAGTTCCATTTGGATTCCAGATGCTGCCGCTAATTTCATTTGGGTGCCAGATGATGCCTTTAATAAGATTCTTGTAGAAATCACAGCTCGCTATGTTAAAGACATTTAACTCATATACAATATTAGGAGAATTTATGTTTCAAACAATCATCATTGTAATTCTATTGGGAATAGTCTTTTATCTTATCTGCGATAAAAAGAACATAAAAGCGGATGATATAAAAACATTCTTGAAAAATATCAGCACAAAAATCAAAGAAAAACTTTCTGTTTTTTTTGACAAAATAAAACAAAAGGAAGCAGAGTTGAAATCTAAATGCAAAACTGAAGTAAAGCCGAATTTTAGGAAAAGAATACTAGATGCTGGAAAAGTTACAATAAGCTTAATCGTTGTCGGCATCGTTCTCGGCGTGATATTATACTATTTCGATTTATATGATTTTCTCTTTCGCTTGTTAGTTTTTTTGTATTTTCTTGCTCTTTGCTATTTTTTTGCTATTGCTATTTTCAAAATTTTCAAAAAAATTATGAAAACGCGTGGGCTTCGGCGTTTAATATTATATTTGCTAATCTTAACAGTATGTTTTGCTCCGTTTGCATACAAAAAGACTATGCTGGATTATAATGGAGAATATGCAACTAACCGGCTGGTGTATACCGAAGTATACGGTTTTTGTATGTTCATTACATATTATCCAAATTATCAGAGAGGAGATGTACAAGGTTTTGCTGTAATAAATATTCCGTTCAAAGCCTTGTTTTCAGAATATGGTTACGCGAATAGACATTATATGGCAGATTCAAAAGATATGTTTGGTGCATATCAACTGCTTGCAATATCTGGTGGTGATGATGTATTTGTTGCTTCATTATTTTTTTCTGATCCTTTTTTCGTAGAACTTCTATTTTCTGGAATAAGCGAAAGTATGCCTATTGGAGATCGCGGGAATTACTTTGCCATAACAGCAAGGGATATGGACAATGTAAAATTATTTAATTCTAATTCTAACACCAGCGGCTACATCAGCCCAAGTTCCAGATAATTCTGACAACATAAAGTTTTATTAGAATATAGAGAAAGAGCTGTCAATACATTGTTTTATAATAATATTAACAGAAACAACAACAGGAGAATCACATGGAAGCATACAGTAACTTGAATCAAAACGAATATATCATTTTACAGGCTAAAATTAATAAAATAGTCTTTATCCCAAATATATTTCTTGTGTTTTTACTTGATTATGTTCATCTTTTGTAGTTTTTCTTATGCAATTTATACATTGTGCAATGAGCAAACAAAAAGAGCAAACAAAGAGGAAAAACAAGGAAGGCATCGTATTAAGCTTTTATTTTTTATATGCTGAAAAATGTGTATTTGTTTCATCTTCTGCATGAAGGATTGCATGCATCACGTTTCGGGCAATTTTGTGTTCGCTTATAGAATGAACGCGCACAATATCAATATTTTTTTGCGTTGCAATCGAAGTTAAAATTGCCGAAGCAATATCGCGGTTTTTAAAACCTTCATCGCTTTCAGCATCAGTGTTAATATTTGCTTGCGATAATATATGCACTAAGAAACGCTTTCTTGAAACACCGAGGAAAATTCTAAATCCCATGTTTTTAAGCACATCAATATGCTTTATGAGCATAGCATTTTCTTTTTTTGTTAAACCGAAGCCAATGCCGGGATCGAGCATTATGTTATTGTCTAAAATACCCGAGTCTCGAGCTATGCTTAAGGAGCGTTCCATATAATATTTCATTGCGTCTATAATATGCATTTTTTGCATTGCTGCTTTATCTGCATGGGTAAAAAACTTTTCGTTGCTTTTATGTAAGTTGAATGAAGGGAAAATGGCGCAACTTTCATGTTCGGGACGATAAATGACAGGATTAAACATTAAAATAACATCGCATTTTGCTTTTGCCACAACATTGGCCATATTTGAATCGCCTGCAAAACCTGTTATATCGTTTATAATGTCGGCACCGGCATCTAGTGCTGCCTGGGCAACTTCCGATTTCCAGGTGTCGATCGAAATAGGAACATTCGTATGTTTTTTTAGCTCCCGAATAACCGGTACAATTCGCTCAATTTCTTCTTCAACTGGAACAAAGCTTGAGCTAGGACGTGTTGATTCTCCGCCAACATCGAGCATACCCGCGCCTTGTTCGACTAAGGAAAGTGCGTGTGCTACCGCTTTTTCAACACTGTTCCATTTTCCGCCGTCTGAAAAAGAATCGGGTGTTACATTGACAATGCCGCAAAGAATGGGGCTTGGTTCTTGAATAAATGCTTTGTTATGAGTACTCATGGGTAAAAATTTAAATGTTTAATGATGCTGTGTCAAGAATGAGCTTGGGTTTTGTCTTCAAGGTTTTGTCAAGAATGGCTTTCATTTTGGAATGGCTTCTATTTTGGCTTAGGTTTTTACTTGGTTCACCAGTTTTTTTCGCTTAGATTTAATCTGGTTCAATGCGGACTCTGTTCAATGCGGAGTCTTGATTGAAAGACTTATAGAATTTATACTTGTGGTATTAAAATTGTAGTAACTAATTGTAGTAACTAACGGAAGGGTATATGAAAAAAATTACAGATTACATTTCGACTGCAGCAAAGGGGCTTGTAGTAGGCTCTTCGATGCTTGTTCCCGGGGTTAGTGGAGGAACAACTGCCATTATTTTAGGTATTTATGATAAGCTCATATATGCCATTAGTACGTTTTTTCAAGACATGGTAAAAAACCTCATTTTTTTAGGTGTTTTTTGTGCGGGTGCGGGTGTGGGACTCCTTCTTTTTTCGCGATGTATGCTTTGGGCTGTGGAAACATGGGAACTTCCTATGATGTTTTTATTTCTTGGCGCGATTATAGCTTGTGTACCCATGCTTTACAAACAGGCAAAGATAAGCCGTTTTAATCCGCTGTATATACTATTTGCAATCTTGGGTCTTGTTCTTGTTTTATCTTTGGGCTATATTCCAAAGCCGAATACCGAGTTTTCGGGTTCTCCATTGTCGAGTGCCATCATGCTTTTTATAACAGGTTTTGTCATTGCAGCTGCAATTGTTCTACCCGGTATAAGCACTTCTCATATGCTCCTTATTTTGGGAATGTATAACACGACCTTAGAAGCTATGAAAAACGTAAATCTTCCGTATCTTATTCCGCTTGCTCTCGGCGGTATTGCCGGAATTTTTCTTATAACAAATATATTGGAAAAAGCACTATCAAAGTTTCCGCAGTTTTCCTACTTTATGATTATAGGCTTTGTTTTAGGGTCAATAATAGACGTTTTTCCCGGTTTTCCTACAGGCAGGCAAATACCAATTTGTATACTTACGTTTTTAATAGGTTTTTTCCTCATACTGCTTATGACAAAGCCCTTTTCGTTTTCTAAAAAGGACAAAAATTAAATAAGGCTTTCTTTAGACTTCAGTAGCCTTGCCATATAAGACTTTGAGAATCGGCACTAGGTTTTATAATTATTGGTGAAGAGGATATTGGAATAATTTTTAAAAATTCAATTCCGATAGGATTTCACTAATTATTTCATAATGAAAATATATACTGAAAAATTGCAGCGAAAATTGAAACTATCAATATTCGATTTTCGCGCGATTTTTTTTAATGTTTGAACGAATTTTTTTGAATTTTAGTTTTCGTTCTTTGCTTGTTTTTGTCGGTTTTGTTTTTATTCTTCGTTTTGACACTTGCAATGCTTGTACAATTCTGTTTTCGATTCTGCTTAAAGCTATAGCACGATTTCTTTCTTGATGTCTTTCGTCATCGACATTTATAAATAAACAATCTTCTGAATTTATAATAGAAGATAGTTTTATTTTTAGTCTGTTTCTTTCTTCGTCTGTTATGCCGCATATTTTAGAAATCGGCAATGTAAGATGTACTTTTGTATTTACTTTATTTACATTTTGTCCGCCTTTTCCGCCCGAACGTGCAAAAGTGAAGCTGGAATGTTCAATTATGGAATTGTGTAAATCAATTTTGTTCATTTTGTATAATTATAAAGGCAAAATCTAAAATTTGCTAATGATTAGATTTCTTTATCTTTTCCGGAATAATGAATTGCAAAAGTTTTGTGTTATTGTTGATATTTTTTGATGTAAACTCATCATAAACTATATGAATTCTAAGTTCTGTAATATTTTTTAAACCATGTTTTTTCACTTTTGCATTAATTTGATTAAAAATATCTGCTTGATTAGTTATATTCCCGCGCCATTGAATCGCAAGTGCACGACATGGTTGAAATTGTGCAACATTGACGCATATTTCTTCTAAAACAGGAATGCAGGCGTAAATTTCAAACTCTTTTTTTTCGCTATCTGGAATAATCTGAATAAATGGAATTTTTGTAATATTTATTTCGTAACCGGTTTTAATTGTTTCTGTAAATGTTTTTATAAGAAAATCAAAAAGATGTTCGTCCGTTTCATATTTTTTAATAAAACAACGCATTGCACCGATTTTTTTCTTGCTTACATTAAAATCCTCATTTGCGTTTTGCCAGTTTTTTACAACTCGAATTATGCGTGTAAGATTATCAAGTCGCTCTTGTAATACATCAAGACATATTTGATAATCTTCGTCTTTATCAAAAAAACTATGAATAATATCTTTTTCTAAACCAAAATTCCTTAAAGTCATAACTTGAATAACTCTTGCAACATCGTTAAAAGAATAAAATCTTTTTCCTGTAGAATCTTCTATATCAGAAGGAGTAATAAAACCTTCTTCTTCAAGTCTTAGAATCGTTGAGCGGCTTATGCCACATGCTTTTGCTATTTGAAATGTAGAAAATTTGTTTTTTTTGTTGTTCATATAGAAAAAATATCAATCTTGCTATTGCGTGTCCAGTAGTGAACAGTGATATATTGTTTGGAATGAAAAACAAAATTGCTTATTGTGGAATTGAAGGAGCTTTTGCGAATATTGCAGCAAAAAAGATTTTTCCTTTAGACCAGTTGATTTCTTACCCCACCTTTACTTCAGCATACAAAGCTGTTGAAAACGGCGAATGCGACTTTGCTGTTCTTCCAATGGAAAACAGCTTTGCAGGTGATGTAAGTCAAGTTTTTGATCTTATGTTTACTGGAACTCTTTTTAATTCGCAAATTTTCAAATTTAAGATAGCTCAAACTTTATTGGGCATAAAAGGCGCAAAAATTGATGATATTAAAACCGTTTACAGTCATCAACAAGCGATAGACCAATGCTGTGAATTTATTCAGAAAAACGGATTTGTACCATTGCCTGCTGTAAACACAGCTGTTGCCGCAAAAGAAGTCGCTCAAAAAAATGATAAAACCATTGCCGCAATAGCAAGTGAAGAAGCAGGCATTTTGTACGGGCTTGAGATTCTTGCAAAAAACATAAATCAAACCTCTCAAAATACTACAAGATTTGCTGTTTTTTCAAAACAAACACAAACAGATTTTTTAGAAGATGACAAAGTTGTTTCTTATTTGATGTTCGCTGTAAAAAATGTTCCCGGCGCATTATCTGCTGCAATAAAAATAATCAGCAAAAAAGGCTTTAATCTTATAAGTCTTCACAGCCATCCAATAAAAGATGTTGCATGGGAATATTATTTTTATGCCGAAGTGGAAGGTTCTCTTTTTGGCAAAAAAGGGCAAAAATTAATTGAAAAATTGAAAAAAGGCTGTTCACTTGTAAAAATTGCGGGGCAGACATCGGAAAAACAGGAAGAAAAACAGGGAGGCGTATGAGTAGCTCGGCTAAAATCGCGCCTCGCTACTCATTACAAAGTTTGCGTTGCAAACTTTATTATATATTGCACTTTCTCATTTCATTACGAAAGTGCGGTAAAAAGTTCCTATCGAAAACTGAAGTTTTCTCAAGTAACTTTTTATGGGAGGAACAAAATGAACATGGATTTTGAGAGAAAGCTTGCAATTCCTATGGAAGTAAAAGAAAAATATTCATTGACCGGCGATATGAATAAAATTGTTGAAAAAAAGAGAGTAGAGCTGAAGTCAGTTTTTGAAGGAAGATCAAACAAGCTTTTGGTTATAATAGGTCCATGCTCCGCCGACAACGAAGACAGTGTTATAGATTATATTTCAAGACTTTGCCCTGTTCAGGAAAAAGTAAAAGATAAAATTCTTATTGTTCCGCGCATTTATACAAATAAACCGCGTACAACAGGCGAAGGCTATAAAGGAATGCTTCATCAGCCTGACCCACATGAAAATCCTGATATGTTCAAAGGAATAATAGCAACGCGACACATTCACATGAGAGCTGTAAAAGAAACAGGTTTTATATGTGCTGACGAAATGCTTTATCCTGAAAATTATCAATATCTCGATGATATTTTAGGTTATGTTGCAGTCGGTGCACGATCTGTCGAAAATCAACAACATCGCCTTACGGCAAGCGGAATTGAAGTCCCTGTCGGCATGAAAAATCCTACAAGCGGCGATTATTCAGTAATGATGAATGCAATTGTTGCAGCCCAGCATAAGCACACGTTTATCTACAGAGGCTGGGAAGTTCATTCTGAAGGAAATCCGCATACTCATGCGATATTGCGCGGCAGCACAAATAAACATGGCAACCATATCCCAAACTACCACTATGAAGATTTAGTGCGCCTTTGCGATGAATATGATAGTCGAGTACTTGAAAATCCTGCCGTTATAATAGATACAAACCATTCAAATTCTAAAAAAAATCCTTTTGAACAACCGCGCATAGTAATGGAAGTGCTCAATTCGTGCCAACATAATGAACGCATAAAAAAATTACTCAAAGGTTTTATGATTGAAAGCTACATCGAAGATGGCTCTCAATCTCCTGAAGAAAAATGTTACGGAAAATCAATCACAGATCCATGCCTTGGTTGGCAAAAAACAGAACAGTTGATTTATGATATTGCAGAAAAAATCTAACGCACAAATATCGATAAAACCAAATCTATAACCCAACCGCAAAACCCGTCTTCAAGTTTTCGCTCACGAAAACTTGGGAGGTCGCAACTACAATCTTAAAATTTATAATACAATGTAACGTGAAATCCGTCTTCAAGTTTTCGCTCACGAAAACTTGGGAGGTCGCAACTACAATCTTAAAATTTATAATACAATGTAACGTGAAATCCGTCTTCAAGTTTTTCGCTCACGAAAACTTGGGAGGTCGCAATTACAATCTTAAAATTTATAATACAATGTAA
>JAAYQG010000043.1 GCA_012519415.1 Treponema sp. | reverse complement strand
TGGAATGTTGACACGGAAATGACAAATTCGCTTTTAACTGTTGAACTTGAATTGCCTTTATCTTCTGAAAAAGAAGCAAATAGCTTATTGATAGAACTTGTAGATGAAGAAGTCTGCAATCCGCTGAAAGTCTGGCATGACTTAGGAGAAAATGCAAATCCATGCGAAGAAGAAATTGCACTCCTTAGAAAAAGCGCAACTCCTCTTGTAAAAACATACCGTACCGACAACTTCATTAAACTTGAACTAAAAGCAAATGGAGTATGCTATTTTGAAATTAAAACAACGCCAATAAATAGCGACAGAGGCTACAAATACGGAAGACTTTCTTAAAATTTGCTGTTTGGATTTGTAAAAAATCCAAGATTCGCCCATAATCATTGTACGCAGTCCCAAGTCTTAATTTGTAGAATCAACCCCTTTGATTTCTTTTGCTTTTAATGTAAGCAATGTAGACATTTTTTCTAGATTGTCTTTTTCTTTGTCGATTATTCTAACAAAAACAGAACCGGCAATAACACCATCAACATATGGAAAAATTGCTTCAGATTGTTCCTTGCTGTTAATGCCAAATCCTCCATATATACGCGCTGTCATGCCATCTTTGTTCGGCCTTGAAAGGCGTTTTAGAAAACTAATTGTTTCTTCATCTATAGTTGTTGACGTACCTGTAATACCTACACGAAGAGCAGCATAAATTGTGCTAAATCCTTTGTCAAGCATATTTTGCATACGTATTTCTGTCATGCTTGGTGCTGCAACAGGAATCTGCTCAAGTTCATATTTTTTACATGCTGAATAAAGTCCTTCATCACAGTCAAATGGCAAATCTGGAATAATTAATGCAGAAACGCCTGCTTCTTTGGCTTTTTGGCAAAATTTATCGATTCCAGGCGCAACAAGTAGCGAGCAATATGACATAAGTGCAATCTGTACATTTGGAAACGATTTATGCAATTTTGCTATAAAATCAAATCCGTCTTTTGTTGTTGCGCCTTTTTTAAGCACATATGAACATGCATTTTGAATTGCAGCACCATCTGCACTTGGGTCGGAAAACGGCAACTGAATTTCTAAAATATCAGTTCCGCCTGCAACAAGGGCTTTCGCTGCAGCAAATGCAATTTCCGCTGTAGGATAATTGGCAACTAAATGCGACATTAATTTTTTCATATAACAATCCTCAATATTTTTCGTGCACGTTCATATTTTTATCAAGACGGAGCAATTCAAAACGAAGAAAATCTTTCCATTCTTCAAGACGGAAAACCGGCGATGTAATAAATACATCTTTATCGCCTCGTCCACTCATATTTATAATTATTGCTTTTTCTTTTGGAACAGACGGTGCAAGTTTTAATGCATATGCTGCCGCATGGGCACTTTCAAGAGCCATTAAAACACCTTCATTTTTTGCAAAAAAACTTACTGCTGCAAGTGCTTCGTCATCTTTAATGGCATCAAATTTAATGCGCCCCGTTTTTCCTAACATGGCAAGCTGTGGAGAAATTCCAAGGTAATCAAGACCTGCCGAAATTGAGCTTGTTTTTTGCGCTTGGCCATCGTTATCTATTAAAAAGCGGCTTTTATATCCTTGCATAATTCCGTCTTTAGCAGCTGTTCCTGCCATGCGACATGCATTATGCCCGATTTCTGCACCGGTGCCGCCGGCTTCTGCACCATACAATTTTATGCTCAAATCATCAAAAAACGGTGCAAAAAATCCGCTTGCATTTGAACCGCCTCCAACGCACGCAACAAGACTATCTATGTTGATATTTCTTTCCGCACACTGTTGTTTTACTTCTTCGCCTATTATTGACTGAAATGTACGCACCATATCGACAAACGGCGCAGGGCCAAGTGCAGAACCTAGGCAATAATGAGTTGTTTCAAAATTTGCAGCCCAATCGCGCATTGATTCATTGACAGCATCTTTTAAGGTGCGGCTTCCTGTTTTTACAGGAACAACTTTTGTTCCATATAATTCCATTGCCGCAACGTTCGGCTGTTGACGACGCACATCAACTTCTCCTTGATACACAACGCATTCCATATCAAGCTTGGCGCAAGCTGCTGCTGTTGCAACTCCATGTTGACCAGCCCCTGTTTCTGCAATAATGCGTTTTTTTCCCATTTTTTTTGCAAGCAATACTTGTCCTATCGCATTGTTGATTTTATGTGCGCCTGTATTTGCAAGTCCTTCCATTTTTATGTAGACTTGACCGCCGCCAAGAAGTTTTGTTGTTTTTTCTGCAAACATAAGAGGCGTTTCTCTGCCGATAAAATCACGTTGCAATACTTTTAGTTCCGCAAGAAAATCCTTGTCTTTTATGTATTTGTAAAAACTACTTTCAAGTTCATCTACAGCAGTTCTAAGAACCTCAGGAACATATTTCCCGCCGTATTCTCCAAAAAACCCATTTTCAGAAAAGTTAAACATATTTCTCCTATAAAAAGTCAATTCGAAAGTTTCAACTTCCGAATTGAGTTTTTATGTGCTTCCGCAACGCAGTGAGGAAGCACAGTGAATAAAAAAGTTTGCAACGCAAACTTGGCAAATCAAAACTTTGACGCTATCTCCGGCAAAGTTTTGATTGCAACTCCTATAAAAAGTCAACGAAAAAGCTTCAGTCTTTTGAAGTTGACTTTTTAGCGCACTTTCGTAATGAAATGAGAAAGTGCAATATATTTGAAAGTTTGCAACGCAAACTTGGCTTCCGCAACGTAGCGAAGAAGCACAGTTAATAATAAATGTTCAATACATAACACAAGTGTCAAGTCGGTACTTGTATCTCATTTTTATTATTCATTTTTTACAACAAGTTGTATTTGATTAAAAAATCGATGCATTTTTTCATGATTCTTTATGCCGATTTTATCTTGATTTTCAATACCACTGCTAACATCAACAAGTTCAGGCTTAAATTCATTTACAAGAGATGCAACATTATCAGCTGTTATTCCGCCGGCAATCCACAATGGTTTTGAAGTATCATATTCATGCGTTTTAACATCTTGCAAAAATCTCGGTTCTCCTTGTTTTAAAAGCATATCTGTTTTATCTGAAGAAATCGCAAAATAATGCGGAAGTTCTTTCATATAATCCGGAATTTCTTCATACTCAATTCCATGAAATTGAAGAAAATCAAGAACAGAGTTTTTTACAAATATAGCAGCATTTTTTGCTTCTTTTGAATGCGGATCTGTAATAACTGCAACTTTGAATGCTTTTACAGACGAAAGGATTTCTTTTATTTCGTCAAATTTTTCACCGCAAACGTTTCGTTGAAAACCTGATGCAAAAATAAAACCTACAAAATCAGCACCCAGTGAATCTGCTAAAAGAACATCTTCTTTCTGCGTCAATCCGCAAATTTTTATAAGAGGAGTTTTTTGCTTGTTAAGCTTTTCTGCAAGTTTAAGCATTTGTTTTCCATATAGGTTCTCTTTTGTCGAAAAAAAAGCTTTAACAAACTTATTAACATTTTGTAAATTGCGAACAGCAAACTCTCCAAGCAAAATCCCTGTAAATCCCATCGCAGCAATATTTGCAGCAGCTTCTGGCGTTTCAATTCCACTTTCGAAAATGACGCTGCCACCAAGTTTGTTTTTCAACATTGCAGGAACAAGCAAGTCAATCGAGAAATCTTTGAGATTTCTCGAATTAACTCCACAAACAATAGTATCTGCATATTGATTTTTGATTTTTAAAACTTTTTCTACATCTTCTTCCGTTCTAACTTCAATAAATGCACGAATTCCAAAATCGTGGCATTTTTTTGTCATTACGAACAGCTCTTCAATAGAAAGAATTCCTGCAATAAGCAAAACCGCATCAGCTCCACATTTGTAAGAAATTTCAATTTCTGCTTCATCAATTAAAAAGTCTTTGCGCAAAACCGCAACATCCGGAACTGCATCACAAACTTGCATTAAGTCATGCAACGAACCTTTGAAATAATTTTCTTCTGTTAAACAAGAAATTGCTCCCGCACCATTTTGTTTGTATATAAGTGCTGTTTCTGCCGCATTTAAATTTTCAGCAATATTTTTCTTTGACGGACTTGCTCTTTTTATTTCGAGGATAACATCTTTTTTTATCATAAAAGGATTCACGGGGCGCATTCTTTTTTCCGGAATTGCAACCCCAAGTGAATAACCTTTTATTGCAACATCTTGTTTTTTCTTTTCAATAATTTCCGCAATAATATCATTCATATTTTTTCCGTTTTAAGCAGATAAGCTTCTGCTTACTTCTCTAATTTCTTCTAATTTTGAAAGTGCCTTGCCTGTTGTAATAGCCTGCAATGCCATTTCGTAACCTGCTTTCAACGATTCCGCTTTATTTGTAACATATAAAACAGCACCAGCATTCAAACAAACTGCATAACGAATTGTTTTTCGTCCTGCTCCGTTTAGAATTTCAAGCCCTAATGCTGCATTTTCTTCTCCGCTACCGCCAAGGAGTTCATTTTCAACCGCATCTGTAATACCAAATTGAGCAGGCTCAATAGTAAACTGGCTTTCATTGTTGTTTTCATCAATAAAATATGCATGAGTTAAAGCACACGGCGAAATCTCGTCATATCCGTCCTCTGAAGAAATTACAATTACACGTTTTGCCCCCAATGCTTTTGCCGCATGTGCATAATCTTTAAGCAACTCTTTTGAATAAATACCGAGCACTTCGTATTCTGCACCGGCCGGATTTAAAAGCGGGCCTAAAATATTCATAATTGTTTTAACACCAAGAGATTTACGAACAGGGGCTGCAAAACGCATTGCAGAATGATAAATAGGTGCCATCAAAAAGCCAAAATTAGTTTTTTCAAGAAGTTTCGCTGTTTTTTTCGGTTCTGCCATAATATTAATTCCAAGATTTTCAAAGAAATCAGCAGCACCCGAAAGAGATGAAACAGCACGATTGCCATGCTTTGCAACAGGCTGGCCGCAACTTGCAGCAATAATTGCAGACAGCGATGATATATTAAAGCTCCCTTTCTCATCTCCACCAGTTCCAACAATTTCTGCAAGTCCATCTTTTTTAAACGGAAATGCAGCTTTCTTTTTCAGCAGTGTTGAAGCACAACCAACTATTTCGCTTGTTGAAGGACCTTTTGCAGCCATAGCAACAAGAATTGCTGCCATTTGACGCTCGTCCATGTTTCCGTCTGTAACATATTCCATGAAAGTTGCAGCCTGCTCTTCTGTAAGGTCTTTTTTATTTATGAGTTGCTTCAAATAAACATTTACAGGAAAATTATCGCGTCTATATTTTACAAATGCACCAAAAAATTCTTTTGTATTTTTACTTGCAATACTTTCAGGATGAAATTGCACCCCCTCAATCGGAAGTATTTTATGACGAATTCCCATTATATCACCGTCTTCGGCTCTTGCTGTTACTTCAAATTCCGGCGGAAGCGTAGATTCATCAATAACAAGCGAATGATACCGTGTGAATGTTCCTGTTTTTCCGATTGTTCTAAACAAACCTTTGCTGTCAAGTTCAATATTTTGAATAATACCGTGGCAAATTTTTTTTGCATGCACAATTTTTGCGCCAAAAGCTTCACCAATTGCTTGATGCCCAAGACAAATGCCTAAAATTGGAATTTTATCTGCAAAATATTTAATTGCATCAATACTAACACCGGCTTGCAACGGAGTTCCAGGCCCCGGACTTACAACAAGCCGAGTTGGATTAAAAGAAGCTAATTCTTCTATAGAATACTCATCATTACGAACAACTTTAATTTCTTCATCAGTTGATAACTGAAGACTTTGAATTACGTTAAAAGTAAATGAATCATAATTATCAATCACTAAAATCATTTTATCCTATCCTCCTAAAAACAAGTTTGCAACGTAAGCTCAAAAGCAGCGCAAACTTGTAAATCAAATCTCTATTTGGTGAGTGTATCTAACAATGCACCAAGTTTTTCTTGGGTTTCTTCAAATTCACGCTCAGGCACAGAATCGTTTACAATTCCGCCTCCAGCTTGAATTGTCCAAATATCATTTTTTCGCAATGCGGAACGAATTGTAATGCAAAAATCCAAATCTCCGCTATTCTGAATATATCCAACAGCACCCGCATAAAAATTGCGCTTAACTTTTTCAAGTTTGCTCAAAATCTGCATAGCATTTATTTTAGGCGCACCGCTCACTGTTCCAGCCGGAAACGCAGCGCGAAGAACTTGAATTGATTTTACTCCACTACGCACAACACCTTCTGTTGTACTTACAAGATGAATCACATGACTGAATTTTTCACATTCCATATATTCAGAAACGACAACAGAACCTGTTTTGCATATTCTGCCTAGGTCGTTTCTTGCAAGGTCAACAAGCATAAGATGTTCAGCCTGTTCTTTAGGATTATTCCGTAATTCATTGCTTAAGATTTCGTCTTCGGCATCATCTTTGCCGCGTCGAATAGTTCCGGCAATAGGATGAATAACTGCTTTGTCGCCTTGCACACGCACAAGACTTTCGGGACTTGCACCGACAAGCTGAAACTGGTCAAAATTAAGATAAAACATATACGGCGACGGATTTACCCTGCGAAGTTTACCGTAAGCTTGCATAGCAGTTGCTTTACATTCAATTTGAATGCGGCGACTTGGAACAGCTTGGATTATATCGCCATCAACAATATGCTTTTTGAGTGCGATAATTTTTTCTTGATATTCCTTTTTAGATTGTTCAATATCGGTTAGCAGTTTGTATTCAAAACTTTCCGATTGCGTTTCTATATATGAAAAATCCATATCATTGATTCGCTTAACTAATTTTTCAACAGCTTCATTTACATCAATTTTATGCTCATTATAATTGAACCCCAAAATATGCATAGTTTCCGTGAAATGATCAAAAATTATGTAAATATGTCCTGCAATAAATAAGCTTTCTGGCACTTTAAGCTCATCTTCCTGTTCAAAAAAGCGAATATTATCGCAATGGCGTGCAAATTCATAGCTTAAATATCCTATGCCAGAAGTTGGAATTGGAATTCCCGCTTTGCATGAAAAATCGCTATGCTGCGAAGAAACATACAAAAGCGCATCAAGAATATCTGCTTTTTTTTCATGTCCCATTGCATCTACAGAACTTTCAGTTTGATTAAATGGCATTCTTTTGCCATCAATAATAAACGAAACTCCCTCTTCATCTTGAATTATTCGAAATGCTTCTTCTGTCATTAAAATGGAAAATCTATCCTTTCCTTTTTTTAAGCTGGCAGATTCAAGAATAGCTGATGCATCTATTTTTCGCGCAAGAGAATAAGGTGTGTATCGTTCACTTGAAATACATTTGTATATTCGTTCAAGCTGCTGTATCATATATGTCTCCTATGTTTCTATACATAATATCTTTCTTCACATAGAAATATAATGAATTGCAAAACTTCTGTCAATAGAAATTTTTATTTTATTTTAAAATTTTTGAATTTTATTTTGAACATCTGATTTTTAAGATTTATAACTATTTGTTAGAGTATTGCATTATAAAATTGCATATAGCGGTTTCGCATGAGTTCTTCTAAAAATTTGGGTTTAATCTGCAACTCGACTGCAACTCGAACGTGTGCGATATTGTGTTTCTTCATTTTTTTTCCGCATTTAATTTACTTTAATTGACATAATACAAAAACATACAATACACTCCATTAAAATGACCAAAAGATAATATTTTATAAAAATAATACCGATTGCTTAAATCTTGTATTTTACGGAGGAGTTATGAAAATCTTAAAAAAACTTACTTATGTTTTATGTATTTTATCTCTTGTTTTATTTGTTTCTTGCGCAACAAATAACAAAAGTACAAAGCCAAAGCTTACAAAAATGCAAGAGAGAATGCTTTGGAAAATCAGCGGAACGGATAAAAACGGCAAAGAATCTACAATATATGTGCAAGGCACAATCCATTTAGGCGATGAACGTCTTGTTGTATCAGATAAAGTTAAAAAGCTTTTTTTAAGCGCAGACCGTAGAATCGGCGAAATTGCTTCCAATGAATATTCTCAAATTCAAGCTAAAACAGCAGAAATGATGATTGACAGCATAAATACAGCAGCAAACAAAGATTTCAGAAAGGAATTAAGCGAAAAACAAAACGCATTTTTACAGTCTGTTTTTCAAAAAGAAATGCTTGAGCAATATGCTTTATTTGAACCTTGGGTAATAAATATTGTTCTTACATCTTCTGTCGTGGTTACAGCAGGACTTGACGCAAACAAAGCACTTGATGTGTATTTTATTAATCTTGCTACAGAAAACAATCTTGATACAAAAGGGCTTGATACTTTGCAAACGCAGCTTGACATTATAAAATTCGGCAACTGGGACGAACAAATAATATTTCTCTCGGAAACAATTAATTCCCTTTCTGATGATGAAGAATTTAAAAAAGCAACAAATGAAATAAAAGATTTATACGAATCATACATCGCAGATGATATAACAAAAATAAGTGAACTAATAGACAGCTCAAAAGAGAATGCAAAAAGCGACATAGAAAAACAATACAACAAAATAATTTGGCATGATAGAAATGAATCTTGGGCTAAACAAATTGCACAATATCTAAAAGACGGCGGAACAACTTTTATTTTTGCAGGAGCTGGTCATTTTGTAGGAAAAGATTCGGTTTTTAGCATCATGCAAAAAAACAAACAGCTTGAACTATCACTTGAAACTACTCAAAATTAAACGCTAACGTTTAAAAAAAATAACGTCAAAGTTTTCGTTCCCACTGCGTTGCGGAAAGCAAGGCGAGGAATTCTATTTATTTAGTTGCAAAATAGACTTTCAACGTGTAGAATTGAAACCATGATTGATTTTATATTGCAACATTTGCCATGGTTTTGGCTTATACTTGTGGTAGTTTTTGTAATTATTGAAGCAAGTACATTAACGCTTGTAACAATTTGGTTTGCTACAGCTGCACTTTTAATGGCATTTTTGTCTTTTGCTAAAATTCCGTTTTTAGTGCAAATTCTGCTTTTTCTTATAATTTCAGCTGTCCTTTTGTTTTTATTTCGAAAAGCTGCACTTGAATGGTTTAGCAAGCATGGAGAAAAAACGAATGTTGATGCCATAATCGGAAAAGAAGCACTTGTTATTTCAGATATTACAAAATTTGAAAAAGGTAAAATTAAAGTAATGGGGCAAATATGGACTGCCAAAACACAGAACGACACTGATATTCCAGCAAATTCCATATGTATCATTCAATCGATTGAAGGTGTAACCGCTATTGTCATTCCTAAAACTTCAGAATGACTAAAAAATTTTAAAGATTTCAATTTGTATTGATAAAATTTATGTTTACAAGTTTTCGACACAAACTTGTAGTATTTACTATGCTTCCTTACTTTGTTGCGGAAGTACGGATAAAAAAACCAGCTTCAAAAGGGGTGTGAAAAATGGGACTTATAAAAGCATTGGCCGGTGCTGCAGGTGGAGTTTTAGCAGACCAATGGAAAGAATATTTTTACAGCGATTCAATTGATTTAAATGTTCTAGTTGTAAAAGGTAAAAAAAAGGTTTCTGGTCGCTCAAGCAATACGAAAGGTGATGAGAATATTATTTCAAACGGTTCTGTTATTGCTGTTGCAGACGGACAATGCATGATTATTGTTGAACAAGGTAAAGTTGTTGAAATTTGTGCAGAGCCTGGAGAATTCGTTTATGATTCATCTACAGAACCATCTATTTTTTCTGGCGGATTAAACGCTGAAAATATAATGGCAGTTTTTTCCAATATCGGCAAGCGTTTTACATTCGGCGGCGAAGCTCCAAAAGATCAGCGCATATATTTCTTTAATACAAAAGAACTTATCGGAAACAAATACGGAACAGCTTCTCCTGTTCCATTCCGTGTTGTAGACCAAAACATAGGATTAGACATAGACATTTCTATTCGCTGTTTTGGTGAATACAGTTATCAAATTACAAATCCGATTTTATTTTACACAAATGTATGCGGCAATATTTCAGAAGCATACACTAGAGATACTTTAGACAGCCAACTTAAAACTGAACTTCTTACAGCATTACAACCGGCTTTTGCAAAAATATCGGCGATGGGCATACGTTACTCAGCTCTTCCAGGTCATACAATGGAACTTGCAAATGCACTTAACGAAGTACTTTCAGCAAAGTGGCGAGATTTGCGCGGCATTGAAATCGTCTCTTTTGGAGTTTCATCTGTAAAAGCTTCGGAAGAAGACGAAAAAATGATAAAAGAACTGCAGCGCAACGCAGCTCTTAGAAATCCGAATATGGCAGCTGCACATCTTGTAGGTGCACAAGCAAGTGCTATGCAGGCTGCCGCTTCAAATGAAAGTGGTGCAATGATGGGCTTTATGGGAATGGGAATGGCTCAACAGGCAGGCGGCTTAAATGCACAAAATCTTTTTGCAATGGGTCAACAAACTCAATCTAATGCAGCACCAGCTTCGCAACCTACACAAGCTCCAAAAGGCGACAGCTGGCAATGCGTATGTGGAACAACAACATCGGGTAAATTCTGCCACGAATGCGGAAAACCGAAACCTGAAGCTTCGGACGGCTGGAAATGTTCATGCGGTGCTGTAAACAAAGGCAAATTCTGTTCAGAATGCGGTGGAAAAAAACCGGAAGGAATCCCGCAGTACAAATGCGATAAATGCGGCTGGGAACCGGCTGATCCTACAAAAGCACCGAAATTCTGTCCTGAATGTGGTGATCCTTTTGACAGTGGCGATATTGTAAACTAATTTAACTGATTTTCATTGTTCGTAATGAAAATCAGTTAATGCAACAAATACGAAAACCCAGCACAAGGAATTTTATGGCGGAGCAAATAACAAATTATAAATGTCCCCAATGTACAGGGCCACTCAAGTTTTCAAGTAGCACAAGTAAATTAGAATGCGAATATTGCGATAGTTCATTTTCACCGGAAGAAATTGAAACTATGTATGCCCAAAAAGACTTGGAAGCATCAAAATCATTTAAAGATGAAAATGAAAAAAAATTAACGGAAGAACAGCCGGAGCAAGAAGACCAAATTCAATGGGATGAATCAAATGCAGCTCACAATGCGGAAGAAGCAAGCATGGAAATGCGTACTTATAACTGCCCTAGCTGTGGCGCAGAATTAGTATGCGAAAAAACAACAGCAGCAACAAGTTGTCCCTATTGCGGAAATCCATCAATTATTCCAGGACAAATGACAGGAGTTCTAAAACCTGATTATATTATTCCGTTTAGAATGGATAGAGAAAAAGCAAAAGATGCTTTGAAAAAATATTACAACCACAAAAGATTTTTGCCGACAGCTTTTTCTACAAATAATCAAATTGAAAAAATTCAAGGCATTTATGTTCCATTTTGGTTTTTTGACGGTACTATAGACGCAACCGTAACATACAAAGCTTTAAACAAGTCCAGCAGCAGGTCTGGCGATTATATTATAACAACTACAGAACATTATCATGTTGTTAGATTTGCCACTTTGGATTTCGAGAACATTCCGACAGATGCCTCAAAAAAAATGCCGGACGATCTTATGGACAGCATTGAACCTTTTAATTATTCAGAATTAACAGAATTTTCAACAGCATATTTGCCCGGCTTTCTTGCTGACAAATACGATGTTTCAATGGAAGAATCAAAGAAACGTTCATGTTCAAGAGCAAAAAATACAATTTTGTCTCTTGTTCGCTCAACAGTGCAAGGCTACGACTCAGTTTCTGAACGCTCTAATCAAATGAACATAAAAAACCTAAAAGCACATTATGCGTTCTTGCCTGTTTGGCTTATTCACACAAAATGGAACAATCAAAACTTTTTGTTTGCGATGAACGGACAGACAGGCAAATTTGTCGGCAACCTTCCAATATGCCCAAAAAAACTAAGAACGTTGTTCTTTGGACTTATAATCGGCATAAGTTCACTTTTTTATTTTTTGCATATATCGGAAGCGATTGTAAGAATCATAATGTTAATATTAACAGGCGGCGAGTAAGGGAAAAAAATGAAAAAATCTATAATTCTATTTATGTCTATTTTTCTTATATTCTTTCAAACCGGAATTTTTGCACAAGAAGAAGTGCAAGAATTTGATGATTCTGCCGAAACAGGACATTTATCACTTTATGCAGTAAAACAACAAACAAGCAGCGGTAAAGAAATCGAATTAAGCGAAGGAACTTTCTACATGGTTTTAAACGATGATGGAACCGGCTTGCTTGTAAACCAAGATTTTATATCAAAAGTTATCTGGGATATATATGAAGACGGAAGCATTCAAATATCTGACCGTTTAGGCTACACTTACGATGGTATAGTCCAAGATTATTTAATACTTGAAGCTCAAGATTCAATATATTATTTAGTAGAAGGATATGATGCACCAATTATTTCCCTCGCACCGGATCAATGGGAAAATAGTTTTGCCAATAACAAGTTTTTTGTTGAATCAAAATCCATTAATGAGCAAATCGGTGCTGGACAAATAAACAAGCTCAATGAAAAAGCACTTTCGCTTTCTAGCAGATATGGAATCGATTTGCATGTTATTATAGTTTCGGATTTTACGGATTTTTCATATTCTCAAAGCATAGAAATATTCGCCGAAGAAATTTCAGATGGCTTTCAGCTTGGAAAATCAAATGAAGAAAATTCCCTTTTGCTTGTTATGTCCATGAATGAGCGAGACTATGATATTTACGCTTCCGGAATTAAATGCAACGAAATCTTTAATGAATATTCTCGTGGTCTTTTAGAAAAAGCTATGTTGCCTTTTTTCAAGGAAAATAATTGGAGCAATGGTTTTACTGCTTATTTTGATAAATGCAATGAGCTTTTAGAATTAGCACAAAACGGACAAATAATAAGCAAACCGCCAAGGAATATACCTTTTGAAATTATTATTTCAATTTTATTCGGACTTATTATAAGTGCCGCAATAAGAGCTTTTGTAAAATCACTATATGTAAGTAGAATAGCCGAAAAGCACTCTGCACAAGAATATGTTATTAAAGATTCATTTAAAATCTTAGGTGAATCCGATAATTTTATACACACTACAACAAGCAAAACATACAGCCCAGTTAGTACATCTTCGAGCAGCGGCTCATCAAGCGGCGGCAGTCGAAGTAGCTCGCATTCAAGTGGAAAATTTTAATTTAACAAGCTAACATCTTCAGATTTTACAGAGGATTTTACAGCACATTCTTCTCAAGCCAGACAGCTACGCCGTCCTCTTCATTTGAAAGCGTAACTGCATCTGCCGAATCCTTTACTTCCTGAACGGCGTTGCCCATCGCAACGCCTATTTTGCAAAGTTTAAGCATCGGCAAATCTGCAAAATCATCGCCGAAAGCCGCAAAATCTCTAAGCGGAATTTTTAGATAATCTGATATAAATCGAATACTTTGGTCTTTTGTGGCATTTGTCTTTGAAAATTTGTACCATATGAATATCTGAAAATTTTATATCAATGCAGTCAGACACAGAACCTGCAAGTTTTGCCACTATTTCAGCGTCTTCCGTATCGACACAAATTTTCAAGCATTCATCATCAAAATCAGAAAAATCGCTATAATAGATTTTTCCCCAATCGGGAAAATCTTCTTCTTTTATGCGGCGGTTCCAGTAATGTTTATCTTCGGAAATGTCAACTGTAATTTCAGCTTTTTCGTCTGTAAGTTCAAGTGCTTTTTTGACAAACGTGTAAACCTCATCTTTTGAAAAAACTGACTTAAACAGAACTTTTCCCTGATATATAGATGTATGCGCCGCCGCTTCCAATTATAAAATCAGGCTGAATAATTTCCTCAAAAGCTAAAGAATTTGACATTGCACGTGAAGTTGAAAAACCTATAAGAATGTTTTTCCTCTTACATTCATCGAGCACTTTTTTTGATTTTTCAGAAATAGATTTGTCATCTTTAAGAAGCGTGCCGTCTAAATCAAGAACAACAGCTTTGATTAGTTTATTTTGTCTTTCCATGTCTGAGTTTAACAGAAACTCATTCAAGCGTCCAGACACAAATTTTAGTAAAGAAACAAGCTCGACATGATTCGAGTAAGAACATAAAAAAAGAGGAACTACGCCAATCGGCAAGTTCCCCTTTTTTTTAAACTTTAGGAAAAGCTGTTATATTCTATTAATTACAATATGTAGCAATAAATACACCAGCAGCAACAGCAGTGCCGATAACGCCTGCAACGTTTGGTCCCATAGCATGCATCAACAAGAAGTTACCCGGATCATATTCAAGGCCAACTTTGTTTGAAACACGCGCTGCCATCGGAACAGCTGAAACACCAGCAGAACCAATGAGCGGATTAATCTTCTTTTTGAGGAACAAGTTCATAATTTTTGCCATAACAACACCGCCGAAAGTTGCAATTGAAAATGCAAGAAGACCTAAAAAGATAATACCAACAGAACTTGGGTTAAAAATCTTTTCCGGTGTCATCTGTGAACCAACACCAAGTGAGAGAAGAATTGAAACAATATTCAAAAGTTCATTTTCAGCTGTTTTAGCAAGACGATCTACAACGCCAACTTCTTTAACAAAGTTACCGAATGCGAGCATTCCAATAAGAGGTGCTGCAGGAGGCAAAAGAAGAATTGCTAAACTAAGAAGAACAATCGGGAACATAACTTTTTCAGCTTTTGAAACATAGCGAAGCTGTTCCATTTTGATTTTGCGTTCTTTTTTTGTTGTAAAAAGTTTCATTATAGGCGGCTGAATCATTGGAACAAGTGCCATATAAGAATATGCTGCAACAGCAATTACAGCCATCATTTCAGGAGCAAGTTTTCCTGCAACATAAATTGAAGTTGGGCCGTCTGCACCGCCGATAATCGAAATTGCACAAGCTTGAAGCATATTATATTCAACACCTGGAATAAGGTTCATTAACGCAACACCGAGCAATGTAGCAAAAACACCAAGCTGAGCTGCTCCGCCGAGAATCGCAGTTTTTGGATTAGCAATAAGAGGGCCAAAGTCTGTCATTGCACCGATTCCCATAAAAATAAGCATCGGAAAGAATTCGTTACCTACACCTGCAGTATAAATAATGTGAAGCATTCCGTCTGGGCCTGTTCCCATTCCCGCACCGGGAATATTTACAAGAACAACACCGAATCCAATTGGAATAAGAAGAAGCGGCTCAAAACCTTTTGCAACAGCAAGATAAATAATAAGGAAGCCGACAGCAATCATAACAAGCTTCTGCCACCCCGGAGATGAATCAGCGAAAACAACAGCTTCTTTTTTAGTTTTCTCTGCTTCTGCTTTTACTTCGCCATTAATCAGCTGATTAATACCGGTATTTTCCCAAAGGTTTTCCAAAAACTCAACAATTTCTATCGACTTGATGTTTTCAGAACCTTTAATAATTACTGTGTCCATCGTTCTAAAAGACGGAACTTCACGCACTTCATCCGAACTTTGAGCAAATGCGTTTGATACACAAGAAAAAACAACAGCAACTGCCATAATAATACACATTGCCATAGTTACTTGCTTATTTAATTTATTTTTTTTACCAAGCATGAATATCCTCCAAAAAGTGAACTTCTAAAAAATAAAGCTTTAGAAGTTCAAGCTTTAATTTATTTAATTTCGGCAAGTGGTTGACCGGCAACAATAGATGAACCAGCAGAAGCTAAGAAATGAACAGTTCCAGCAACAGTTGCTTTTATTTCAAGTTCCATTTTCATAGATTCAATCATAATAATTGTCTGACCAACAGTAACAGAAGCACCATCAGCAACAACAGCTTTGAGGAATGTTCCTGCAACAGGAGCATTAATTGGTTCTCCGCCCGTTGAAACAGCAGCAACAGGTGCTGGTGCAGGAGCGGCAGCCGGTGCAGGTGCAACAGGTGCTGCAGCAACCGGAGCTGATATAACACCACCAATTGAGCCCATAAGCTGATCTGCAACAATTGAAGTGCCTTGAGAAACAGCCCATTGAACTGTACCATCAGCGGTTGCTTTTATTTCAAGTTCCATTTTCATAGATTCAATCATCATGATTGTATCGCCGGTTTTTACGTTTGTGCCATTCTGTGCAATAATCTTCAAAACAGTGCCTGCAACAGGAGCTTTAATGTCTACTCCGCCAGTCGAAACAGCGGCTGAACCGGCAGCTGCAACAGCAGGAGCAGCTCCGGCTGCACCAAATGTTACGTTATAAGCAGTTCCGTTTACATTAAGGTTCATATTATCGCCAGAACCGCTTGCTGTAACAGCATAAGATGTTCCGTTTACATTTATTGTGTAAGAACCGTTTGCAGAAACAGAAGATTCTTTTTTAGCAAAACTGCTTGCCGCATCAACAGGACCATTTGCCCTTTCCTTAAAGTATTTTGGTGCTACTTTCGGGAACATTGCGTATGTAAGAACATCTTCATCGCTTCCATCTCCGCCGGCAGCTTTTGCTTCTTCAACCATTTTATCCCATTCCATCGGGATTTTATCTGCAGGACGGCATGTGAGTGCTTCGTCCATTTTGTTCTGAACAAGTGCTTGTTTAACAAGTTCTTTGTTTGGTTCAGCTGGCAATTTTCCGTATTTGCCCGATAAAAGATCTGCAAATTCGCCTGTCATCTTTGAATAGCGACCGAACAATACATTGAAAACAGCTTGAGTTCCAACAATTTGAGAAGTTGGTGTAACAAGAGGAACATATCCTACATCTTTATGAACCATTGTGATTTCTTTAAGAACAGCATCAAGTTTATCAGATGCACCTTGTTCTTTAAGCTGGTTTTCAAGATTAGAAAGCATTCCACCTGGAACTTGTGCTGCAAGAATACGAGTATCTGCACCGAGGAAGCTTGATTCAAGTGCTGAATAATGTTTGCGAACATCGCGGAAATACGAAGCAATTTCGAGCAAAGCATTAATATCAAGGCCGGTATCATACTCTGTGCCTTTGAGCATTTCAACAACAGTTTCTGTTGGTGAATGTGATGTTCCCATTGACATAGAAGAGATTGTTGTGTCAAGAATATCTGCACCTGCTTCTGCAGCTTTAAGCAAAGCTGCAACAGAAAGACCTGTTGTAGCATGTGTATGAATTTCGATTGGAATATCAACTTTTGCTTTAATAGCTTTTACAAGGTCATAAGCTTCGTATGGCTTTAAAAGGCCAGCCATATCTTTGATACAAACAGAGTCTGCACCAAATTCTGTATATGATTTAGCTAAATCTGCATAGATTTCTTTTGTATGATATGGAGTTGTTGCATAAGAAATTGCCATCTGAACATGCTTGCCTGTTTTCTTTGCAGCATCGGCAGCACGTTTAAGGTTGCGCGGATCGTTACAAGCGTCAAAAATACGAAAAACGCCTACACCGTTTCTCGCAGCAGCTTCTACAAACTTATCAACGACATCATCTGCATAATGACGATAACCTAAAAGGTTCTGTCCTCGCAACAACATCATAATAGGGGTCTTGGGCATTGCAGCGTGAAGTTTCTGCAATCTTTCCCAAGGATTTTCATTCAAAAAGCGGATACATGAATCAAATGTTGCTCCACCCCATGCTTCAAGACTGAAATATCCAATTTTGTCGAGCATGCCACAAGCAGGAAGCATATCTGCTGTTGTCATGCGCGTTGCGTGCAAAGACTGGTGAGCATCACGGAGCACCAAGTCTGAAATTTTTACTTTCTTTGCCATTATTTAAAACTCCAGATTATTTAGTTTCTTTTTCGCGAACAGCAGCAGCAATAGCAGCCACAGTAGCATTATTATTCTGTGCGGGAGCAACAGAAGTTCCAGATGTTGCATTAGATACATCTTTATCAAGTCCAAGCATCTTAATAATCTTAGTTGTAAGATTCATAAAGATAATAAGAACGATAAGGAAACTAAAAACAATACCCATCCCAAGAACGGTCAAAAGAGAGCTTTGAACAAGCATATCAACGATCGTCATATTTCCTCCAAAACATGGTTTGTGATTTTAAAAAAAGTATATCGAAAAACGCAAACGTATTCAAGGCAACGTGCACGCTTTTAAGCAAAGAAACTAACGAAAGATAGTATCTTTAACTGCTTGTTGAGAAAACATGAAATTGGTAATCGGTGAAAATCAAGTCTATTATGTTTACATTGGCAATTACTTTGTAATTAACTCATTCAGTCCTTCTGAGGCATCTTTTGCTCGACGGGCAAGTTTTTTAAGTGCATCGGTTTGTTCAGAAAGAACATTGTTTCTATTGTTTATATCTATAACAGCTTCTCTTGCACTTTTTGCAACTTCTGTAAGTTCATTCATATTAGAAGAAGCTTGATTTGAAAATCCGTATTGCTGGTTTGTTTCTTCTTTTACTTTGCGTGCAGATGCAGACATTATTGCCGTTGCTTCAGAAATACGCTTGCCTGCTTGTTGTTGTGCCTGCATATTTTGAACGGATTCATTAATTTTACGAGATGAATCAACAGCTTCTTGAGAAACTTTGCCCAATACTTCTTTTACACGAAGACTTAAATCGAAGCTTCTTCCAATGTTAGAATCTATAACAGTAACAATATCTTTTATTTTATCAGCTTGACTACTACTAGCACCGGCAAGCGTTTTAATTTCATGTGCAATTACAGCGAAACCTTTTCCGCTTGCTCCTGCATGTGCAGCTTCAATTGAAGCATTCATTGCAAGCATATTTGTACGTTGCGCAAAGTCAGTAACAATTTCTACTACTCCAAGAATTTCGCCAGACGAATTTTTGATAGATTCCATTGCTTCAACAAGATGTGCAACATCATCTGTACTTTCTTTTGTAAGCACACCTAAAGAACTCGAAAATTCAGCTGCCGAACTGATTACATCTGTAACTTGATTTACTCCGTCAATCATAGATTGTGTTTCCTTTACAGTTTCAGACATAACAGCTGTTTCATTTGAAACTTCTTCATTAACAGTGCGCACAGACTCAACAAGATAGCCTAGTGCTGTAGAAGTATTTTTTACTGCATCATTTTGCTTTTCTATAAAATTGCCAATTTTTTTAGCTTCTTTAATAGATAAATCTACAGATTCTGCAACTTTCAAAACAGAACTATCAAGTGCAGCTGAAATTTCCATTGTTTCAGCCGACAATTTTGAAGCCGCTTCAAGCACTTCGTTCAGTTTATCTTTTTGCATAGAAGTTGTCGTTATAAAATCATCAATTCTTTTTTTGTTTTGAATATTTTCAACAGCAACAACAAAAAACATAGTTATATCTATAAAGAAAAACGAAAATCCTTGAAGCCATGCGAACGGAACAGCTCCTTGAACCTGATAAACTACATCGTGAATGCCAAAAATCAATCCAATTGTAATTCCCAAAAGAATCTTTCTAGCATTTTTTTGGCGCGCAAATACAGCTTTTATAACCACAATATAAAGATAAATAAGTCCTACAAATATAGGCAAAAGCGAAATCGTAAATACTGTTTCATTTAAAAGTGAATTTTGTGTGCTGTAAAAAAATGCAGAAGTAACAAAAATAAATACAACAATTGCGATTCGGCGAAGTTTTTTATACGGTTGCTTAAAAAACTGCTTTATAAAAATAACAAGAGAACCAACGCTAAAAGTAAGACAAAGCCTAGAAATTGTTAGCTGCCAAATAAATGGAATAAACGTTTTTTTTGTAGCAATATCAAAAAAATACACAGAAATTGTAAAAAGGGTAATTGAAAACGAGCAACTTGCTTTTTCCTGCTTATTAGTAATAAATTGAAACAAAAAATAAAGTCCAAGAACAAAACAAATAGCAGCCATCATATTATAAACAGTTGTATTTAGAAAAGACTGATACAAAAATGTATTATAATAACGCTCATTATCAACAATATAAAATTGCCCAAAAGTAACATGAGAAGCTCCGGCTCTGCATCTTATTGAAATTTCAACATATCCATTTTTTATGGCAGATGCAGGAATATGTGCAAGCGTGTTTGAAACATGCGAAATATTAACCTTTGGCTCAATAGTTCCATGCGTTGCCATGCGAATATCATCTACATAGACTTCTAAAGCAGCAGGACAAAGCCCAAGCTCCAAATAAATAAGTTGATTCTGTAAAGATTGAGGTATCTCGATTTTTGTTTTTAGCCAAAAAAACTCAGACTTTCCGGCTACAGAAATAGCACCGGGCAGCTCCACATTCTCCCACGAAGAAACATTTGAAAAAGGTAAAAAAGCCCAACTTTTGTCATCACCGAATTTGATTTTCCATTCAGAAGAAACAGGTTGCATCTGACTTTTAGCAAATAAAAAACAAGTCGAAAAAACAAGCATTAAAAAACAGATTGGAATAAACTTTTTATTTTTCATAAAGCAAATCTAGCATATAAAATTTAATATGTCGAGATTTTGCCACTTGTATGTCAATAACTAACATCCATTGTCATTTTGATTCGTGCTGAGGGTACATCCCAAGACGCTTGCGTCGCAATAAGGGAATATACTCCAACTACAATACTTGTGAAACGAACGATACCCGAACGCTCTTTGTCGAGGTTCGTTCATTCATTTCAATGGAAATATATGATAATAAAAATATAACACAAACTATAAGAATAATATGCTTGACGCATAGTATATTTACCGATACAGTAATGAAATGTTTGATTCAAAAGAAGTTGATATTTTTGAGCTTGATGAAGAAGATTTTGACACAGTAATTACAGACGATATTTCGTTTACTGGAACAATCAGATTCAAGCAGCCTTTGTTGATACAAGGCACAGTAAAAGGTCTCATAGATGCAACAAGCGAACTTGTAATAGACACAGACGCAGTTGTTACAGCGGACATTACAGCCTCAAAAGTTCTTGTAAGAGGCAAAGTTTCAGGCAATATAGTTGCAGAACATATAGTGCATGTAACAAGCACAGGTTCTGTCAGTGGCGATATTATAAGTGCAAAAATAGTGCTTGAAAACGGTTGTTTTTTTTCAGGAAAATGTACGATGGATAAAAAGCTTGTATGATAAAAAAAAGTCTTTTTGCCGCAGTATTTTTTGTTTTTGCTGCAATATTTTTATATGCACAAACACAAGACACATATGCGCTAAGTCTTTATAACAGCGAAAAATACAAGCAAACAATTTCGCAATGCAAAGCTGAACTGGAAAAAAATCCGAACAATCTTGACATCTATACGATTCTCTGCTGGTCTTTGCTAAAAAACGGACAATACAGAGAAGCTGAATATTGGGCTACAGAAGCACTTAAAATAAGCCAATATGACCACAGAATTATAGAAATATTAGCAGAGGCAAAATATTTTTTAGGGAATAATGATGCTGCTTTAGCTTTTTTTCAGCAATATATTTCACTTGTAAGAATGAATGCAAGTCGCATTGGAGATGCATATTATTACATGGGCGAAATTTACATAAGAAAAGCAATGTTTAATCATGCAGATATTTCACTTTCAGTTGCCGTAAGATTTTCTCCGCGAAATGACAACTGGCTTACACGACTTGGGTATGCAAGAGAAATGGCAAAAAATTACAGAGAAGCAGCATTGGCGTACACAAAAGCTCTTGAAATAAATCCGACACATCAAGATGCTGCACGCGGCAAAGAACGAATAAGCAAGTACATATATTAACTCGACAAGCTTTAAGATGTTCATTTTGAGTTTATAAAACTAACATTCAGACTATATGCAAAAGATAAATATGATGTTT
>JAAYQG010000005.1 GCA_012519415.1 Treponema sp. | reverse complement strand
CCGCACATCAATCCGCCCGATATACAGCTCGATGATAGGAAAACCCGGCAACAGCGTAGACAATCCAAGCATGAACGATTTCCGCCGCAGAAAATTCAAACCTCAAAAAGGCTTCGGCGGCAATCCGCTTGAGAAAGAAAGCTGGTGGAAAATGACGAAAGACATGGCGTTCAGAGCTGCTGAATATGACTTATGGAATGTTATAGAAAAATATGCAAAAGATAATAAACTATATAATTTTGCAATGAACTTAGTAGACGGTAGTGATTGGCGTAACTTGCAGAGAACAAAGTTTAGTGCTGAAAAAGCAAAGCTTGCTAACCCTTTGCAAAAAGAAGTGAATCTTGCAAAGATTTTGACAGAAAACGGGCATAGTTGGTATTTTACTCCTGTAAACAATGCAGACGGAGTGAAAAATCCAGACGGCATTTTAGACGGGAAAACTGCTGAAATGAAGATTTTAACGAGTAATAAATTAGATAAAATTGCAGATAGAATTTCTGAATGTGATAAACAGAAAGTAATAGTTTCAATTATTCATATAACGGATACTTCTTCTTTTACACAAAGAAATGCAGTTGCTGTTGCAAAAAACACGCTGAAAAAGCCATTAAAATTTGTTAAGGAAGTTGTGTTAGTGTTTGGTGATAAAGTCAGTCATTTAAAATAAAATATACTGGCACTTTGTGGTGGTCGATATGCATCGACCATTATCCCACAACTCCAGTATCTATTTCATTATACCACATATCCCCAAAAAAACAAGCCCCAGAATGCAAAATCTGGGGCGTTTTTTTGTTATTTTAATTTTCGCAAGATAAAATCAAGCCCACTCTGATAAACCCGTGTTGAGCGGATGATTTTCACTCCGTCTTTGGTATTAAATTGCCTCTCTTTTACGCAAAACGTGCTTACGAAGAAATACGAAAGAAAAATGCAGTAGCCTATCTTCTGTTGACAGTCAACTACGAGAAGCAATACACCAGAACTGTTCTGACGTCGTTCTTGATGTAACTGCTGATTTATCTGAAAAAAGTATAAGAGATACTGTACGAAACCGTCTTGAAAGAACGGAAAACAAAATAAAAAGAATATTTGTATTTTTAGATAATAGGCTTTTAAAATTATAAAAGCGGGACGTTTTACCACCGCCAGTTTGCATTGCTTAAGTGCAAGGTTTCAAGGGGCAGCGTTCGTTCCGCTTTTATCGGAAAAAATCCCAGACAGTCAAGCACCTGCCTGTGTCTAAACTATACCACATATCCCCAAAAAAACAAGCCCCAGAATGCAAAATCTGGGGCTTGTCTGTATTTTCTTTGCAATAAATCTATTTAATGGTACTATTGAAACTGTTAGGGGCGTTGCCCCTGTGAGAAATCTTTGTTAAAAGGAGTAAACGATGGGTAACAATAAGAAAAAAGCCTGCAAAGTGAAGGAAGCACTTCGCAAGGCTCTTATTGAAATCCTTGTAACCGTTGTCAGTGCGGTAATCGCAGAAGCGATAATCGGCTGATTTTCGGCTAACGGAGTGGTGCGGTAGGTTTTGTAAGGCTTGCCGCACCTTTACCTAAAGTTTACTTCTAAAGGGGCTTTATGTCAAATACTTTTAAACTGATTCTTAAAAACGTAATCAGAGGAATCATCATAGCGGTAGTGATTTTCATTGCATGGAAAATCTGGGGGTAGCTATGCCTAGAGGCGGAAAAAGAGAGGGTGCTGGGCGGCCTGCGGGAACATCGAAAGGGCGTACTGTAGAATACAAAACAATCTCAATTTCTGCCCTGCCAGAAGAGATTGAAGATATAAAAACAGCCGCCGCAAAAGCTAGCAAAACCGTGAGCCGTTTCCTTGTCGAGCTTACTCTTAACAAGTAGTGCTTATCCGCGTCATTGAATGTGGCGCGGGTATTTTTTTGTGGCTTGTTTTCTGCTAAAGTCAATTTTCTCATTGTTTTTTAAACTTGATAATTCGCACTCATCGAACCAATTACTGTAGCTATTAAAATCAACAAAACCCCAGAATGCAAAATCTGGGGCTTGTTTTATCTTTTGATTTATACTAGCAGTTAATTTTTACTTGGAAGTGTTACAACTCCACCTGAAGGTGTGAGAGGAATGTAAGTAGGAATTTCACGTCCATCCCAGCGTTCAGCTTTTATCTTTTCAATTTCAAGTTCACGTAATCGTAATTCGACTGTAAGATTCTGAGAAAGCAACTGATTGGCTCGTTGTATTCCTTCTGCTTCCAAAATCTTGGCTTGTTTTTCACCTTCAGCTTTTGCAATAGCTGCTTCGGCTTCTAATTTTGCAGCATTAAGTTTGCCCTGGGCTTCAGCTTCTAAAGCTTTTGCTTTTGCTTCTTGTTCAATAATTAATCGCTTGTTTTCTTGTTCTGCAATTTTTGCTAACTGCTCAGCTTGTTTTACTTTTTGAGCAGCTGTCATTGTTTCATTAATTTGTCTATCAAATTCTTCAGACCAATCAAAATTAGAAACGTTTACTTGTGTGATGGTTATTGGATATTGTGATAAATGAGCTCGTAAAGCTTTAAGCAAATCCACTCCTATTGTATCTTGTTGTTCAGCTAATTCAAAAATTGTATACGTTCCGATAATAGTTTTAATACTACTGTTTATTTGGCTATAGATTGGATTTTCCAGAGATTCCTTAGTACTGAACTTTGTTGCAACATCATATAAACTCGATTCATCGAATTTATAATATACAACAATTCTTGTGCCGATAGTTTGATTATCTTTGGAGATTGCTCCTGCATCTCCAATATCAATATCCAATGAAAGCTTCACCGGTACCATACTAAACTTTTTAATTTCCCCAACAAAAGGAGCTTTCGAGTGAAGTCCAGGATGCAATATTGTTGTTTCTGGCTTTCCGAACAAATATCGAATACCTCTTTCATTTCCCTTAATAACTGTAAAGGGGTTTGCGAAAACAAAAAGTAATAAAAGAACTATTATCCCAATAACAAGGCGGATGTGCTTTGAAGCTCCAGCGGAATTGCCTTCTTTGTTAATAGATAGAGACATCTAATCGCCTCCTAAAATTAAAAATTACAGTTTTATACAAAACCATATTATAAAATATTTTTTACAATACCTTTGCTCATTTCTTTTATTATTATATAACTATATAATAATATCAAGTATTTTTTATAAATCCGGAATGTAAGCTTGCTTGGTAGATTGTTTTATAGAAATGCTGTTTTAATGATACTATCGAGTTATGTTCCTCAATCGCGATGTAAATCGAATATACTTAGAGTTGATTTTGGGGTAGTTGAAAATTGATAACAGAAGCTTTTGACAACAAAACAGAAGAATTAATCAAAGTTAGTCGTTCTAAAGATTTAATACATGTAGATGCGTGTATTCTTACTTTTTCTCATGAAATTTTTAAATATGTTTTAGGTAACTATGAATGTAAAAAAATAGGTAATTTTTATTCTTCAAATGGTGCAAAATCTGTTTATGAATTTGAATATGAAAATAGACATTTTGCATTCTATATGTCATGCATAAGTGCACCTCTTTGTGTGGGTGAAATTGAAAGTTCGCCTTCGGTTTTTAACACCGATAAATTTATTATGTTTGGAGGAGCCGGTTGTCTGAATAAGGAAATTGCACGCGGAAAAGTTATGGTTCCGACAGAAGCTTATCGAGATGAAGGAACCTCGTATCATTATGCAAAAGCTACAGATTATATTACAATAAAAAACTCCGAAATTGTCGCGAAATTTATGGAAAAATCAGCTCTTCCGTATATAAAAGGTAAAACTTGGACTACAGATGCTTTTTTCAGGGAAACAAAGGGTAATTTTGAAAAAAGAAAAGCAGATGGTTGCATTTCTGTCGAGATGGAAGCTGCCGCTGTTCAAGCTGTTTGTGATTTTCGTGGTTGGAACGCATATATATTTTTTACATCAGGTGATTTGTTGGATGCTTCCGAATGGACAATGCGTCAGAAGCAAAATCAAAAGAAAAACACACAACACGATTCAGGGCATTTTGAAATTGCCCTTGAGCTAGCACGATTTGTAACGGGAGATTTATTAGGAGATTAGAACGAAAACTTTGCCGAAGATGGCGTCAAAGTTTTTATTCGCCAAGTTTGCGTCGCAAACTTTATTATTTACTGTGCTTCCTCACTGCGTTGCGGAAGCAGGTAAAAACTCAATTCGGAAGTTGAAATTTCCTCATCGAGTTTTTATAGGGGTATTATATGCTACATGTAGAAATAAAATGCTTTCCGGGGAGAACGGAAGAACAAAAAAAAGCTTGTGCAGAAAAAATTGCACAAGCACTTATTCATACGATGGGATGTAACAATGCAAGTATTTCCATTGCAATAAAAGAAGTAGCGGAAAAAGACTGGAAAAGCGAAGTTTGGGATAAAAGTATTGTTGCAGAAAAAGAATTCCTCATCAAACATCCGGATTACGTATGTGAATAATAAAAGTACAAAAATAACCCATGTGGTGGTTTTTATACATAAACGTAGATTATTTTAAGGGAAAGATTTTTTGAATCTAATTCTTTATCTCATATGCCATAATGAAAAGATAAAAAACTAGCTCAAGGTCTTGGTAAAGAGTTATTTAATCGTATACTTGAACATTTTTTTTGCATATTTAGAAGAATTTTTACATTTTTTCTTGAGTTCTAAAGATAACCACTGTATATTATTTCTCATGGTAAGAGAAAACTAAAACATGATTGGCGGCAAGAAAAAATGGTTGCTAAAACCGAATCATAATGTTCCTCTTATTGATACGTATATAAGTAAAATTGTAATTGATGAAAATGGTACAAAAGTAAAAGGCATTGATGTAAAAACACATTGTCTAATAACCGGCTATGTGGCACAAGCATTGCTAAATATTTTTCCCAACGAAATAAAAGAATTCTTATTTCCACCGGCTACGGCATTTCTTGCAGCTTGTCATGATATTGGAAAAATAAGCCCTGCATTTCAAAAAATGATACATAGTTTTCTGACAAATGCCGAGCCTGAGATTCTTTCTCTGCTTGAAGGAGTAAATGCAGATACAGCAAAAAGAACAGGATATGCTTTTCATGCAAAAGTGACGAAAAGTTTTCTATCTGAAAAATCTGCATATATATCCGAAATCGAAGGTATGCACCATGGCTTTAAACCAAACTCATCCTTACATAGCGAAATTGTTTACGGTGGTGAATTATGGAGTGCCGAGCGGCAAAAACTCTTGTCTTTTTTAGAGGAGCATTTTCTTAATACAGAAGAGGCATGGCCCGAAATTTCAAATTGGAACAAGGCATGTGTATTGGGTGGATTTATTACCGTTGCCGATTGGATAGCTTCCGGAGGAAGTTTTGCTGATTTTACCTTAGGTAAAAAGACTTCAGATTCTTTTCTGCGAGAATTAGCTTTTAAAGCAGTCTGTAATGCCGGATTTTCCCCAATAAAAATGCCTAACGATCTTTCTTTTGCCGACATCTTCGGGTTTGAACCGTATTCTGTGCAAAAAACGTTTTTCGATCGTGTAAAAGAACCTGGTGTATATGTTCTTGAAGCACCTATGGGGCACGGTAAAACAGAGGCAGCTTTATATGCTGCATATAGAATGATTTCGGGTGGTAAAGCTGCAGGATTATATTTTGCTTTGCCCACTCAGCTCACCTCAAACAGAATCTATGAAAGAGTTGCAGAATATCTTAATAAAATCATGGGCGATTCCTCCCATGACCTTGCATTAAAGCTCTTGCACAGCTCGGCGTGGCTTGAAAATTCTGTTTTGGGAGAAGAAGGGAGTCCTGGAAGAAGTTGGTTTAATTCTGCAAAACGAGGTATTCTTGCTCCTTTTGCTGTGGGCACGATTGATCAAGCCCTAATGGCTGTCATGAATATTAAGCATGGAATGGTAAGAGCTTTTGGACTTGCCGGAAAGGTTGTTATTCTTGATGAAGTACATAGTTATGATTCGTTTACAGGAACTATTCTCAATCGACTTGTCGATTTTTTACGAGATGCCAATTCTACGGTAATCATTTTAAGTGCTACATTAACAGCAGGTCAAAAAAAGAACATATTAAAAATCCCACTATATCAATCTTTATCTAGTGCATATCCTCTTACATCATTTATTCAAAATGCAAAAAGAAATTTAGTACAACTTCCTTCTTATGTAGAAAACGAAAAAAGCATAACAATTTCAATTAAACATACTGATTTTCAAGTTATAGCTCAGGTTCTAGAAAAAGCCGAGAACGGGGAGCAGGTTATATGGATAGAGAATACAGTTTCAGAAGCACAAGAAGTATTTAAAAAAATAAGCGCAAGAGTTTCGGAAAGTAACATTGAATGTGGACTTATTCATTCTCGTTTTATAAAGGCTAAAAGAAATTCCAATGAACAATATTGGTCTGAAATATTTGGTAAAGACGGTCATAAAAACCGTAAAGCCTGCGGCCGTATTCTTATAGGTACACAAGTTCTTGAACAATCGCTCGACATTGATGCAGATTTTATGGTAACGAGAATTTGTCCTATAGATATGCTTCTTCAGCGTTTTGGAAGATTATGGCGTCATAGTAAAAATAACCGCACTCGTCCGGCAGAAGCTTCATGCAGTTCTGCTATATTATCACCACAATTTTCCGATGCTCTCAATAAAGATGCTTGCTTTGGTCTGTCTGCATCTGTTTATAGTGAATATGTTCTTTGTAGAACACTTGAGGCGGTAAACGGGTTAACATCTATTCATCTGCCTGCGGATATTCGTCTATTGCTTGAATCTGTTTATAGTGATCGTAAAGAAGAAGGAAGAATTTCAACGTTAAAAGCCGAATTGCAAAGAACAAAAGATAGATTAGAAGGAATGGCAAGGGTTGGCTTGTCTGTAGCTGCGAAAACTTTTCCCGAGTCTGCCGCTCAAACAAGATATTCTGAAATTGAGACGGTATCTGTTCTTCTTATACATTCATTTATTCCAACAGATAATGGCTGTACCATTATTCTTTATGGAGAAAACACTCCTGTTCAAATTCCAAAAAAATGCAAGTCAATGCATGAAAAACGCAGGATTGCAAAACTTTTAATGGAACACTGTGTTGTTGTTTCGGAAAAAAACGCACCTCCTCCTGACCGCCAAATTCAAATTTTTTCGTCATATATCTATGTTGGGAAAATAGCAAATATTGATGATGACGAAGAATCTCCTTTTAGAATTGCAATAGTTGGAAAAGATAATTACTTAAGGACTTTGCACAATACAATTATAGAAAAAGACGCTAAGAAGTTTTTATATTTTGAAAAACTTGGATACCAGATAATAGAATCGAGGAGGATGTGATTTGAAAGAAAATCGTTACAATCTCATTGATGAAAAGTGGATACCAACTGCCGGTAAAGGAAAAGTCGGTTTGAGGACTGTTTTTTCGGATGAATCAATTACCTCTTTGGGAGGAAACCCCATTGAAAAAATTGCCGTGTTCAAACTGCTTTTAGCGATTGCGCAAAGTGCATGTACCCCAGAGGATGAAAAAGAATGGGAGAAGCTTGGATTGTCCGGCTTAAAACAAAAAGTTTTAGATTACTTAGATAAACATTATGATCGCTTTTGGTTATATGGGGAACATCCATTTTTACAGATAAATGAGATAGAAAAAGCAAAATTAATGTCCTTTGGTGATGTTCAATTAGAAATTGCCACAGGCAATACTTCTGTTGTAACAGAAATACAATCCGAAAAACCTCTATCGGATGCAGAAAAAGCCTTGTTAGTCTTAACGCTTATGGGATTTGCATGCGGCGGAAAAAAAACAGACAATTCTGTTGTCTTATCGAAAGGTTATGTTGGAAAAACCAATGATAAAGGAAAGCCGTCAACGGGAAAACCAGGTTCCTCATTGGGATTTATGGGCTTTCTTCACTCTTTTATTGTTACTCAAAATGTAAGCCAATCAATTTATCTAAATCTTTTTACCAAAGCATATATTAGTGATCTGGAAATGTTTCCGGGCGGAGTCGGTATGGGTCCGTGGGTTCAGATGCCAAAAGGCGAGGATGATGCTATTGCTCAAAATGCAAAGAAATCATATATGGGAAGATTGCTTCCATTAAATCGCTTTGTCTTATTAGCAGATAAAGGCATACATTATTCAGAAGGGATTAATCATAATAATTATTCTGAGTTTATTGTCGATCCGTCAATAGCTGTAGATTTTTCTGCTAAACCAAAACCAAAGGTTATATGGGTAGATCCTGAAAGACGACCATGGAGGCAACTAACTTCACTACTAGCTTTTCTTGGAGCAGATAAAAGCACGGGATATAATTGCTATCAGCTAAGAGGCGTACTAGGAAGATGTAAAAATATTCCATCGTTTTCTGTTTGGTCAGGTGGGGTTCGCGTGAGCAGTAATGCCGGCGAGCAATTTCTAACAGGAACTGATGATTTTGTTGACTCGGAAGTTCAACTGTCATCATCGATTTTAGAAGAAGAAAGCAGTTTTTTTGGAAACCTTTCTGATGAAATGAAAGATCTGGAAAGTATTGCAAAGATTCTTTATGGGAAAGTATTACATTATTATGCAAATTTAATGACAGAGGGAAAATTAATAGCAGCGAAATCGACAAATATGTACTGGCAAATGTGTGAAGGAGATTTCCAAAAACTTGTAAATGTATGTGCGAGCGATTTATATAATAATAGTATTAAAGAATTAAGAATAAAGTTTCGGATGTATGCGTTGCAAATTTACGATTCGCAATGTCCCAATCAGACAGCAAGACAACTGGAGGCGTGGGCGAAAAACAGACCATTTACGAGACTAAAGGTCGATGCGTAGTTCGGCTAAGATTGCGCCTTGCTACGCATCGACAAGTTTGCGTTGCAAACTTGCAAATTAACTGTGCTTCCTCACTGCGTTGCGGAAGCATGTAAAAAGTTACTTTCGAAAACTGAAGTTTTCTCAATAACTTTTTATGGAGGATGACAATGAAAGATTCGGACATACCTGAAGTGAAATTAATCTCTGTTATTTTGTCAAGGTGTTTACAGGATTCTGCATTTAGAGCGGCATTAAAAAAAGCTGATAATCCAGATACGGAATATCAAAGCTGGGAATACCTCGCTTCTTATGGTGTAAATCTGGAATTTGCGGAGAGGAGGTATCCTTACACGACCGTTTTTTCCGCAGCGGCTCGTTCAGGCAGGTCTAATGATGGGCATCTAAAGTTTGGCATAGCTTTATTACGTGTCTATGAGAATGACCGCGAAAGTGTGCCTGCAAAATCTCGGCTCAGGCGAGTTTTGTCCTGCAATACAACAGAAGAACTTTGCCTCATAATAAGACCCGTTTTGAAATTCATCGCCAGCAAAGAAATTCCCATTTCTTACGGACTATTATTGCGTGATCTTAAGTATTTTGGCGTACACCCTGATAAAACAAAAGCCTCATGGGCACAACAGTTTTTTGGAATGGATCCAAATGAAAATCAAGAGGAGGCAGTATGATTGCGTCTGTTCTTCATCTATCACGTGAAGATTTTCAGATAATTAAGAACGAAAATAATGGAGTCTTTGATACATATACAATTCATAAATTAGTGTATTCACTTTTTCCTCAGGAAAATGAAACAACACGCACTTTTTTATTTCTGTATAAGGGAGGAAATTTTCAAGAGAAAAGGATAATACTACTTTCAAAAAACAAGCCTAAAAAACCGAATATCGGATTTCTGGAATCAAAAGAAATACCTGCTGCTTTTTTAGACCAGGACTATTATGGATTTGAAGTACAGATAAATCCTGTACGCTGTGACAGCAAAACAAAAAAGCTAATTCCAATTAAAGGAAAACAAGAAATAGCTCGGTGGTTTTCTGAAAAGTCGAGTTCTTTTGGTTTTGAAATTCTACCTGCATCTTTATCGATTAGTGATACTGATGTTGTGCAATTCGATAAAAAAGACAAGAAGGTGGTATTGGCGAAAGCCGTATGTACAGGAAGATTAAAAGTTACAAATCGCAGTCTTTTTATTAAATCGTTTGAAAATGGTTTGGGAAGAGGAAAAGCTTTTGGTTTTGGACTCTTACAAATTGTACCGTTATATAATGCATAATGTTATGCAAAGAATTTAGTTTACCGTATAGGGGGTATAGTATGAACAAGGTAGATAACAAGTATACGAATATGCGTGTTGAGTTTCACATTTTGCAATCGTTTCCGGTAACATGCTTAAATCGTGATGATGTGGGAGCTCCAAAAACAGCTATTGTCGGAGGAGTTACACGGGCAAGAGTTTCCAGTCAGTGCTGGAAACGTGCTATTCGTCTAGCATTGCATGAAATAAGCGGTGTTGAGCTTGGTGTGCGAACAAAAGCTTTGTCATTACTCGTTGCCAATGCCTGTAAAGAAGAAGGAGCCTCCGAAGAACAGGCAAAAACATGTGGAGATAAAATAGAAAGAATTTTTATTAAGGAATCTAATAAAAAAACAGAAGATAATTCACAAGAAGAAAGTGAGGAAACTAAAACAGATACCCTACTTTTTCTTGCACCTTCAGAAGTAAAGCTACTTGCTCAAAAATTCAAAGAAGTGAATTTCGATGCAAACAAACTTATAATTCAAAAAGATGCAAAAAAACAGGCAAAAGAATTGGCAGATATAATTGGAAAATCAAAATATGCACAAACAGAAACACTTGATGGCTTAGATATTGCATTATTTGGAAGAATGGTTGCACAGGCACCTTCGATGGATGTCGAAGCTGCTACATCATTTGGTCATGCCATTTCTACACATAGAGCAGTTAATGAAGTTGAATTTTTTACAGCTGTTGCAGATTTTGGACAAGAACAAGGATCGGCCCATATGGGTACGCTCGAATTTAATGCTGCTACCTACTATCGCTATGTTTCGCTTGATTTAGGTCAACTTTTTGAAACGCTTGGACATACAGATGAGTTTTTCTCTAAAGCGGTATTGGCATTTATTAAGGCTTTATATATAGCTGTTCCTTCTGCTCGTCAAACAACACAAGCGGGAGCATGTCTGTGGGATTATGCAAAAGTTTTGGTAAGAAAAGGTCAGGGAGTACAACTTTCTTTTGAAATGCCTGTAAAAGCAAAAGACGGAAGTTTCCTTAAGCCAAGTATAGATGAAGTAAATTTTTCACTGCAAAAAAAAGAAAAACTTTCGGGTTCTCTGTTTGGCAAGATTGCTTCTTTTGATTTTGGCATAGATGAAAACTTTTCCATAGACGATCTTATTTCATCAGTACTTAATGCTATTAAGGTGTAATATATGAACACGCAATGGTTGTTTCTTTGGCTGGAAGCTCCGCTACAGTCGTGGGGGTACGACTCTAAATTTAACCGGCGCGACACATTAGAGTTTCCGACAAAATCAGGAGTGCTAGGACTACTACTCTGTGCCCTTGGTGCATCAGGGAAACAAGTAGAACTACTTGCCAGGTTTTCCTCGCTAAGGCAGACTGTTATATCTTATCGTTATAAGATTAATGGAGAGTTTGTAGAAAAATTGCCGTTCCTTCATGATTTTCAAATGATAGGTTCTGGGTACAATGACAATAATGCTTGGGAAAATTTTTTAATACCTAAAAAAGCAGATGGAAGTTCATCTGTAGGAGGTGGAACAAAACTGACACATAGGTATTATTTACAGAATTCACTTTTTGCAGTACTTCTCGAAGTACCCGATGATATAGCGGAAAACATAGCCTTCGCATTGCAAAACCCTGTGTATCCAATATATTTGGGAAGAAAATGCTGCATACCCTCAGATTATGTCTATCAGGGAATTTTTGCTACTCCGGAGGAAGCAGAGCTAGCTGCTATGACCAAAGCAGAAGAAAAAGCTCTGTTTCGCAATGAATATGAAAAGTCGTCCGGTAAATGGAAATTGGCTGAAGATTTCAGAGTAATTGACGGTGAATCTTCAGAAGGAGATGTTTTTACCCTGAACGATATTCCACTTCAATTTGGTACGGTAAAAAAATACAAAGATCGGAGGGTAACAAAGATTATCCATGAATGAGCAGGTAAGAACCGAGAATGAAAAAAAAGAGTATAGACGTCTGCTCATCAAGGTTACCCACGAGTCTATACCTCAGATAAAAGACAGATATCCTTTTATTTATTTGGAAAGAGGTCGATTGGAAATAGATGATAGTAGTATAAAATGGATTGATTCTGAAGGTCAGGTAATACGCATTCCCATAGCGACAATTTCTACATTATTACTTGGACCGGGAACCAGTGTTACTCATGAAGCAATAAAGATTTTATCTGCTGCAAATTGTTGTGTGTGCTGGGTAGGCGAGGATTCCTTACTTTTTTATGCAGTTGGGAAATCACCCTGCTCAAATACGCGAAATTTTAGAAGACAAGCCAAGTTGTCCTGTGATCCTAAAGCATCTTTAGACGTTGCTCGGCGAATGTTTGCAACGCGATTTCCTGAAGTCGATCTTACCGGAAAAAAATTAAAAGAAATAATGGGAATGGAGGGGTACAGGGTACGGCAGTTGTATGAAGAAAAAGCCTCTGAATATCAAGTAGGTTGGAAGGGACGGAACTATATTCCCGGAAAAATGGAATTAAGCGATACAACCAATCAGATATTAACTTCTTGTAATGCGGCCTTATATGCCTTATTGACATCTTGTGTTTATACACTCGGCTACTCTCCTCATTTAGGATTCATACATACGGGTAGTCCCTTGCCATTTATTTATGACATGGCAGATTTATATAAGGATTATGTATGTATAGATCTAGCTTTTAAATTAACTCAGGAGCTAGCCGGTAGTTATAATAAATATAGAGTTGCTAGCGAGTTTCGGATGAGAGTTCAAGAAATAAAGCTTCTTGAAAACATAGCTACTGATATAGCTACTATTCTGGGCGGGTGAGATGGTTGTAGTTGTTGCAAATCATATACCTCCTGCGGTACGTGGGAGAATGAAGTTATGGTTCCTGGAACCAAGAGCAAATGTTTTTGTGTCGGGAATAAAAGACTCTGTAGCAGAGACGGTAATATTGTATTTAATCAAATCTTGTCCACCATCTTCCGGCTTAATTGTGTTTCAAAAAATTAATAAGGCACCCGGTTTTAAAATCTGGGGTACCGGTGAAACAAATAAACAATTAACAGACATTGATGGTTATCAGTTTATAGTTGAAAAGCGTATGTTATAAGAAGCACTACGTATGGTGCTGCGGCATAGTAAATACGCTATATCTTGGAGTTTTCCCCGCACACGCGGGGGTGTTTCTTCGACAGGCAGGTCTTTTAAAATTTCTTTCAAGTTTTCCCCGCACACGCGGGGGTGTTTCTTGGTTCATGCCGCCACTTGTAGTCTGCATATGGTTTTCCCCGCACACGCGGGGGTGTTTCCAACGCAAACGATACGTGGGGGGTATCGGTGACGGTTTTCCCCGCACGCGCGGGGGTGTTTCTAATTACCGACTGGAAGACAGCATCAACATGGAGTTTTCCCCGCACACGCGGGGGTGTTTCCTTTGCACAAGCATTATACTATAAGCAATGCCTGTTTTCCCCGCACACGCGGGGGTGTTTCTACAGGCGACAGGTATAAAGTTACAGAGGATAAGTTTTCCCCGCACGCGCGGGGGTGTTTGCGTCGAAAAGCTTGAGTGATTTTACACGCTTTTTTTCTTTCTTGCGGTCGTTCCATTTGCGGGTGCGTAGATTAAAACGATGTTTTGCTGAAAATCCAGCAAGGGTAGATTTTCAGTTTTCAGTTGCACGGCGTACATCTGAAGAGAATCGAGAAATAATAGGTTAATAAACGTGTCAATTTGACTTATCGTTTTTTTGCGTCAATTCCTTAGGATAAGACAAAAAAGAAAATAACAAATTACAAAATTATGATATAATATTTTAGGAGAAAATTGATTAAATATTCCACGATATTTTTTATTATAAGAGTGATGCATATACTTCTTTTTTCCCCAATTTTGTTTCAAATTCGGACATCTTTCTCCGCGTAGCAAGGCGAAATTTTAGCTGAGCTATGCGTTAAACGTATTTAACACTTTCGGTAAGTATTGGTATGTTTATACAAAAATTTTTTGTATATTAGTAATATGCAATCTTATATAATACCAAAACAATAAAAGTTGGAAATATAAAAGAATTTTCCGATTTATTACAATCAAAATTAGAAAGAAAATATAAAGCGAAATATTGCAGTATAAAAACTAAATCTTAGGAGCTATATTATGGAAGAAAATCGCAATAAAAACAATTTAGATGAACAACCGCGACTGCCTAAATTTAATCGTGGTTTTTTATGGTACTATTTTTTGGTACTTATTGGTGTTTTTGCATTAAACTTGTTTGTACTGCCTCTAATTCAGGGCAAACAAATTCAACCGACTACGTATTCAACATTTTTAAAAATGCTCGAAAATAACGACATAGCGGCTGTCAGTTTTAGAGAAGACAAAATTGTATTTTTAGATGTCGAAAAAGACGGTGTACAGAAAATTTATAAAACGGGCATTATGAACGACCCAAACATTGTCGAACGCTTGCAAGAAAAAGGCGTAGAATATGCTGCTGAAATTCCCGAAAAACCCAATATCTTTTTAT
>JAAYQG010000042.1 GCA_012519415.1 Treponema sp. | reverse complement strand
TTGCATGGAACCACGAACAATACACACAACCGTTTACTGCTGTTACAACTGTCATAACTTTTTCCATAAATTGCTCGCCTAAATTCGCATTTTTCATAGCTTTTGAAATGTCCGGCGCATGAGTAATTAAAAAGAGCAGGTCGTTAAAAAAAAGTCTTGCAGTAAAAATTTTCTTTGTAAAGCGATTTTTGTTTTCTTTTTGCATGATTGTTATTTCCTTAATAAATATTTGAGAAAATTGAAAAGGAAATGTACCTCATGAAAAAAGTAAATTGTTCCGGAACCGCCATTGATAGTGAATAATTCATTGTATTTCTCCCAATAAGTTGATTGATTATTTCATATAGTTCTTTTTTATCCTGCCCAAAGTGAACTTGGACTTTTTTAGGAAAGCTTATAAGGTGGTTAAAGACCGCTGTTCTAGCCAATAAGATTTCTCCTTATATCTGCATTATGAAGCTTGTCGCTTCTTTCTGCAAGCCGTGTTTCTTTCAGTTGTCCATGACATAACGCAAATAATAACGAGATAATAATTATTGATAAAAATTTATTTAAATATTTATTTAAAATTTTTGAATAGATTAAAAAACGAAAAAGCGACTCTTCGGCGAAACCAGCCAAAATACAACTTATAAATACATATATATTCAAAAATATATAAGAAATTATATAATACAATTCCCCAAACAAAAGACACAATAAATGGAAAAATCACCTTAATGCTGTGCTGCTAAAATTTCTAAATTTTCACCTGAGCTTAACTTTCATTTTTTTATATCCCGTATTTCAAATTTTATATATAATCAATTGATTCTGATTTTGCGCTCAACTGAAAAACTTCTTGTTTGGATTTCTAAGACTTCAGCTTCATCCTCAAAATCTCTTGTTGGGGATTAGTTTGCGTAAGAGAGATTTCTGTAACTTTTGCATCTAATGACTGAAACAAATCTTGCATTGTATCAAAAGCGATACGCAATTGCTCTTTTGTTAAAGTTTTTCCAAGCGTTATATGTGGAAACCAATTTCCGCTAGTATAAAACTTACTTACTGCAACATCTGAAAGTTCATCTACGCAATCTAAAATTTTTTTTGATAAATCTTGAAGATAGTTATTTAACACAGGACTTGCATAAATCACATAAGGGAAAAACTGCCCGAGTGCAACAATTGGAACTTTGCCGCTTGTAATTTGTCCTGTAAATTTTTCAAAAGCGGGAAGCAAATGTTCGCTCGATTTTGCCTCAACAGCACAGATAGTAAGATGAGGCGGAACATTATTTGCTGTCATAAACTTATTGCTTGTCGTCGCTGCAATCGAGTCAATATATTTTTGAAGAGTTTTTGAAGTTTTGTTATCAAAATATACGGAAATCAAATACATAATTTGCAAAGTTAGTATATCATATTTTTTTCGAGCAGTCGTCAAGAGGAGCTTTCTAAATAACATTGGTAAAATGCGAAGATTATTCATTTTGCTTCTGTTATTTTTGATTCTTCCACAGAAAAAATCTTTCAATGCTTCTTAAATGTTTTAGGCTGTTTAAATGTTGTGCTTTGACAAAATTTTCACAGTATTTCACAGTATCGATTTCTCAAATAAGCTTTTATCAGTTATAATTAAATCATGAATGGTACGTTTTATAATACAATTGATATTCTATTTTTTTCATTTATCATTCTTGTTATAATAATATCCTATTCGCTTGTTTGTTATAACAATCTTCAGCTGGCTGCTAAATACAGAATGTTTATGGCAGTTTCGATTTTAGTTATTGTAGTTCTCGATTTTTTATCACGTATTGAATTCCCATTCAGCAAATCGGTCAATCATGTAATTTTGTATATTGTTAATTACGTATATTTTGTTCTTCAACCGCTTCCAGTATGCATTGGTATGATGTATCTTTTTTCTCTTTTTAGTGAAAAAAGATTTTCTATGCGATACTACTTTATTCTTTTACTTCCTTTTATTGCCGGTTGTATAGTCATGATTTATTCATTATTTACAGACTTTGTCTTCTATATTGATGACAATAATATGTATAATCGCGGGCCTGGCGTGCTCGTTTATTCTTTTGCCAATTATTTCTATATAATTCCGGCTCTCTATGTTTTAATCAAGCATCGCGACAAGGTGAAACGTCAAATACTGCTTGTGATTATCATTTATACTCTTATTCCCCTTGTGGGTTCGTTGGCACAGCTTTTAAATTATGGGATTATAACTGCATGGCCTGCTTTTACAATTGCTCTTCTTTTGGGTTTTATTTTTTTAGAAAGACGAAAGACAGAGAGAGATTACCTGACGGGACTTTTAAACAGGCAAAGTTTTGATGTAAAAGCGTACAGTCGTATAGAACAGTATGATAAAAAAGGTTCGTTTGCTCTTATAGTAATTGATCTTAATAAGTTTAAGTTCATTAATGACGAGTTTGGCCATGCGGAAGGCGATAATGTCTTACAAGATGCTGCTCTAATTTTAGCTCATTCGATTTCTACTTCGGATATAATTGCACGTTATGGAGGAGATGAGTTTGTAATTTTGTTTGAAACCGCTAATGCAGAAACGGTGGAAAAAATTATAGAAAGAATTCATCATAATTTTGCTTTATGGAATATTAAAAAAAATCTCCCGTTTTCGCTATCGTTGAGTGCCGGTTATGCCATTTATGATCCTAAAAAGCATAAAGATTTCAGTTGTTTATTTGACCATGCCGATGAAATGATGTTCAAGATGAAAGAAGTTTCACACAAAGCTTCCTTGTAGTTACGAAGAATAGCATAAATTTGATTCCGCTCGTCTTTGCATTTATTCCGCAAAGTAGAAAATATTGATATTTCGAATTTTGATTTTCCGTTATTATTTGCTTAGCATTGTTCCGTTTAGTTTGCAATTTCATTAGAAATATAAATCCAGACATGAATCTAATGGACATTTAAATTTTCTCGATATATATTCGATGTATTCAAACAAGGGGTGTTGTATGAAAAAAGGATTTTGGACGCTGCGTTATACTTTAATAAATGTAACTTATTTTTCGGCTTTTTGTACGATTCATGCGTGTGCGGCAGTTTATCTTTTAGCGAACGGTTTTTCAAATACTCAAGTTGGAATTCTGCTTGCTGTTGCCAATATTCTTTCTGCTGTTTTTCAGCCTGTTGTTGCAGGAATTATTGATAAGCAAGGCTTTCTTACAAACAGACGATTCATTTTAATTTCGGTTTTGCTTATCCTTTTGGGCTCTATATTATTGCTTTTTACTCCTGCAAATAAAATTTTTATTTTTGTGATTTATGCATCAATTTATATGATTCAGTTTGTATATCAGCCTGTAATGATTGCACTTAGTTTTGAATATCAAAAAGCAGGTTGCAATATTTATTTCGGGCTTGCTCGAGGACTTGGTTCTGCAAGTTTTGCCGTAACTTCTGCATTTATTGGCGGAATTATAGAAAAAAAAGGCGTATCTGTTCTGTTACTTGTAAACATTGTTGTTATGATTTTGTCTGCAATAATTGTTTTCACATTCAAAAAACCTGAACATTTCACGGAGACTGCAAAAGACGTTTTTAGTTCCGAATCTAAAAAGCTATCTAAAAAACCTGAACAAAGTGCGCCTTTTTCGCATACTGCGACTCACAATAATTTTTTTGACTTTATCAAGACATATCCTGCTTTTTCAATGTTTTTGCTTGGAACAATCTGTTTTTACTTTGCGCACAATATGATAAACGATTTTATGATTCAGATTATAAGAAATCTTGGCGGCAGCGAAACAGAACTAGGTTATGCAAATTTTCTACAAGCAATTTTAGAACTTCCTGTTATGGCACTTATAGCCTTTGTTTTGAAAAAGTTTTCATCTCGAACTCTTTTAGTTTTTTCCGGTGTAGCATTTTTTGTAAAAACTCTTATTCTTACTTTTGCAAGCAACATGGCTACAATGTATTTAAGCCAGTCGTTTCAACTTTTTGCTTACGCAGTATTTGTTCCCGCTTCCGCTTATTATGTAAGTCAAACTATGGGAGAAAACGACCAAGTAAAAGGGCAAGCTTTTGTTACAAGCGCAATTACGATTGGCGGAGTTTTTTCAAATCTTGTATGCGGTGTGATACTTGATTATAAGGGAATAAAACCAATGCTCATAACCGGAACCTTTGTCTGTGCTGTCGGAGTAATCATATCATTTATTGCAATGAAAAAACTTCCTCATTATAAAAATGCATAAAGTTATTACATATATTTGTTTATAAACAGAAAGTCCCTTTTGAAGTTTTTTGCTATATTAATAATTTTGTTTTAGCCAGTATTTCATTCTTGTTTCGAGATCTTTTATTTCAGCATCAGGCTCAATTGTTCTTGAAGCTTCTTTTAGATAAGGAATGATAACTTGCTGTTTTATATCTTCCCACCGAACCGGAAGAATATTCGGCACAGAAAGAAATTCTGCTGTAGGCACATGGCCGTAAAGCTGCGGATAAAACTTTGTTAAATATTTTTCGTTTACTGTTTTTAGCGAAGAAAAACCGCCTGAAATGCCAAATGTCGAGATTGTTAAATTTTGCTCGGCAGCTCTTTCCATAAGTATATTTTGAGTTTCTTCATTTAAAAACCAAGAAATAAAAGCTACAGCTCCTTTTACATTTTTTGAAGCACTGTAAATGCCCATGTAAATCAGTTTGTCGGAAACCGCAATTCTTTTGTCTTGTTCAATCCATCTGAAATCTATGTTTTGAAGTCTATCTTGCGGTAAATTAAAAAGATAATCTGTTTTCGTGTAGCCAAACAAGCATTTGCCGGAAGTTACAAGCTGATAAACCGGTCCATAAAGATATTTAAATTGAAACTCATCTTCTGTTTTGGGAAGCCCGTTTATTTCGTAAGTCCAATTTTTTAAATATTCTATTGTTTTTTCAATGCTTTCTTTATTAAAACTGAATAATGGAGGAGCTTCCGTATAATTTGCACCAAAAAGTTTTGAAACAACATACATAAAATCAGCATTCCATGCAGGTGAAAACCCCATAGAAGTATAAACGTTCTTATTGTTTCGCTTGTTAAAAGAAGCTGCAACATCTCTTATTTGGTTAATTGAAAGTACAAAACTGTCTTCAACCAGTTTTTCATTTTCCTTTGAAAAAATAATTGCAGGAAGATTAAAACTCACAGGCAAAAGATATTGTTTTTTTTGCATATTGCCCAAGTCTAAAAGCTGCGGATAAAAATCTTTTGCGTATAGATTTTCGTTTTTAAACAGAAAATCAAGCGGCATAAAGTTTTTTCGCACTTTTTCATTTTTGAGCCATGCGCCGATTACAATATCCGGCTGTTCACCGTTATCAGCAGGAAAATCTTCTGCCGGATTTTCTTTGTATTTTATAACAACTTTATAATTTTCTTGTGTTGTGTTAAATAATTCTGCATAAGAAGCAAAACAACTTTGGTCTGTCCAAATTATTACTATTGTTTCTTTTGGCTGCAATGAGAGAAATAGAAAAACGCCTGCCGCAATAAATGGCAGGCATAAAATGAAAATAAATCGTTTACGAAGCTTGCGTTTCATAAAAGCATTATGCCAATTCTTCCGCCGCTTTGTAAATAGCTGAATAAACTTGTGTTATAATATCATCATCGATACTTGAAAATGCAACTCTAAGATGAACATCGTCAATCGCGATAGTTCCAATTTCATAATCATTTAACAACTTTAGTCGCAAATCTTCGGAAGTTATTCCGTTGCACTTAAAGCACATAAAATAGCCTGAATTAAACGGCAATGCTGTAAGAATTGCATGGTCTTTTTTTGCATCAACAAAAGCTCGCACTTTTTTATATCTTGATTCAAGAATTTTTCTGAACTTTATTTTTTCTGCTTCAATTTCAGGGTTTTTCATTGCACGAAGCATAATTGATTGTGCAGGCGAAGAGCTACAAGAAGCAGAAGAGCGGATTGTGCCCATAAGCTTTTTATTTAAAGCTTCGTAATGATGTTCCGTTAAGTCTTTTCCGCCAAAAGTCAAAAAACCGATTCTAAAACCCCATGCAAAATCTTCTTTTGTTGGTCCATCGATTTTTACGGCAAATATTTTTTCATGTGCATCACATAAAAATGAAAATAAAGATTCTTTTGCAATATTATCTTCGTAATTTAAGCCAAAATATGCATCATCGCACCAAACCATTACGTTTGCACCTTTGTCTGCAACATCGCAGAGAATTTTGCATATTGCAACTTGTTCACTTTCTGTAGGCGTATAACCTGATGGGTTTTGTGGAAAATTCAAAATAATGCGAACTTTTCCCGTTTTAGCTTGTTCTTTTACCGCTTTTTCAAAAGCATCAAGATTAAATCCGCTTTCCGTAAAAAGAGTAAACTGTTGAAGCGATGCGTTTCGTCTTGTTTCTACAATTAAAGCATAATTATCCCATGAAGGATTTGCAGCTAAAAGTACATCACCCTCTTGCAAAAACAAATCGCATAAATAAGAAATTCCTGAGGTAAGCCCCGGAACAACAGCCGGCAAAGAAAAATATTTATCGCTAAGCGAAGGATTTTTTGCAATTAGCTGCTCTTTCCATAAAGCTCGAAATTCCGGATTGCCGACAGTTTGCGCGTAAGCAACTGCTTCTGTCGATGTTAAATTTAAAAATTCTTTTTGAATTGTAGGCAAAATAAGTGGACTTTCATTTGAAACAGCCATTCCAATTGTTGCATTGGCCAGTTTTCCAAGTTTTTTTGCTTCTGCGCCTTGTGCAATAATTCCTTTAGGAAAAAACAGGCGCAAGCCTAAATCTGAGAGCATTTCGCCCGGAACAGTCCCATGCAAACTACTGTTCAATTCTTGTGCTAGTGGATTAATCATGCGAAAATAATACGTCTTTTTGTATTTTTATGCAATACTTTGCATAAAAATACTGTAATGTATTGTAATTATACGAATAAGTTATAATATACTTCGATTGACAACGTTTTGAACAGTAGAAAAACGTTTTACATTTTGCTAATATCTTTTTGGAGGCTTCGAGTGGATACTTCTGTTATTAGCGAAAAATGCAAAGCTTTAGGTGAATCTTGCCGCGCAGAAGCGGCAAAGCGCATTGTTGGTCAAACTGAACTTTTAGACGGAATTTTAACCGCCATGATTGCAGACGGTCATGTATTGCTTGAAGGAGTTCCCGGTCTTGCAAAAACACTTGCCGTAAAAACTTTTGCAGATATGTCCGGTCTTGCATTTAAACGCATTCAGTTTACGCCGGATTTACTTCCTGCTGATGTTACAGGAACACTTATTTATGAACAATCTACAGGTTCATTTTCTGTAAGACAAGGCCCTGTTTTTACAAACTTGCTTCTTGCAGATGAAATAAACAGAGCACCTGCCAAAGTTCAATCTGCACTACTAGAAGCAATGGCGGAAAAACAAGTAACAATAGGCGAAAAAACATATGCCTTGCCAAAGCCGTTTTTAGTTCTTGCAACACAAAATCCAATCGAACAAGAAGGAACATATAATCTTCCGGAAGCTGAATTAGATAGATTCCTTATGAAAATTCATGTTTCATATCCTTCAAACGAAGAAGAATTTTCTATTATAAAGCAAAGTTCTCAATCTGTTGAACCTTCCAAAATTAAGCTGAACAAAGTTCTTACGGCAGAAACAATAGCACAAATGCGCCAGTCTTTAGTTTCTGTAGTTTGCGATGATAAAATAATCGAATACATTGTTTCTATTGTTTCTGTTACACGTCCCGAACAAAAAAATAAAACCGCAGATTTGCGCTCACATGGAGCACGTCGCGAAGATTTTCTTCGCTATATCACATTTGGAGCATCTCCACGTGCAGGTATCGCTTTGCAAAAATGTGCAAAAGCGCAAGCTTTGCTTGCAGGTCGCTCTTATGTTTTGCCTGATGATGTTAAAAAAGTTGTTCCGGCTGTTTTGCGCCATCGCCTTGTGCTTTCCTACGAAGCTGCTGCAGACGGTTTGACAACAGATGATATTATTACAAAAATTCTTGCCGCACTTCCTGTTCCGTGATTAATTTTTTGTAATTTTTGGAGAATCGAATGGAAACACAGTCGTCGCAGTACCAAACTTTAATACAGCGTGCAGCTCAACTGCGTTTGCAAGCTTTTTCTATAGCAGAAGGGCTTAAAAGCGGCACTTTCCATTCTCTTTTTAAAGGGCGCGGCATCGAATTTACAGGAGTAAGAGAATATTTACGAGATGATGATGTAAGAGCAATTGACTGGAATGTAACCGCACGAATGTCAAAACCTTATGTAAAGCTTTTTGAAGAAGACCGCGAGCTTGTTGTTTTTCTTGTGCTTGATAGATCTCTTTCAATGGATACGGGCTTTGGCTCTCAAAGTCGCCTTGAATGTTCAAATGAAATTGCAGCACTTTTAGCTTTTGCTGCGGAAAAAACTACAAGTCCTTTAGGTGCAGTTTTTTTTGACGGCGCAATAATTTTTTCACTTGTACCAAAATCTTCTGCAAATAATATAATGCTCATTCTCTCGCGCCTTGACGGAACTACAAAACAGCAAGCCTCATCAGCCAAAAATGTTAACGGTTCTATGCTTTCCGGTGCTCTTGATGGAGCTTGTCGTCTTTTAAAAAACAGAAGTCTTGTTGTTGTTATTTCGGATTTTCGTACCACAAACTATCAAAAAGCCATGACAAGGCTAGCTTCAAAACATGATGTGCTTGCTATTCGCATAACAGATCCGATTGATTCAGCTATTCCGAAAATAGGCAGTTTTTCGTTTGAAGATCCGGAAACAAAAATAATCCGAACATTTCCTACTGATTCCACATCTTTTCAACATGAATGGAAACAAGCAGAAATTAAGAGAATTGAACAGTGGCAGAAATTATGCAGAAGATGCGGTGCGAGACCGCTTTTGATTTCTACAAAAGACGATCCAGCAAAAAAACTTAAAGAATTTTTTGTTTCAAGGGAAAATTTCTTATGAGTTATATGCTTTCGTTAATTCCCTCTGATGTTACAGTTGGAGAACATACACAATTAATTTATCGTTTTGAATCAAAATATTTGCCGCCAATTCAAAAATTCAGTCTTGATATAAATAATGAAATTATAAAAAATGCAAATAAAACAGGTTTTTTTTCAATTTATTCCATTCAGTTTGAATCTAACAACTCTGACTGCACTCTTATTGTTGATTTTATTCCGTGGAAATCCGGCGAATTATCGTTTTTGCCTTTCGATTTTTCCTCTGTTTGCAAATCTGATATTGATTCGGGATTAAATATTAATTCCGAATCATCACCTGAATCATCGGAAGGTTTTTTTGTAATTCAAATTCCTCCTGTTTTTATACGTTCTGTAGCAGAAGAAACCGGAACGAGCGTTTTGCAGCCGCCGTCTGCGCCTCTTGTTATTCCAGGGACGACTTATGTTGTTTATTTATGCGTGTTTGGCGTAGCACTTTTGTTCATGATTCTTACTGTTTTATTACTCCGTTTTAGACAAATAAAAGTATTTATTCAAAATTTGCTGTTAAAATCAAAAAGATATTATAATGTGCGAAAATTCAGCCGCTTTCTTCGTGTTTTTTTGCGTGCAAAAGGCAATTTTCAAAATGATGTTCTAAGTGCTGAAAAAATCTCGAAAGAAGTGCGGCGTTATCTCGAACAGCGGTTTAATCTTGAATTTGAATCTGCCGTAACAAGTGAAATTTTAACTATAGCGCAAGATTTTTTTGAACCATGCTGCATGGAAAATCTATCAGCTGTGCAGAAAGTTCTTGCTCGTTGTGATGAGCTTCGGTTTTCTGGGGAAGAGCAAAAAAAGACATTTTTAAATGATGAACGAGCAACGCTTGCGATTCAGTTAAAAACGGCGATTCTTCACTTTGAAAAATATCATGGAACTGATTTTTCAGATACCAAAAAAGACGAGCAAAAAGATATTTAGACATCTTTGAAAACTCGCCAATTTGCAAGTTTGCGTCGCAAACTTGTTTATTAACGGTGCTTCCTCTCTGCGTTACGGAAGCCCATAAAAACTCAATTCGTAAGTTGAAACTTCCTCATCGAG
>JAAYQG010000041.1 GCA_012519415.1 Treponema sp. | reverse complement strand
TTTCTCCTGCTTCGCGCGGAGCATATAATTCACATTAAATATGAAATCAAATCGTAATAAGACCATAGATATTTCAATTGAAGAAGGCATTCAATATCTTAAACATTGCATCAATCCGCTAGACTTTCCCCACAAAATTACAACCAAATCGATAATTAACAAAACATTAATAGGCGACAGTTTTGAAGTAATGAAAATACTTCCCCACTCATTTGTTGATTTATTAATTGTCGACCCGCCCTATAATTTAACAAAAGACTTTGACGGAAATGTATTTAGACAAAGTTCGTTAGAAAATTACGAAAAATATACGGAAAAGTGGGTTGAAATTGTTAAACCTCTTTTGAAACAAACGGCAAGTATTTATGTTTGTTGCGATTGGTATTCAAGTATGGTGATTGGTCCTATAATTAAAAAACATTTTTGCTTGCAAAACAGAATTACATGGCAAAGAGAAAAAGGACGCGGCGCAAAATCAAACTGGAAAAATTCAATGGAAGATATTTGGTTTGCAACAGTTTCAAAAGATTTCGTATTCAATGTAGAAGATGTAAAAATCAGACGACGTGTTGTAGCTCCATATAAAAAAGACGATTTGCCAAAAGATTGGGAAGAAACAGATGAAGGCAATTTTAGAAACACATATCCGTCTAATTTTTGGGACGATATTTCAATTCCGTACTGGTCAATGAAAGAAAATACAGCGCACCCAACTCAAAAAAGTGAAAAACTTTTAGCAAAACTTATACTTGCAAGCTCTAATTCCGGAGATGTTGTGTTTGACCCATTTCTTGGTTCTGGTTCAACATCTGTTACTGCAAAAAAACTGAACAGAAAATATGTTGGCATAGAACAAAATCCGCAATATTGCATATGGGCTGAAAAGCGCATTGAAATGGCAGATGAAGACAATTCAATTCAAGGCTATACAAACGGCATTTTTTGGGAAAGAAATACCTTTAAGTTACAAAAAAACAAAAAGTCTAAATCATAAAAATTTTCCCTCATATAAAATTTGAGTGAATAAAATTCACGGAAAATATAATCAACTGAAACATGATAATAATCATCGAACAAGTCAATTTTCAAGATTTCAGATTCAATTATAATGTTTTTAGCTTCTCCGATGATATGCTCGTTTTCGCTTGTACTTTTTTGAAAAGTTGTATCATTTGCAAAACAGGCACATACTAAAAACAAAAAAGCTAGAGTAAAAAAAAGACTTTTTCATTCTGATTTTTCCCTTGAAAATAATTTTGTGGAACACGATTCAGAGTATCATACTTTTGCACATGCGAAACTCTTTGCTGAATATCAGCACCCTATAGCATTTTTATCGATAATTTTATATTATATAATCCAGCGTAACTAAATCTCCGCCTGTGCGGAGTTGCAATATTAAAGGTCGGTATTTGTATGGCTTTGAACAATGCTGACAGAAACAGGGAGAAAACGTATGATTTATACGGCAGAAGTGGAACATATGTGTCCAATAGCTAAAACCGCTTATCATGGGCCTGCTCCAATTCCAGAAGAGGGGAAATGGGTTCAGGTTAAAGAAAACAAAGATATTTCTGGTTTTACACATGGTGTCGGTTGGTGTGCACCACAGCAGGGTTGTTGCAAACTCACTCTTAATGTTAAAAATGGAATTATCGAAGAAGCACTTATCGAAACACTTGGCTGCTCAGGAATGACACACTCGGCTGCTATGGCTTCTGAAATTCTTATCGGAAAAACATTGCTTGAAGCTCTCAATACAGATCTCGTTTGCGATGCTATTAATACAGCAATGCGCGAGCTTTTTTTGCAAATTGTTTACGGTCGTACACAGTCTGCATATTCAGAAGGCGGACTTAAAGTCGGCGCTTCACTCGAAGATCTTGGCAAGGGACTTCGTTCTCAAGTTGGAACAATGTTTGCAACCAAACATAAAGGACCACGCTATCTTGAAATGGCAGAAGGCTATGTAGAAAAAATTGCCGTAGATAAAGATGGTGCAATCATTGGTTACAAATTCTTAAACTTTGGTAGAATGATGGAATTCATTAAAAAAGGTGAAGATCCTGTAACAGCAATGGAAAAATCACGTGGTTCTTACGGACGCACAACAGAAGAACAAGGTGCCGTAAAACTTATTGACCCACGCAAAGAATAAGGTACGGAGGAATAGAAAATGGCAGAAAAAATTACATTTGAAAACTACAACGGCCGTATCGCAAAAATTACAAAAGTTTTGAATGAAAACGGCATAAAGTCAATCGAAGAAGCAAAAGAAATTTGCGACAAAGCAGGCATAAATCCATACAAAACTGTTGAAGAAACACAGCCAATCTGTTTTGAAAATGCAAAATGGGCATATGTTTGCGGAGCTGCAATTGCAATCAAAAAAGGTTGCAAAAACGCAGCTGATGCAGCTGAAGCAATCGGCATCGGACTTCAGTCGTTCTGTATTTCAGGTTCTGTTGCAGAAGACCGCAAAGTCGGTATTGGACACGGAAATCTTGCTGCTCGTCTTTTACGAGAAGAAACACAATGTTTTGCTTTTTTAGCAGGGCACGAATCTTTTGCAGCAGCAGAAGGAGCAATCAAAATTGCACAAAAAGCAGACAAAGTTCGAAAGCAACCATTGCGCGTAATTTTGAACGGACTTGGAAAAGATGCAGCTCAAATTATCAGCCGCATTAACGGTTTTACATATGTAAAGACACAGTTTGACTATTTTACAGGAGAACTTAAAATAGTTGAAAAAATTCCTTATTCAACAGGAGATCGTGCAAAAGTAAACTGCTATGGCGCAGACGATGTTCGCGAAGGCGTTGCAATTATGTGGCAAGAAAATGTAGATGTTTCAATTACAGGAAACTCAACAAACCCCACACGATTTCAGCATCCAGTTGCAGGAACATACAAAAAAGAACGTCTTGAAAAAGGCAAGAATTATTTCTCTGTAGCTTCAGGAGGCGGAACAGGACGCACATTGCATCCCGATAACATGGCAGCAGGTCCTGCATCATATGGCATGACAGACACAATGGGACGCATGCATTCTGATGCACAGTTTGCAGGTTCTTCATCAGTTCCAGCTCATGTTGAAATGATGGGATTCTTAGGAATCGGTAACAACCCGATGGTTGGTGCAACTGTAGCTATTGCTGTAGACATTGCAACAGCACTCTCTAAGTAAGAAATGCAAATCTGAGCATTAAAACAAAAAGTCCGCCGGTTCATTCGGTGGACTTTTTTATTTGTGAATATACCAAAATATGTTGTGTGAGCTTTGGATTTCGTATGTTGTCAAGCTTGTTATATTTCGTTAAAATTGACAATAATGTTTTAAAAACTTTACATTCGATTTTACAGTTCTAAAAGAATTAAAAAAGTTTAGGAGTGTCTAAAATCATGTTAAGGCGGTTTTTGCAGAATGTGTTGAATAAATATGTGTTTTCTTAAACATACAATCTGCCGCCGTGATTTTTGGGAGAACAAAATGGCTGATTTAAGCAAAATGCGAAACATAGGAATTATGGCACATATCGATGCCGGAAAAACGACAACATCCGAGCGCATTCTATATTATACCGGTAAAATTCATCGCATTGGTGAGATTGACGACGGTGCTGCAACAATGGACTGGATGGAACAAGAGCAGGAACGCGGCATTACAATTTGCAGTGCAGCAACTACTACTTACTGGAAAAAATATCAAATTAATTTAATTGATACGCCCGGCCATGTTGATTTTACCGCAGAAGTTGAACGCTCGCTTCGTGTTTTAGACGGTGCAGTTGCTGTTCTTTGTGCAGTAGGCGGAGTGCAACCACAAACTGAAACAGTCTGGCATCAAGCTGATGTATATTCTGTTCCTAGAATCTGCTTCGTAAACAAAATGGACAGAATTGGTGCAGATTTTTTTAGAGTTATTGATGATGTACGTCAAAAATTCAATGCAAAGACATTAGCTTTACAGATTCCCATTGGTGCAGAAAGCAAGTTTGAAGGTGTAATTGATCTTCTGAAAATGAAAGAATACAGATTCGACCCTACAGACGAGGGCGAAACAATAATTGAAAGTGAAATTGACGAAACTCGTCGTTCTCTTGCAGAAGAATACCGCGAAAAACTCATTGACGAAATAGCTTCGGATAATGATGAAATTGCCGAGCTTTATCTTTCAGGTGAAACAATTCCCATTGAAATGATTCAGACTGAAATCAGACGCCGCACAATCAACAGAAGTATTGTGCCTTTTCTTTGCGGTTCAGCACGCAAAAATTGCGCCGTTCAACCGTTGATAGATGCTATTATCGAATATCTTCCATCTCCGACGGAAGTGCCGCCGGCACAGGCGTTTCATGTAAAAAAAGAAGAAGATATTTCAGTTGAATGCGATCCCGATTCAAAAACGCCTGCAGCACTTGTTTTTAAGATTCAGCATGATAGAGAAATGGGTTCTTTATGTTTTGTGCGTATGTATTCGGGCAAAATAAAAGTTGGCGATCAGATTTTTAATGTCGGTAAAAAGAAGCGCGAACGTGTAAATCGTATTTTGCGTATGCATTCAAATAAAAATGAATCTTTGGACAGTATAAGTGCCGGAGATATTGGAGTTTTTATCGGCCTGAAATTTTCACAAACCGGAGATACTTTGGGTAGCGAAGGTATGCCGATTCTTCTTGAACGTATGCATTTCCCTGAACCTGTTATTTCAGTTTCCATTGAACCATCTGCACTTTCCGAACGTGATAAACTTAACGAAACACTTGCAATTTTAGCTTGTGAAGATCCGACTTTTACAAGCCATGAAGATGTTGAAACCGGTCAAGTTATAATTTCCGGCATGGGCGAGCTTCATCTTGATGTTCTTACAACAAGGATGAAAGATGATTTTAAGGTAGATGCAAGAGTTGGAGCTCCGCAAGTTACTTATCGCGAATCTGTTACAACAAAAGCCGAGCATACGGAGGAATTTTCAAAAAATCTTGGAGGAAAAGACAACACAGCTACCATTACGCTTACAGTTGAACCTGCCGAAAGAGGCGAGGGAAATTCGTATTCATGTATGGTCAAAAAAACATCATATATTCCACAGGAAATTTTTGATGCAGTTGAAAGCGGTATACGCAATAGTTTTTATTCAGGTATTCAATATGGCTATATGTGTGCGGACGTAAAAGTTACTGTAACATCTTTTGTATATAATGAACTTACTTCAACTCCGTTTGCTTTTGAAGCTTGTGCTGTTGCAGCTTTTGACGCAGCCTGCCGAAAAGCTTCACCTGAATTGCTTGAGCCGGTAATGAATGTTGATATTCTTTGTCCGAAAGACTTTGTAGGCGAAGCAATGAGTCAAATAACGCAGCGTGGCGGAATAATTTCAAGCCTTGAATCAAAACCAACTATCGAGATTGTTCACGCACAAGCACCAATGGCCAAAATGTTTGGATTTTCTACAAGCCTTCGTTCTGTAACGCAAGGACGTGCTTCTTTTAGTATGTCGTTTAGTCATTTTCAAGTTAAGCCGGGCGGACTTAACTCTACATATTGAGGTTGTTTCGATGAATGTTATTTTGCTTTCCGGCGGTTCTGGCAAGCGGTTATGGCCTTTATCTAATGATGTAAGGTCAAAGCAATTTATAAAGATTTTCAAAAATTGCGATGGTGAATATGTGTCTATGGTTCAGCGCATGTATTGCGGTATAAAAAAAGCAGCACCGAATGCAAAAGTTACTATTGCAACATCGGAATCTCAAGTTGCTTCTATTAAGAATCAGCTTGGCGATGCTGTTGCAATAAGCAAAGAGCCTTGTAGAAAAGATACTTTTCCGGCAATAGCCTTAGCAGCAAATTTTCTTCTTGATGTTCAAAAAGTTTCAAGGGAAGAACCTGTCGTAGTTTGTCCGGTAGATCCTTTTGTTGATGAATCTTATTTTGAATCTCTTGTAAAACTTGCGGAAATTGCTGAAAAAAGCAATGCGGGACTTACGTTGCTTGGCATTGAACCTGATTGTCCAAGCGAAAAATATGGCTACATAATTCCGGAAGATAAAAATATCATCAGCAAAGTTTTAACTTTTAAGGAAAAACCTTCCATTAAAGTTGCAGAGGATTATATTGCTAAAGGTGCGCTATGGAATGGAGGTATTTTTGCATTTAAGCTTGGATATTTAATTGATAAAGCACATGAATATATTGATTATGAAAACTATGATGATATTTTCAGCAAATACGAAAATTTGCAGAAAATCAGTTTTGACTATGCTGTCGTTGAAAAAGAGCCAAACATTCAAGTATTGCGTTACAGCGGAAAATGGAAAGATCTTGGAACGTGGAATTCATTAACTGAATCAATAGAAGAAAATGTGATAGGTAATGCTGTTTTAGATGAAACTTGCGAGAATGTGCACGTTCTTAATGAACTTGATTCTCCGATTATTTGTGTTGGACTTAAAGATGTTATAATTTCTGCTAATGTAGAAGGCGTGCTTGTTGCGGATAAAAATCAGTCATGTTACATAAAGCCACTTGTTGACACTCTACATGGAGAAGCAAAATTTGCAGAAAAGTCGTGGGGCGAATATAAAGTAATTGATGCTTCTGATGAATGTTTGACTGTAAAAATTACTGTTCGTGCAGGTCATTCTATGAATTATCATACACACAACTTTCGCAATGAAATATGGAATATTGTATCTGGCGAAGCTGTTGTTGTTATTGATGATGAGCGTAAAAACGTAAAAGCCGGCGATGTTATAACATTAAAAGCAGGGCAAAAACATACAATAATTGCAAAAACGGATGTAAAACTTTTAGAAGTTCAGCTTGGAAAAGATATTTCTGCAAAAGATAAGATTAAATGCCAAATAAAGAAGCAATAGGAACAAATAAAGCTGCAAGAATAATTGCAGGAAGATAATTTGCAGTTTTTAGTGTACGCAATTTAAGCAGATTTATTCCAATCATTACAATAAGAGCTCCCCCAGTTGCACTTATTTCTGTAAGCATTTGTTGGTTTATAAACGGTTCAATCCACGTTGAAGAAAGCGTTAAAAGCCCCTGATAAGCCAAAATGGATAAAGCTGCAAATATTGTTCCAGCTCCCATTGATGCAGCAAAAACAATCGCCATAAAACCGTCAAGAATGGATTTTGTGTATATTAATGTATAATCTTTGTTTATTCCCGCCTTAAATGAACCGACTATTGCCATAGCACCAACGCAAAAAAGTACAGATGCGTTCAAAAAAGCATATGCAAAGTTATGTTTTACTGCATTTTCCGGCTGTATTTTTCTGTTCTTTGAAAAATGTAATTCAAGAAACCTGCCGAGACTTAATATTTTTCCGTCTATATCCCACCAAGAACCTAAAAGACCGCCTGCAATTAGCGCAAGAGTTAAAACGATAATGCTATTGTATTCAAAGGTCATTTGTAGCCCAATAACAAGTGAAACAACGCCTGCCGCCGCAGAAACAATATTTGATAGTTCATCTGAAATTTTTCTGCTGAAAATCAGCCCGATAAGTGAACCCACAATAACTGTGGCACAATTTACAAAAACTGCAATCATATATGCCTCAAATTTTTAATATAGCAAGAATTTTGAATTTTCATTCGATACCGTTCATCGGTGTCATAAATCTCAAGTGAAAATATGCTCATTAATCAATTTGGTATTCTTATTTTTCACTGAATATATTTTCACTGAATATAAATGATGAAAGCGGAGCAAGTTCTACAAAGTTTTTGCTAAAAAAAATACCTTCAGGTGTTTTTATTTTTTGAAAATTTGCGCCGTTTATATCAGCATAAACTTGTGGACGTTTTATTGCAAGCTTTAATATCTTTTTTTCTTTGCTTGAATTTATTGCAATGAACCATATTTTGTTTTTTTCATAAATGGAATATACAAGAAGTTGTTCGTTTGAAAGTTCTTTTTGAAAATGCACATTAGTTTCAATTTTTTCAAGTGACCCGAGCTTGAAAATTTTTGATTTATTTCTAAACTCAATTAAAGATTTTGTATATTCCAAAAGCTCATGCTGTTCCTTTGTAAAAATCCATTTTATTGCATTTACAGAATCAGGTGAATTATAACTGTTTCGCACAAATTCTCCTGTGGTTTCACCTGAATATAATTCAGCCGAATATGATTCAGTTGAATTATATATTGCAGGTTTTGTTCGTGCAAATTCCTGTCCTGCATGAATAAAAGGAATCCCTTGAGAAGTTAAAACAAGAAAATTCCCAAGTTTTATGCGTTTATAAAGTTCATCTTTTTGAGTTTCTTCAGCAATATTAATATCACAGTTAAAAACAATATTATCTCTAAGTGTTAGACCGTCGTGCGCTTCAATATATTGCACGTTGTTTAGTGGCGTAGAAACTGTATAATTTTGTTGTGGTCGGCCTGTAACATTATAGAAAAGCTGCTCAACACTTATACTGTTTTCTGCTTTTGCGTCTGTTATAAACGATTTCCTCTCTTCATTCATGCCGCCGGCTTTAATTAAATCTCTAAATTCATCGTTGAAAACTGAAATATCTGTCGTTTGATTCATCATGTTTTGATCCATGCCTTGTCCGCTTGTGCCGTTGTACATTTTCCAGCCTTCGCCGATAAAAAGAATATCTTTTTTGTACCGGCGGCAAGCTTTAATAGCATCAAAGATTGTTTTGGTATCAATTAAACCCATTAAATCAAATCTAAAGCCATCTACATCGTAATTTTTTACCCAATGTATAAGTGAATCTATTATAAGTTTTCGCATAGCTTTATTTTCTGTTGCAGTATCATTGCCGCAACCGGACGCAGATGTGAAGCTTCCGTCTTCATTTCGCCTAAAATAATAGCCGGGCACAATTTGTTCTAAAAATTCTGTAGATGCCATATGGTTATATACAACGTCCAAAATCACTCTAAGATTTTTTTTATGAGCTTCCTGAATAAGTTCGCGTAAATCGCGGATTCGACTGTACGGATCGTTTGGATTTTCAGAAAACCAGCCTTCAGGAGTAAAATAATTATGAGGGTCATAGCCCCAGTTATAATTTGAATATGGAAAATTGGTCGAAAAATCTGTCAAAGTTTCATCATTGTTATAAAAATTTAGAACAGGCAAAAGTTCAATATGAGTTATACCGAGATTTTTTATGTAATCAAGCTTTTCTATAAAGGCTTTATATGTGCCTTTATTGTTTTTAGTTGCTGAACTTTCGTCTATCGTAAAATCCCTTACTGAAACTTCGTAAATTATTACAGATTCTTTCGGATATTTTTTAAATCGCTGCTTTTTAGTTTTAATTCCATCGGGAAAAGAATTGTTGCTTGATAAATCAACAATCGCTCCGGGACAAAATTTGTTATCATTTAGGTATGCTGCCATAGAAAAACTGTACGGGTCTAGGCAAAGTTGTTCTTTTTTTTCCGGAAGTAATACGCTAAAACAATAAAACGAGCCGTCAATTAGGGAATCATCGCCAAAAGTTTTAATAAATGTTTCTTTAGTGAATTTTTTTTGCCATACACCGTTTTTTTTATTTTTCATAAGCTCAATTTTAAAAATTGGATTTTCTTCCGTATTTGCTGTTCTGAAAATTAACAAATATACTTTTTTTGCAGTCGGTGCCCATAATGATGATTCTAATGTTTTGTTTTCTACACTGAAATAAAGCCCAAGTTTTGTATTTTCGTTTGGTTCTAATATATTAAGTTTGTTCATAAAAAGAGTTTATTGTAATTTTTGAATAAGAAAAAGGGGGCGTTTTGCTTTGGGCTGGTGCTATAAATTTGGGTTTAATCTAGCAAAACGCCAAGTTTTTGCGGGGCAAAAACTTGAAGCTTGGGCATTTTGCTTTGGGCTGGTGCTACGAATTTGGGTTTAAGCTAGCAAAACGCCAAGTTTTTGCAGGCAAAAACTTGAGGCTTGGGTATTTGGTTGGGTTTAATCTGAAATTTGGAGATTAAGCTAGCAAAACGCCAAGTTTTTGCGGGCAAAAACTTGAGGCTTGGTTGTTGGGTGGGTTTAATCTACAAATTTTTTGGGGGTGTGGTGCTGGCGAAACTGTGGTTTAATCAGCGGTTGTTTGATTAAAATGTTGGTTTATTGAATTTGAAAAAGTTTTATCTTTTGCTAGAACTGCATATGCTTCTGTTTCTTCTTCTTTGCCTTTAATGTTTGATGTTTTTGTTATTAAAACGATAACTTCCTTTCCGGCATATTTTTTTAGAATTTGTTTATTTTCTTCTATAAATATATGCAAAAAATTTTCGGTTACTGCTTTGCCGATGTTTGATTCTCTTTTTTCAACAACTGCTCTAAGATATTTTCCCACAAAAGATTTTGCATATTTTGCTTTGCTTTTTCGTGCAAAATCGGAAAGCCATTCAATGCGCTCTTTTGTAATTCTTTCCGGCACTTTGTTTTTCATTGTGTATGCTTCTGTGTCTGGACGTGGTGAAAAAGGGAACGCATGGATATATGTAAAATTGCATTTTTGGCAAAGTTCTTTTGTTTGTTCAAAATCATCGTCTGTTTCTCCGGGAAAACCGGCAATTATATCACATGCAATAAAAGGATTATCTTTTGCTTTTCTAAGTTGTTCCACCGCTTGTATTATTGCTTCTGATTCGTAAGGTCTTCGCATTGATTTTAAAATTTTATTGCTTCCGGACTGTACAGAAAGATGAAAATGTGCTCTTATTCTTTTGTGTGCAATGATTTTGCAAAGTGTTTTATCAACTCGTTCCGGATAAAGACTTGAAATGCGGAATGAAATTTTGTTTGTGTTTTCAAGCAAATATTTTAAAAGCCCTGCAAAATCTATTTCTTGTTCGCCATTTTCTGTTGATAATGTTCCTTTGTAAAGACTTAAATTAACGCCTGTTAAAACAACTTCTGTATGTCCGCTATCTTCAATATTTTTTATGCGTTTTAATGCTTCTGCTGGTGCAATAGAAACGCTCTGTCCTCGTGCAATGCAGATTCTGCAATAAGCACATTTGTTTGAGCAGCCGTCTTGGATTTTTATTGAACCTCGCGAATGTTGCATAAATGAATCAGTTGCGAGTCTGAATTTGTTATCATTTCCAATTGCTAAAGTAATTGCATTTTGCTTTGAATCTTTTGCGATGTTGTTTATTGTTGTATTGTTTTTAAGAGGCGGCCACGCTTT
>JAAYQG010000040.1 GCA_012519415.1 Treponema sp. | reverse complement strand
TGCAGGTTAAGCAAATGTTATGTGGACGCCCGCACTGGGGCACTTGGAGGTTTTTTATATGGATATATTAATCATTAAAGAAGAGTTTGGAAAACAAATTTTAACTGGTAAAAAAACTTGGGAACTTAGAGGAGGAAATACAAAAAAACGCGGAAGAATAGCCATTGCGTTCAGTGGAACAAAAAAGAAATACGGTACAGTAGAATTAATTGATTCTATTCCATTAACTAAAGAGCTTTATGAATCAAATGTAAAAAAGCATAGATCTTATGGAACTTGGAATGAATTGAAAAACATCTATAAGAATCCATATGCATGGGTAATGAAAAAACCTGAAGTTTTTGAAGAACCAATAGATTATAATCATCCATATGGGGCTATAATCTGGGTCAAAGAAAAAGGTGCATTTTATCAGTAAGTCGAGCTTGTTTTCGTAAATGAAATTGAACCTTCCGGGCAAGGCGGTAGCATTATAAAATCTTTCTCCCAAAAAATCAGGACAAACTTTATTTTTTAGCGCATATTTGAATATGTTGACATTTTCAAAAGATAGTAATATCATTTAATTATGAAATTCAAAGTAGAAACATTGCCACAAGCAGAAGATGAAATAAAATCGCTGGAAAAATCACAGCAGGAACTGCTTCGTTGCGAGTATTCAAAGATTGAGTTTCAAGGTATTGAGTTTGTTCGGGTAAAACCCTTACAAAAAGATATTTTTGAGATTAAATCAAATGAACTTCGTTCTCTTTTCAAATATAAGGCTGGAAAAATAATTGTAGTTGGAGTTGTTTTTGTAAAGAAAACACAGAAAACTCCAAAAGATAAAGTAAAACTTGCAAAGCAAAGATTTAAGGAGGTCTGATATGAATTATGTTTTTGTAAAAGATTCTGAAGGATATGTTTTCAAAAAACTAGAATCAGAAGTTACTCAAGATGAAAAAATCATCTCAGAAAAAGAATACATGAAAAAATCCGGACTTGCTTCTTATAAAAAGAAATTCAGTCATGGCGGAGCAAGAAAAAATGCCGGAAGAAAACAGAAATTTGACTCGCCATTAAAATTTCAGATTCGCGTAACAAAAGAGGAAAAAGATTTTCTTGCATACGCAAGAGAACATAATATAAATTATACGGATTTGATGCAAATGTAAAATCTCCTAACACGATTTTACGGCTGCAGTCGTTTGCGTTAGAGCCTACGACACGGTTTTACGGTTAAAACAATGTTATATTCTCACACGCCATGCGTAGGTAATTTTAGGAGTAAAAAAATGGATTTAGAAGAAATTAAAAAAGCATTTCAAATTATTCCAATGAAAAACTAATAATTGAAGGAGTGATTAATAAAAACTCTTTTAGGTTTGTTGACATATTGCCCCTTTGAGAGTATGCTGAAACAAGGTCAAGCCGCATTTGTGCTGCAACTTGACCTGCCACTGTTAGGCTATAACCGAATACAAATCAAGTAGATGATTATTCCTATTATGATTTCTGAAACAACCCTGTAAAGTTCTTTCGCAACTTTTAACAGGGTTTTTTTATCAGCGTAAAACCGTTTTAACAGCACGATTAAACATTTATAAACCGTCGCCAAATCCGGGGAGACCTTTTAAAAACTCTTTAAAGATTATTTTGCGGGGAAAAGAATTCCGTGTATGTATTTGCTTAGCGTAAGCCCTGCCACTGTAGCCCTGTTTTCGAGTTGCTTTTTTTCATCGGGCGTAAGTCTGATTGCAACTTGCAGACTACGGGTTATATCTTTATATGCTCCAGTTGTGCCTTTTGGTCTACCCGCACCCTCGCATCTACCACCACGTTTTTTTCTTTCATAACTAGATTACCTTGAAAATTTTTAGGATAATAACGGTTACAATTCCGTTTATAATTCCTTGTGTAACAGCTTTCAAAATGAAGTAAAGAACTTCTTCTTTTTTTGTTGACATAGTTGACATAAAAGCTCCCTTAGGGCTAAGATATAAATACACAGAGGCGGAAGCTTTTTACCGCCGCCCCTGTTCCCCGTTAGCCCGTAATCTTAGCGATTAACAAGGCTACAAGGATTTGGATAACACCTGCGATTAGTAGTAACGATACTTCTCGCAGGTATTTTTTATCCATTTCTTCATACCTTTGCCCCTTAACAAAGATTTGCACCGAAGCAACGCCCTTGTGTTAATATATATTATTTAGATTGTTTTGCAATCATTTTATTCAATAAAGTTATCTATGCTGTCCTTTTCCAGATTTTTATCGTGTAGTTTACAAGCGTGTAGTTTACAAGGCGTGTTTCTGCTCCGCCTGCCGCTGTTATAGTAGCCGAAATAGCACCAGCACCGCCGCCGGTGATGAAGTAACTTTGCGACATACCCGCCGTGCCTCAAACTCGCCCCGGAAAGCCACATAACAGGCGAAGAATGAAAGTGTTTATGAAGCAGATAGATAGTTGGACGATTTTGTGCGTGCGGCGTTGCAAAAAAACATTCTGTGAGAAATGCTAATTGAATTCCCAACCGTAATCACAAGTGTTCCTACGTCCGCAAAGACCGCAGCCCAAAGCGGTGTTAAACCGATTGCACCGAGAATAAGGACTAGTGTTTTTACACCAATAGAAAACCATATATTTTGCTTTACAACACTGATTGTTTTTCGAGAAATCTTTACGGCTTCTGCAATTTTTAATGGATTATCGTCCATAAGAACTACATCAGATGCTTCTATCGCAGCATCGCTACCCAAAGCACCCATCGAAATGCCCACATCAGCCATTCGTAATACAGGTGCATCGTTTATACCGTCTCCAATAAATGAAACGATTTTCTTTCTTTTGCCTTTTGTTGCGGCACTTTTGTTTATCAGTTCCTCAACAAAAGCTAATTTTTCATGCGGGAGCATTTCAGCTTTATACTCGTCTAATTTAAGAGAAGAAGCAACTTCTTTTGCTATATGTTCATCATCTCCAGTGAGCATTATAACTTTTTTTATTCCAATATCTTTCAGTTTTTGGATTGCTTTTTTTGATTGCGGTTTTATTTCATCTGCAATTACGATAGTTCCCTTGTATTTTCCGTTTTCTGCAACGTGAACATGAGTGCCTTTTATAAAGTTCTTTTCTGTTTTTATGCCAAGTTTTTCCATGTAAGCATCATTTCCGCAACGAATCTGATTTCCGTCAACTAATGCTTCAACTCCCAAGCCTGAATATTCTTTAATGGACAGCACGCTTTGTACGCTGTTTTTTGTAAAGCTACGCTGCAAGCTGTCTTCGAGTCTGTTAATTTCTTTCCATGCGGAACAAATTGACAATGCGACAGGGTGAGTTGAAGCGTTTTCTGCAAGAGCAGCAAGGCGAATTACATCTTCTTTGTTTGAATCAACTGCGTAAACATCAGTTACAGCAAAAACTCCTTTTGTAAGAGTGCCTGTTTTGTCAAAAATCGCTGTTTTAAGTTTTGATAACGCTTCGATATGTCTGCTTCCTTTAACAAGAATTCCTTTTTTTGAGGCGGAACCTATGCCTACAAAAAATCCCATTGGAACTGAAATTACTAAAGCACAAGGACATGATACAATCAGAAAAACGAGCGAACGGCGAATCCATTCGTTCCATGAACCAAGCTGAAACAGCGGCGGAATAGTAGCAAGCACAGCAGCCATAAAAACAACAACAGGTGTATAAATGCGTGCAAATCGTGTTATGAAATTTTCCGTTTTCGCTTTTTGGGCGGAAACATTTTCAACAAGGTTAAGAATTTTTGAAACTGTAGATTCTCCAAATTCTTTTTCAACACGAATTTTTATAACTCCTGTTAAATTTACACAGCCTGAAATTATTGATTCATTCAAACCTATATGTTTGGGAACAGATTCGCCAGTTAGGGCTTTTGTGTCTAAATCAGTTTCTCCTGCAATTATCACACCGTCAAGCGGCACTTTTTCACCTACACGCACAACGATTATATCTCCGATGTGCACATCTTCCGGTGCTACAGTTACAATATTTCCAGATTTTTCAAGATTTACACAATCCGGGCGTATGTTCATAAGTTCAGCTATTGAGGAGCGTGATTTATCAACTGCATAATCTTCAAAAAGTTTTCCAACTTGCGAAAAAAGCATAACAAAAACCGCCTCCGGATATTCACCTAAAGCAAAGGCTCCGGCTGTTGCGATAGACATCAAAAAATTCTCGTCGAAGAGTTTCCCGCTAAATATATTTTTTATCGCCTGCCAAAGAATATCGTATCCTATTATAAGATAAGCAATTGCAAAAACTGAAATCTTCACAAAAAAAGGAATTATCATTAAATAATTAATAGCAGTGAATATGAAAAGAAGAATTACAGAAATTACACATCTTATAATTATGTTTTTTTTGTTTTCTGAAACATGGCAGCAGTTTTTTTCATGATGACAGTAACAGTCGGTTTTAGCGGTTTTTTTTATATGATTATTTTTGGTATGGTGCGAAGAGTATGAATATTTAAAAGTCTGGGTTTCTGTGATTTCGTCTTTGTAACTCAATTTAAGTTCCTCTGTAGTTATTCCAAAATATGATCCATTCCCTGATCTATAATTGTTAAAACATGTGCATCTGAAAGTGAATAAAAAACTGTCTTGCCATCTCGCCTGAATTTTACAAGTTTGCTTTGTTTTAGAATTTTCAACTGATGAGAAACAGCAGATTGGTTCATATTCAAAAGTTCCGCAATTGCAGAAACGCACATTTCAGATTCATGAAGTGCGTACAGTATTTTTATACGCGTAGTATCGCCAAATATTTTGAATAAATCTGCTAAATCATATAAAAGTTCTTCATCCGGCATTATTTCATCTAAGTTTCTGCCTTGTTTGTCAACCATTCACAACCTCTCATATGAACAAGTGTTCATATATTGTAATATACCTTGCATAAAAAAGCTTGTCAATCTTTTTTTGCTGTTTTGCTGTTTTTGAGTGTTTTTATGAATTTAGGTGAAAAATTTTATTTTTATGGAAAGCAATTACGACTGCAGAATGGTTATCAATTTTCTGAATGTAATCTAACCTTTTCGGTTTGTTTTGCACAACGAAAAGGTTAGTTGAACAATTGTTTTAGCAGATAACACCTTTTGTAGATGGAATTAAATTTGGTGCTCTTGCATCAATTTCAACGGCTGTGCGGATTGCACGAGCGGTCGCTTTGAAAAGCCCTTCCATTTTATGGTGATCGCTTCTTCCGCGTATTGTATCTAAATGTAAGTTGCACTTTGCTGTACTTACAAAGCCTTGCCAGAAATCTTCAAAACAATCTGTTTGAAAACTTGTGCATGAGCCGGATTTTTCTTTATATGAGTCTGTTGTTCCGCCTGAAAGAGCTATGCCTGAAAGGTCTGCATTGCAAACCAAAAAAGGTCTGCCGCCAAAATCTACAGCGGCTCTGCACAAAGCTTCGTCCATAGGATAAATGAAAAAACCTGCGCGTAAAATACCTTTGCGACTGCCTAAAGCTTTATCAAAAGCAGAGCCGAGCGCAATTCCTGTGTCTTCAATTAAATGATGTTGGTCAACATCTAAATCGCCGCGCAAAACGCCTTCAAGGTCAAACATTCCATGTTTGCAGAATGCACTAAGCATATGAGTTAAAAAGCCTATCGGACAATCTAAATTGCATTTTCCTTTTCCATCAAGGTTTAAGCGAAGTTCAATTTGAGTTTCTGCTGTTGCTCGACTTATTCTAGCTGCACGCATATTCAAAGAAGTGCGTTCGCAGGCAGGTTGTGCTACACTGTTTTTTATAGGTGAAGAATGTCTTGCGCAAGTTGGAGTTGCAAGGCGTTTTTCTTCGTCTGTCATTTCTTCTTTGTCTGTCATTTTATTCATTCTGCAACCTTTCTAAGTTCATATTCCAAAATATCTGTTGCACCAAGACTTTTGAGTTTTGGCATAAGATTTGGGATTTCTGATTTTTTTACAGCTATTTTGATAGCAAAGCCGTTATCGCCGTATAAAGATGAAACTGTCGGCGAGCGCATAGCTGGCAATGCTTTTACAAGTGCTTCAAATTTATCGTGAGCAACGTTCATTTCAAGCATAACACGGTCGCGAGCATTTAAAACAGAAGTAAAAAGCATTTTCAATTCCATTATTTTTTGTTTTTTGGCAGGGTTTTTCATTGCTGATTTTGAAGCAAACATTCTAGTTGAGCTTGTCATAAGAACATCAACAATGCGCAAATCATTTTCAATTAATGTTCTGCCTGTTGCAGTATTATCTACAATCATGTCCGCATCATCCGGTGGAAAAACTTCTGTAGCACCATACGTGCGAACAATGAGATTATCAATTTTTTTCTGCTTTAACCAGCGTTCCGCAATATTTTCATATTCAGTTGCAACAATAATTCTTTTTTTAAGAAGAGCTTTGTCATCTATAGTATTTGGAACTGCGGCAACAATTTTAACCGGATCAAAACCTAAATCCATTATATCTTCAACATCTGCATTTGTTTCTTCAATCCAGTCGAGCCCTGTAAAACCGACATCATGGGCTCCAAGCTCAAGAAGCTTTCCAATATTCTGCGGTTTCATTACTTTGGCTTCAAGATCATCTTGGTTTACAGTTGGTCTATAAGCACGCTCAGGCAATTTTATACTGATTCCTGCATCAGCAAAAAGTTCTGTAACATTTTCATAAATTCTGCCTTTTGGCAATAAAATTTTTAGCTTTTCCATTTATATGCTCCTGTTTAATTTATCGGAAAAAATTGCGACTTTCAGATATTGTATCTAAACAAAAAAACCGCCATCCTTTACGGATTGACGGCTTATATTTACAAAAGCAACACTGTACAAAATCCGTCTATACAACAAATAAGAGAAAATGATGATGTACATAATGCACTGAAAGTTTCATATGAATGCAGTTAAAATGAAATATGACATTTTGTCAAGGTATACGCAATAAGCTTGTGCAAAGTCATATTTCCCTAGAAGTGAAATAAAAGTGCCATGCGTTTCGCTAACATACCCCCCTGATTGACACATAAAATTTATTCTGTTAATTTATAACACATGGAACATATTGTCCGTTGGGCACAAAAAATCAATATCTCTACGCTGGCTTTCTTTTATTGTGCATTTCTGTCTTTTTTTTATTATTCGGAAGCAGCTCGTTAAGTAGAGCATATTTGTGCTATAGTTTATTGAAACAAATTCCAAAGCCTTCCGTAAATGCGGAGGGCTTTTTGATTTTTTCAACAGTTGCTACTGTTAACTTGGACAGTCAGACTGTCATTATAGGAGTTATTGTGACTTTATTTGAAGACTTAAAATGGCGAGGACTTATTAAAGATGTTGCTGGAGAAGAATCCGAGTTGCAGAAAGTTCTTGACGGCAAACCTTTTGCTTTTTATTGGGGAACAGATCCTACAGCAGATTCGCTTCATATTGGGCATTATTCTTCTCTTTGCATGGCAAAACGTCTTGCAGATGCAGGGCATTATCCCATTTTATTATGCGGCGGAGCAACAGGTCGCATTGGAGATCCTCGTCCGACTTCGGAACGTGAAGTTATTTCTGAAGAAACAGTGAATAATAACATAGAAGGAATTCGCACTCAAATTAAAAAGCTTGTTCCTACTGCTGAACTTGTTGATAACTACGACTGGATGAAAGATTATTCATGGTTAAACTTTTTGCGTGATGTAGGCAAATATATCAACATAAACTATATGCTTGATAAAGATATTATTCGCCGCCGCTTGGAAACAGGTATAACATTTGCGGAATTTTCTTATATGCTTATGCAAGGGTATGACTTTGTCCATCTTTTTAGAGAAAAAAATTGTATAATGCAAGTTGCAGGTTCAGACCAATGGGGAAATATTACAACAGGCGTAGATTTAATTCGTAAAATGCTTGATAAACAAGCTTACGCTTTTACAATGCCTCTTATTCTTGACGGAACAGGAAAAAAAATCGGGAAATCAGAGGGAAATGCCCTTTGGCTCAATAAAGACAAAACAGCACCTTATGCGATTTATCAGCATTTTATTAATTCTGATGATTCTAAGGTTTTGGAATATCTTCAAGTGTTTACATTCTTATCAAAAGAAAAAATCGAAGATGTTTTTAGAGAACATCAATCTGCGCCGGAAAAAAGAATTGCTCAAAAGACTTTAGCTTGGGAAATTGTTAAAGATTTACATGGCAAAAAAGAAGCTGACAATGCTGTTAATGTTAGCGAAAAGCTTTTTGCGGGCGATTTTGCAGGATTAGCTGTAAAAGATATTTTAACTGGCATGAAAGGCGTGCCAACGTTTAAGTTTACACAAGAACTTCCGTTGATTGATATTCTTGTAAATAATGGAATCGCTTCTTCAAAGCGGGAAGCTCGCGAATTCATTAAAAACAACGCTATTCAAATTAACGGCGACGTTGTTGCGGATGAAACTAAAGTTATTACAAAAGATATTGCTTTAGAAGGCAAAGTAATTATATTTAGACGCGGAAAGAAAAAGTATTATTTAGCTGAAATTTAAAACATAAAAAACTATTAAAGATTTTTAATCTCCTCTCCGTCCCGCCGTAAAATAACGGGACGGTTTTATAATTTTTTAGAATTCTTCAAAGTCTGAATCTGAAAACTCGGCATTTATAGAAGGTCTATATTCCTCGCCCATAAACGGATCTAATTCTGGAGCGTTTGAAGAGGGTGCATATAAATCTTCATTGTCGCTAAACATTGAAGCAGAAAAAGTCGGCTTGTTGGTTTCTGAAATCTTATTGATTTCGGAAAAATGAGGCATTTTGATATTTTCGCTGAATGGCGACATAAGAAATTTTGGTGTTTTAATGGTTTTTGTTGTTTGTCCTATATCAATTTTGAAAAATTGTACAACATCTTGTAAAGCTTGAGCTTGAGAAGAAAGCTCTTCTGCCATAGAAGTAAGTTCTTCCGAAACTGAAGCGTTTTGTTGTGTTACAGAATCCATTTGGAAAATTGCCTTGTTTATTTGCTGTGCACCAACATCTTGTTCGCGGCTTGCTGCTGTAATTTCTTGAACGAGTTCAGCTGTTTTTTGAATTTCCGGAATAACAGACGAAATGAGGTTTCCGCTTTCTTCTGCAACTGTTACGCTTGATTGAGATAATTCACTTATTTCGGTTGCAGCAATCTGGCTTCTTTCTGCAAGTTTTCGAACTTCGCTCGCAACAACAGCAAACCCACGTCCTGCATCTCCTGCGCGCGCAGCTTCTATTGCAGCATTAAGCGCAAGAAGGTTTGTCTGTGATGCAATATCTTCTATAATCGCGATTTTTGAAGCAATGCTTTTCATCGCTTCAACTGTTTTGGCAACAGCCTCGCTTCCTTGTGTGCTGTTTTGAACGGTTTTTTCTGCAATTTCTGCTGTCGCCATAGCATTATCTGCGTTATGCCGAATGTTTGAAGCCATTTGTTCAATTGTTGAAGATATTTCTTCCGTAGATGCAGCTTGCTCCGAAGAACCAGTTGCAACTCGTTGGCTTGTTTCGCTTATTAAATTGCTTTCTTCAAAAACTTGCAAACTAGCGCGAACAATGTTTGTAAGCACAGCTATTAAAGTTTTTACAAGGTCTTTTATAGCTCTGCCAATTTCACCTATTTCATCTTTTCTGTTGCAAAAAACAACATTGTTTTTGTCGCTTGAAAAATCTGCAGTAACAAGATCGCCCTTAACAAGAAGTGAAATAATTGAATTAAGAAGCTTAATCGGTCTTACAATAGAAGCTGCAATGAGTAACCCGACAACAATACAAACCAAAACAATAAGAATTCCAACCGAAAGAATTGCATATATAGATTTTTTTGCAGAATCTTGTGTTGCTATATTGATGCTTTCTTCGTATTCGTTCATTGATTGCTCAAAATTGCGAATTTGAGTTAGAACTTGCGATATATGGTTGAGCATATTTGAATAAGCAAGCGTCGTTTTTTCAGAAACAGGGTTTAATTCAAGCTGAACAAGCCAGTTATCTAGAGAATTTCTGCTTTCTGTAATATCTGATTTCATTTGTTCAAAATATTTTTTTGAAGCAGTATTCATTTGGATATTTTCAAGCTGATTTATAAGTGCATTAATTTCAGTTCTCATATTTGCTATTTCTTGGTTTCTTACATTAAAATCAATAGTTCCATTCATTTTATCAATAGCAATATCTCTTACAAGAACAAGAATCATCATTTCTTTGTCTAATAAATCGCTAGGTATTTTTAAACTCTTTCTTGAATTTTGCGCAGTGTCTATAAACTTGCTAGTCAGTTTTTTTGTTGAAATCATACTATAAATGCAAATAAATGAAGCTAACACTGCAATTAGCAGGAATCCTCCGGTAAGTTTTGCTCTGATTTTTAGGTTGTCTACCAGCATTGCTTGTCCTTGTGTTTGTTCTTTTTGCCGCTGCGCTGCGGAATTTTTAAATCTACAATTTTCGGAACTTCTCTAATTGTAAACTCGCTCCTTTTCGATGTCAAGAAAAAGCAATTTTTACTTCTCGTTCTCTTGCACAAATCTAAAGATAACGCTAGATTTTATAGGCGGAATTTAAATTCACTCTTATACTCGTGTCGAGGCTCGAAAACGAGTAAATTAAAAAACTAAGTTTGATAAAGAAGTTTTGTTGATAAAATTTTTATTTATCGTATTTTCCTAAAATAAATTAATTATTTAAATATGGAAGATATGATGATTAGCTCGGCTGAGATTGCGCCTCGCTAATCATCGCAAACTTACTATTAACTGTGCTTCCTCTCTACGTTGCGGAAGCACAGTAAAAACTCAATTCGGAAGTTGAAACTTCCTCATCGAGTTTTTATAGGGGGGCAATCAAAACTTTGCCGAAAATAGCGGCAAACTTTTGATTCGCAAAGTTTGCATCGCAAACTTTGGTATTTATTGCACTTTCTCATTCCATTGCGAAAGTGCGGTAAAAAGTTCCTTTCGAAAACTGAAGTTTTCTCAGTAACTTTTTATAATAGGGGGGCAATCAAAACTTTGCCGAAAATAGCGGCAAACTTTTGATTCGCAAAGTTTGCATCGCAAACTTATTATTAACTGTGCTTCCTCTCTGCGTTGTGGAAGCACAGTAAAAACTCAATTCGGAAGTTGAAACTTCCTCATCGAGTTTTTATAGGGGGTAATATAATGAATTATTTAAAGCAGTTTCCTGACAAAGATGGTTATTTTGGAAAATATGGTGGGGCTTATGTTTCCGAAGAGCTTTTGCGGGAAATGAAAAAAATTGAAAGTGCTTATTATTCAATAAGCAAGAGTCATGAATTTATTTCAGAACTGCGCAGCATAAGAAAGCACTTTCAAGGAAGGCCTACTCCTGTTTATTTTTGCAAAAATCTTTCAAATAAAACAGGCGGGCGTATCTACTTAAAGCGAGAGGATTTAAATCATTCCGGTGCGCATAAGCTCAATCATTGCATGGGAGAAGTTTTGCTTGCAAAATATATGGGCAAAAAGAAAGTGCTTGCGGAAACTGGTGCAGGTCAACATGGTGTAGCACTTGCAACGGCTGCTGCATATTTTGGCATTGAATGTGAAATACACATGGGCGAAGTTGATATTGCAAAACAGCATCCAAATGTTGTGCGAATGAAATTACTTGGCGCAAATGTTATTCCTGTTACAAGCGGTCAAAAAACATTAAAAGAAGCTGTAGATAGTGCATTTGAAGTATATCTTAAAGACCCAAATAATTCACTTTATTGCATTGGTTCAGTAGTGGGGCCACATCCGTTTCCGATGATGGTGCGAGATTTTCAGCATATAGTAGGCATAGAAGCAAGAGATCAGTTTTTCGAAATGACAGGTGAAATGCCGGACGCAGTTACAGCTTGTGTGGGCGGTGGCTCTAATGCTATGGGCATTTTTTCAGGTTTTATCTCTGATGAAGATATCGCTCTTTTTGGGGTGGAACCTAGCGGACGCTCTCTTCAACTGGGAGATCATGCTTGTAGTTTGACCTATGGCAAAGAAGGCGTTTTGCATGGTATGAAAACTTATCTTCTAACAGATGAAAAAGGTGAGCCAGCTCCGGTTTATTCTATAGCTTCCGGTCTTGATTATCCGGGAAGCGGTCCTGAACATTCTATGCTCAAAGATACAGGACGTGTAACTTATGTAACAGCCAACGACAAAGAATGTCTTGAAGCTTTTTTTAAGCTTTCTCGCTACGAAGGAATTATTCCTGCACTAGAATCAAGCCATGCGGTTGCTTTCGGTATGCGCTATGCAAAAGAAAATCCAAAAAAGTCTATTCTTATAAATTTGAGCGGAAGAGGCGACAAAGACATTGATTTTGTTGTAGAAAACTACGGCATCGGCGATGAATATTTCAATGATTTATAACAAAACCTACGAGGGGCGCGTACAAACCCAAAATCTATATTTATTCCTCTCGCGCCTTCCTTCATTTCAAAAAAATCTTTGCAGTTTTTTTTGAAAAAACTGCGAGGGGGCGCAGTATAAACCCAAATTCTATATTTATCCCTCTCGCGCCTTCCTTCATTTCAAAAAAATCTTTGCAGTTTTTTTTTTGAAAAAACTGCGAGGGGGCGCAGTATAAACCCAAACTCTATATTTATTCCTCACGCGCCCCCTCATACTCCACCACCTGGCAATTTACTGCGCGCCATGCACCAAATTGTTCATTACTCATGCTGTTAAAATAACTATGTATAATGCGACATACTGCACCGTGTGTTACAAGCAGAACAACATCGTAATTGTTCTTAAATTGTTTTAATTCACTTAAAAAGCTATAAACTCGGTGCGCAACAAAAAGCAAAGATTCTTGATTGTACGAGCGGTCTGCGAATTGGCTTTTGCTATATACAAAAGATTTATCTAAACGACTTTTGCCTTCAAAGGAGCCATAGTTTTGTTCAATAAGACGGTTTTCTATCAAATAATTATCAGGCCAAAGACCTACTTTTGAAAGCACTGTTTTTACTTGTTCTGCAGTTTGTTGTGCGCGAATAAGCGGCGATACATATACAGCATTTATTTTTGTATTGTTAAGTTTTTGCTTAAGTTTTTCAGCTGCTTCAATCGCTTGTAATTTTCCTTTTTCAGAAAGCGGAACATCGCTAATACCACAAACTTGATTAAGATTATTCATACAAGTTTCTCCATGTCGCATAACAAAAAGTTTCATTTTTTCTATGTTTTTCGTCAATCAAGTTGACACTTTTTATGGACCCTCCAGTCCTCTAATTTTCAAATTTATGTCTATAGTTACAACAAGTATGTATCGCAAATTTATAAATAGAAATATTTAATGCAAAATTGAATTATAATCGGCATAGTTATTATTGAAAACAACGTTGAAACAGACACAAGAGTAGCAGAAAGACTTGTATCTCTGTCAAATTTTCCGGCAAACATTACGGTGTTTGCTGCACAAGGTGCTGCAGCTGCAATTATAATTGAAGCAAGCAGATTGCCTCTAAGGCCGAAAACAATAAGCAAAATCATTGCAAGAACCGGCAGCAACACAAGACGCAGCAACAATGCAAGAGAGAGTTTTACATCTTTCAAAACAGTAAGATTGGAAACTTTTGCAAGATAAAAACCAATTACAAGAGTTGGAAGCACTGTATTCATTGAAGCAAAATTTTGAAGAGACGAAAGAAGAATGTGCGGAAGTTTCAGCGGAGTTAGAAAAAAGATAAGCCCCAAAACAACGCCTATTACGCCGGGATTTAGAAAAGCAGTTTTTATAGAAATCTTTGTCCCTTTGCCGCCCATCAAAAAAATTCCGTATGTCCAGTTTATTATATTGAATACAACATTAAAAACAGAACCTAAAAACACGCCGTCTTTGCCAAGCAATGCTTCTTGAAGCGGCAGTGCCATATATCCACAGTTTGAAAAAATTGTTGCAAACTTTAAAACTCGTTCGCGGTTTTCATCTTTATCGTGAATTATCAAATTGACAAGCAAAATATTAAGCAAGTGAACAAGTAAAGCTGCAAAAAAAGCTTTAGCAAGATTTTTCACCATTGTAAAGTCAAATTCCCGATGAAAAGAATTAATAATGACACACGGAATAGTTATATAAAGTATAAAATTTGTAATGCTTTTTATACCTTCTTCAGAAAAAAAGCCTCGTTTTGTGCATATGAATCCGACAAAAATCATAATAAACAAAACGAGAACTTGTTGACCTATAATAAAAAAACTTTCATTCATAAAATAATTGTGCAAAATTTTTTGTTTTTGAAATGTTTATGTTCGACTAATCTTTGACGAATATTTTGTTTTAGCCGAACATAAACGTAAGTACAAATTATTTTACTTCAACACGCTTTAATTTCCATATATCGCGAACATAATCTTCAATAGTGCGGTCTGATGAGAATTTTCCTGAACGTGCAATATTCAACAATGCCATTTTTGCCCATTTCATTTTATCTGAATATGCTTCTGCAACTTTTTCTTGAGCTTCAACATATGCTGCAAAATCAGCAAGAACATAATAAATATCAGGCCGCTGTCCTTCAACGCCATAAACAAGCGAATCATAAATTTCTCGGAAAAGCTGAAGAGATGAATCATAAGCTCCATCAATGAGTTGGTTCATAACTTTTGCAAGATGCGGGTTGCGGTCAATGTATTTTTGTGGATTGTAGCTATGTTCGTTTTCAATTTTGAGAATTTCCTCAGCGGTTAAACCGAAAATAAATGCATTTTCATTGCCGACTTCTTCAACAATTTCTATATTTGCACCGTCAAGAGTTCCGACTGTTATAGCACCGTTCATCATAAACTTCATATTGCCTGTACCAGAAGCTTCTTTTCCTGCTGTCGAAATCTGTTCTGAAACATCTGAAGCCGGAAAAATCTTTTCTGCGACACTTACTCGATAGTTTTCTACAAAAACAACTCTTAGTTTTCCGCGTACACGACGGTCGTTGTTGATTCTTTCAGCAACAGTATTGATGAGCTTGATAATTGTTTTTGCACGTCTGTAGCCGGAAGCTGCTTTTGCACCAAAAATAAATGTGCGGGCGGGCGGATTGTATGTCGGGTCATCTAGTAGACGGTTATACAAATACATAATGTGAAGCACATTCAAAAGTTGTCGTTTGTATTCATGCAATCGCTTAATTTGAACATCAAACATTGATTCAGGATCAAGAAATTCATTTTGTGTTTCTTTGAGATATGTAGCAAGGCGAACTTTGTTTGCTTGTTTTATTGCAATAATTTCTTTTAGAGATGTTTCGTCATTTGCAAATTTTTCAAGTCCCTTGAGTTTAGAGAGGTCTTTTTGCCAACCATCTCCGATTTTTGCAGAAATAAATTTTGCAAGCTCCGGATTTGCGCACAAAAGCCATCGTCGCTGTGTTACGCCGTTTGTTTTGTTGTTGAACTTTTTCGGATAAAGGTCATACCAGTCTTTAAGCTCTTGTGTTTTCAAAATTTCAGAGTGAAGAGCAGCAACTCCGTTTACGCTAAAGCAAGCATGTATTGCAAGCCATGCCATGTGAATCATGCCATTATTGATGATTGACATTTTGTTTTGCTTTGAATAATCGGTTGGATATTTATCTCTAAGTTCCATGATGAGTCGGCGGTTTATTTCTTCAACAATTTGATAAACCCTAGGCAACAATCCTTGGAAAATATTTATAGGCCATTTTTCGAGTGCTTCGGCGAGAATTGTGTGGTTTGTGTATGCGAATGTTTTTGTTACAATACTCCACGCTTCGTCCCAACCTAATCCGTGTTCATCCATAAGAATTCTCATTAATTCAGGAATTGCAACAACCGGATGCGTATCGTTTAATTGAATTACATGATAATCAGGGAATTTTCTAAAATCCGTGCCGTGTTCGCTTACAAAACGACGAACTAAATCTTGTAAACTTGCAGAAGAGAAAAAATATTGCTGTTTCAGCCGCAATGTTTTTCCGGATGGTCCATAATCATTTGGATACAAAACTCGTGAAATGTTTTCGGCCTCAACTTGGCGTTCTACTGCACGAATATATTGCATATCGTTAAAAAGCTGCAAATCAAAACCGTTTGGAGAAGATGCCTGCCATAAGCGCAACGTGTTTACCGTATTTGTATCGTATCCGACAATAGGCATATCATATGGAGTTGCAATAATGTCTTCTGAATTTTCTATATAGAACCTGTTTGTATCATTAGGCCATTTTGCAACAGCAACATTTCCACCAAATTTTACAATAACAGCTAAATCGCTTCGCTTTACTTCCCACGGGTCGCGATGAGCAAGCCAATTATCCGGATATTCAACTTGATAGCCGTTTTCAATATGCTGTTCAAACATTCCATATTCATAGCGAATGCCATAGCCATGTCCGGGGTAATCGAGCGTTGCAAGAGAATCAAGGAAACAAGCTGCTAATCGTCCAAGTCCGCCGTTTCCAAGACCTGCATCAGGTTCTTGGTTTTCAACCATGTTATAGTCAATGTTCAGTGATTTTAGAACATCAATAACAGAATCTTTGATAAGCGTATTAATCAGGTTGTTGCTAAGCGCGCGTCCCATCAAAAATTCAGCTGAAAGATAATACATCTGTCGTGTCGGTTTTTTCTCATATTCACGACGCGTGCGCATCCAATTGTCCATAATAAGCTCTTGTGTGGAAGCTGCAACAGCGTCAAACAGATCATGGCTGTTAGCCTGTGTGATGTCTTTTCCATACTGTCGCTTTAAGCGGGCTGTAATGTTTTCTTTAAATTCATTTGCATTAAATTTCATGTTTCCTCCAACGGTGAAATGCTAAATTATTTTAGTTCATTTACTGATTAAAATTGCAAAACTCCTTGAAGGCAATACATATATACCTTGTTCTTCAAGTGTTTCTTCTTCATTTTCCATCAAAAAATCATTTGGCGAAGGAACTGAAGTATCAACGCAGCGAAACCATTTTTTTTCAGCTCCGGGCGATGGCAAAACAACTGTAACATCTTTTGTCGAAGAATTCATCATCAAAAAGAAATCATTATCATCAAATTCTGCAATTATTTCCGCCATGCTGCCATCAAGTCGAAATGCAAGAAAATGATTCAATTTTGACCAATCGGGTGTTTTGCCATGTTCATCATACCATGTAATATCTTTCATTGAATTAAGAGAAACATCTTTGCCAGTAAAAAATTCCGGACGGCGCAGTGCCGGATGCTTTTTACGGAAAGCTATTGTTTTTTGAACAAATTTAAACACTTCTTCGTTTTTGTCCTTTAGAGACCAGTCAATCCACGAAGTTTCGTTATCTTGACAATATGCATTATTGTTGCCGTTTTGAGTGCGCCGAAATTCATCTCCAGCAAGCATCATCGGTGTGCCTTGAGAAAGTAAAAGGGTCAACATAAGGTTTTTTATTTGTCTGGAACGAGTTTTTTCAATTGATACATTTGATGTAGGCCCTTCAAAGCCATAATTAAAGCTTAAATTGTTATCGCTTCCGTCGTGGTTGTTTTCGCCGTTTTCGTAATTATGTTTACCATTGTAAGAAACCAAGTCGTTCATTGTAAAACCATCATGGCTTGTTATAAAATTTATGGAATGAAAAGGTTTTCTACCGTCGTTGGAATATAAATCCGAGCTGCCTGCTACACGAGTTGCCACTGCTGTTGCAAGATAATCATCGCCGCGCCAAAATCTTCTAATATCGTCGCGGAATCTATCATTCCATTCTGCCCACCTTCCACCCGGAAAAGAACCGACTTGATATGCTCCGGCTGCGTCCCATGCTTCTGCAATGATTTTTGTATCTCTAAGAATTGCATCTTCTGCAATCCATTCAAGGACAGGCGGGTTTGGTAAAAGCGTGCCTTTGCTATCTCTTCCAAGAATTGAACCTAAATCAAAGCGGAATCCGTCTACATGCATATTGATTACCCAATATTTAAGGCAATCAAGAATATATTCTCGCACGACAGGATGATTGCAGTTGAAGGTATTCCCGCAGCCGGAATAGTTTTTGTAATATTGTTTTTGCGGATCAGATAAAATGTAATAAATTGAATTATCAAGCCCTTTAAAGTTCAGTGTTAAGCCGCGTTCGTTGCCTTCTGCCGTATGGTTAAAAACAATGTCTAAAATGACTTCAAGCCCGGCTTTGTGCATTTCTCTAACCATTGTTTTGAATTCTGTAACTTGACCGCCGCGTTCTGTAGATGCAGCATAAGAAGCTTTTGGTGCAAAAAAAGATATAGTGCTGTAGCCCCAATAGTTTTTTAATCGCATCCCGTTTTTGGGATTTACATTTGTGTTTTCATATGCGTCAAATTCATGGATAGGTAATAATTCAACACTTGTAACGCCAAGTTCTTTAAGATAAGGAATTTTTTCGATTAACCCTTTGTATGTGCCGGGAAATAAAGTTTTTGATGTAGGACTTTTTGTAAATCCACGCAAATTTGCTTCATATATAATGCAATGATGCAATGGATAATTTAGCGGACGATCGCCTTGCCAGTCAAATGTGTCATCTATGACAATACATTTTGGAAAACCTGCGGCTGACATAGTTTTTGCAAATTCTATATCCATAACATCAACAGGCGGAGCATAATCTGGAGAGAGATTTTTGAATATAGATACGTTTGTTAATGCTTTTGCGTAAGGGTCTAAAAGATATTGTTTCTTGTTAAAACGATGCCCATGTTCCGGTTTAAATGGACCATCTACACGAAATAAATACAAATCGCCGGCACATAGTCCTAAAACTTTAACATGCCAAATATCGCCAGTTTTATTAATTGATGGGTCAAATTCATATGAAAAATATGGTGAATCCGAAGTTTCATTCTCAAAAATATCAAGAAAAACCCGCGTCCCATTACGAGTAAAAACAGTAAAATTTACACCGTCATGTTCAAGGGTCGCACCTGCGGGTGTCGGTTTACCGGATTGAACAAGTAGCGACTTCATGGACAGTATTTTAGCATAAGAAATTATTTTTTGCTATATTTTTGAAGAAAAAACTACATACGTTTTTCATCTGTTTCCATATATTAAGAAGGCTAAGGTGTATAGCGATACTTTCGCTACGAAACGTTTCTGATAGCATTCCTGACAACATGAAGAGGTTGGAGCAGTTGTTAGTAATTTTTCTTAATACACTAACAATTTTCTATGTTCCATATTTTTTTATCTATTTTATTTTTTTTAAGGAATTCTTTTCCTTGCTCAATATTAAACGAATCGAATACAATACCACTAATCATATCATAGGTGATTTCAGAAATAAATGAATGTAAAGCGAGTGAAAAATGCTCCTCCATTGTAGTTTTTTCAAGTGCTTTTGAATCCATTAATTTATACTGATATTTTTTATCGATAACGAACGCAATATTCTGCCCCTTACGATTGTTCTCTTTTTGTTCTCCAAAGACATTATATGATTCACGTTTGTTTGGACCAAATCCATCAATGTAAGTCAATGAGTTTTTGTAACCTGTTTTCCAATGGCAATACATTGAAGAGTCAATATCTAAGGCATTATATTCCGATTTATATATATTTCCTAAATATAGTATTTCTTCATGTACAGTCAAAGGTAACAAGCCCTTGTATCCAGAAACAGAAACAGAAATATATTTTTCGTCCCTCTCTATTGGCGATGACAAACCTAATAAAACCTTGTTTATATTCTCAAATTTGGTACCAAAATAGATTGTTCCAGCTTCATTTAATGAATGCATTTGCCCCCCAATAACATTTTACGTGCTTCCGCAACGCAGTAAAGAAGCACAATAAATAAAAAAGTTTGCAACTCCCATAAAAACTCGATGTGTAGCGAGGCGCAATCTTAGCCGAGCTACTCATCAATCTTTTCATGTTTCAACTATACCATAATATTCAATTTTTAGCTACAAAAAAACCACGCTACCTGTGGTCTGTGCGTATAACATTTGCTTGACCTGCGAAGCGTACATTGGTGCGGTTTTTGCCGCGCCTCAAGCGCAAAGTTCCAAAAAGTGAGACATAACAATGTCCAGTTGAAGCAGTTGTTGAATTAATATTTTTCAATTATGTATTTCTTCCAGCCGTCCTGAAATTCTTGCCATGATTTATCAAAGACTTTCAAAACATCAGGAGTACGTATGAATGCATTTAAGGACTCAAGAGAATACTGTTCAAGTATATATTCAATGATAATTCCAGCATAAATGTATACATCGCCTGTTGATTAAGTATTTATATAACTATTATTCCTCCCGAGAATTGATTTTAAATAAATATCATCATGATGACTATATCCGTTTTGTAATGCCGCACCAGCCCATTTTCCACTGGTAGTACAGGCTTTCATTCCGTTGCCGGTTGAGTTTTTTAGATTGTATGGTGGAGATGTAACGATTAAGTCAATAGATTCACTTGGAATTTGTTCCATAACTTCGAGACAATCTCCGCAAATGATCTTGTTTATAAAAT
>JAAYQG010000039.1 GCA_012519415.1 Treponema sp. | reverse complement strand
TCGTCACCAAAATCATCTAATGATTCGTCGTCATCATCAAAATCATCCTCATCATAGGCATCTATAAATAGATAATCAGCCTCTAATGTCTCGTCCAATAATTCGCTTTCACTGAGCATTTGAACACGTCCTTTTGTTAGTCTTTAATAAAAAACATAGTTTATGATATTGGTTTATGTCAACTATCTCCACTCAAAAAAGTGCGTTTTTTTACGGTATTTATACATTTTTTGCATTTTTTATGAAGAAACCCGGTGTTTTTAGAAATTCACCTGTTTTTTTGTGTGGAGCACAATAAATAATGTTCCGCAATAAGATGCGCATTAAGATACTCATGTTAAAATATCGGTGTAAATTGTATGCTTTGTATTAAAAAATGAATTTATTTGTTTGAATTTCTTTTTTTTGAGATGTAAATTGATTGTTAAAACCAAAAACAACGACTTTTTACTGAAATATATGCATTTTATGAAATACCATTTGACAAACTTTGAGATTTTAGTATAATAGCGGGGATATGTTATCTAGTGTTTGTGAACTCGCCCCGTCAAAGCTCAATTTGAGCTTAAAAGTTCTTGAAAAAAGAAATGATGGTTTTCATAACATAGAAAGCATATTTCAGAAGATTCGTTTATTCGATAAATTGACTGTATCGCGTTCTTTAACGGCAGGATGTTCGCTCCATGTTCATGGAATGGTTTTGCCGGCTGAAAACACTGTTCAAAAAGCATATTCGCTTTTTGCCGAAGTGGCTAAAATACAAGAAGGTATTACTGTTGATTTAGTAAAGCACATTCCAAGTGGTGCCGGAATGGGTGGCGGTTCTTCTGATGCAGCTGCTTTGCTTCGTGCGCTTAATTCTTTGTTTTCAGCAAATGTTCCTCAAAGTGAACTTTTGAGAATAGCTGAACAAATCGGCAGTGATGTTCCGTTTTTTTTATATGGGGATTGTGCTGTTGTAAGCGGACGCGGTGAAAATGTTCGATCTATAAAAGGTCGAAAGGATCTATATTTTGTGATTATTTGTCCGCCTGTTCATAGCTCAACAAAAGAAGCTTATGCTCTTGTTGATGAATGGAACATGGATAATTCAATTTCAAAAGAAGATTGGTCTTTGCTTGAAGATTTGGAAGATGTTTATAACAAACCGGTCTGTGAATGGAATTTTGATAATAGCTTCACACAACCGCTAGTAAATAAATATCCAAAAATAAAAGAAGCATTGACTGCAATTATAGCTACCGGAGCAGATTTCGCAAATATGACGGGATCCGGTTCGGCTGTGTTCGGAGTCTTTGAGGCTCAGGAGAAAGCTCAAGACGCATATAACAAGCTTGCTTCGTGTTTTAATCGTTGCTATTTATGTGATGCATTCTAACACGATTTGTTCAAATAATGTTATATAAAGGAGCAATCAAATGCAAATCACCGAAATCCGTATCAGAAAAGTTGCTTCTGAGGGAAAACTCAAAGCTTACGTTACTGTAACTTTTGATGATTGTTTTGTTGTTCATAACGTTAAAGTTATTGAAGGCAAAACTGGATTATTTATTGCAATGCCAAGCAGGAAGACGAGGACAGGCGATTATAAGGATGTTGCTCATCCTATTAGTCCTGAATTCAGAAATGAGTTGCAAAATAAGATTCTAGAAGAGTATGAAAAAGGCAACTTTGACGAAACTGTTGCATACGATGAAGAGTAGCTGAAAAAAAATTGTATCTAACCGGTTTTCCGGAAAGAATATTTGTATGCTTAGTTTTTAAGCTTAAAATTGGGATGTCGTCAAGTGGTAAGACAACGGTTTTTGGTACCGTCATTCCGCAGGTTCGAATCCTGCCATCCCAGTGAATATTAAGGAATATGATTTAGTTCCTGTTTAAAAATGTGCAGAGATGCTTGAGTTATAAGGAGTTCCTGAAATGGATAATTTAGTTTTGGTTGCGAAAGAACGTAAAGAAGCCGGAAAAGCTGTTGCAAAAAAACTTCGCAATGTGGGTCGTTTGCCTGCTGTTATGTATAATTCAAAAGGCGAAGCTGTAATGCTCGATGTTGATGAAGGTGAATTTACAAAATTGTGGAAAATCGCAACTCCAACAACATTGCTTACTCTTGATGTTGAAGGCAAAAAATCTTTAGTTTTTATAAAAGATACTGAATATGATATTAAAACCGATAAAAATCTTCATGTAGATTTTCATGTTATTGATGAATCAAAAAAACTTAAAAGACCGATAAAAGTTCAAGTAACCGGAAACCCTGTCGGAGTTCGCGAAGGTGGTGTTTTTGAATCAGGCATTAAGGAAATTCAAATTGAATGTTTGCCAAAGGATTTGCCCGTTAGACTTGTTGTTGATGCTTCAGATTTAACTTTGGGTTCGGAAATGTTTGTTAAAGATATTAAGTTGCCAAAAGGTGTAAAAGTTTTGTCGGATAACGATGCAATGGTTGCCTGTGTTCGCACTATGCAGTAATTATTTGTGAAAATTTCTAACTTTGGTTAGTTTTATAGAAGGATATTCTGAAAATGAAAATTTTTAGAATATCCTTTTTTATAATCAGGTTGTTTTGATGAAATATGAATCAATAGAAGAGTTGAAAAAAAACCTTGCAAAAAAATGGTCATGTTCTGAAATAAAAAATATTGGTATTGGCGTTTCAGGAGGACCAGATTCAATGGTACTTCTCTCTTTGATTTGCGATCTGTGTAAAATAGAAAATCTTAAGAATTTATGTATATACGTACTGACAATTAATCACAATATACGAAACAGTTGTGTAAGCGAGCAAGATTCAAACTTTGTGCTTGAATGGGTTGATAATCAAAAAAAAATAAATCCAAAACTTAAAATAATTGCAGAAAAGCGAACCTTTGAAAAAGGACTTGTTGAAAAAACTGCGCAAAAAAGAAAAAAAGGCCTTGAAGAAGCTGCTCGTTTTTTGCGATATAACGAATTTGAAGAATTTTCTGCATTTTATAAATTGAATTTTTTTTGCACAGCACATAACGAAAATGACCAACTCGAAACATTGTTGCAACGTTTTTTACAAGGAACTTCTCCGGTAAGTGCAGCCGGAATTCTTGCTGAACGTGATATTTTTTTTAGACCCTTGCTTCAGGTTTCTCGTAACGAAATTTTAGATTATGCGCATAACAATGATATTCCTTATCGAATTGATGAAACAAACAATGAATCTGTGTATTTTCGGAATAAAATACGAAATTGTCTTGTGCCTTTCCTAAATGAAAATTTTGAAGGTTGGCAGACTGCTGTGCTTCACGGCGCAGAGAAAGTTAGAGATTTAACGGCACATATAAAAACTGTTGTTGATTCAATTGATATTAAAGTTGTTAATAATAATGAAGTTGAAATTCCTATAGATGAATTTTTAAAACTAGATGTTGGAGTGCGAATTCAAGTTTTATATTCAGCTTTTATAAAACTTGGTATTAAAAACAGAATTCCTTATAGAGCGACAAAAGAATGTGCAATTTCTTTAAAAATGAACAAGCATGGAATTTATGTTAAGACAATTTTGCAAAAGCTTGTTATTTGTTATAAATTAGAAAAAAAAGATGCAATCTGCTCAAGTGGTTTATTAGCACAAAATTCAAATCTTATGAATGGATTTTTTATGCTGATAACAAAATGCGGAAAATATGAGATACCGAAAAAATTTGAATTTACAGTGCAGCATCAAAAAAACAATAAATCGACAGGACCTTTTACATTTCCATTAGTGATTAGAAATAGACAATCTGCCGATAAAGTAAGAGGTGCCGACGGCTCTTTAAAAAAACTTTCACGAATTTTTTCTGATTGGAAAGTTCCTGAAGAATTAAGAGATGAAATACCTATAATTGAGGCGCAAAATACTATATATGCTGTTATGGCTGCATGGTGCGGTTACAAAGATTGGCTTGTATCTAATCAAGCTTTTAACAGTGGTGTGTATATTTCTATGAGGAAATTATGAGTGAAATGAAAACCGATAAAAAAAAACCTTTGTTTTCTAATTTTATAGCCCCTGTTTTATCTTTTCTTCTTGCTCTTGCATTTATATGGTACCTTGTGTTTGTTTTTATGCAAAGACCAAAGGTTGTAAGTCTTTCTTATTCAGATTTTCTTAATGCTGTTAAAAAAAAACAAGTCGAAGCTGTTGTAATTATTGATAATCAACATATTTTTGGCACTTTTGCAAAAGGAACAGGTTTATATGGTAATTTTTCCACGTTCATTCCTTATTCTGATGCAGAACTTATGCCGTTGCTAAAAGTACACAATGTTACTATAAGCGGAAAAAACCAAAAGCGTTCGCCAATATCATATATTTTTAATTTAATGCCTATTCTTTTTATGGGAATGATAGTTTGGTTTTTATTCCGTCAGAATTCAATGCAAACTTCTCGAAGTGTGCAGTTTGGTAAAAGCAGAGCAAGACATTATGATGGTGCAAAGAAAATCCTCTTTTCTGATGTTGCAGGTCAAGAAGAAGCAAAGCGCGAACTTGCTGAAATTGTTGATTTTTTAAAATCGCCGTTGAAATTCATTTCTATGGGAGCAAAAATTCCCACAGGTATTTTACTTGTCGGTAGTCCCGGCACCGGAAAAACGTTGCTTGCGCGTGCTGTTGCCGGCGAAGCAGGTGTTAATTTTCTTCATATTTCGGGAAGTGATTTTGTTGAAATGTTTGTAGGTGTTGGAGCGAGCCGTGTGCGAGACCTTTTTGAACAAGGTCGCCGTTCTTCACCTTGTATTATTTTTATAGATGAAATTGATGCTGTAGGTCGTGCTAGGGGTGCGGGTTTTGGCGGCGGACATGATGAGCGCGAACAAACATTAAACCAGCTTCTTGTAGAAATGGACGGTTTTGAAGGTAAAGACGGAATTATTGTTCTTGCAGCTACTAACCGCCCTGATGTATTAGATCCTGCACTTTTAAGACCAGGCAGATTTGACCGTCAAGTTGCTGTTATGCTTCCGGATATAAAAGAGCGCGAATTAATTCTTGCAGTTCATACAAAAAAGATACAGCTCAATGATGATGTTGATTTACGAAAATTTGCCAGAGCAACGCCAGGCATGAGCGGTGCAGATTTAGCAAATATGGTGAATGAAGCAGCATTGTTTGCTGCGCGCAAATCTAAATCGCATGTAGATAACGAAGATTTAGAAGAAGCTCGTGATAAAATTCTTATGGGCACAGCCAGAAAATCAATGGTATTACCTCAAAAAGAACGTGCAATGACAGCATGTCATGAAGCGGGGCATGCCCTTCCGTATTATTATCTTGATTCTGTTATGCCTTTGCATAAAGTTTCAATTATACCTCGTGGTCATGCACTGGGTATTACAGTGGGACTTCCTGATGAAGATGTTCATTCTCGAACAAAAAAATCTCTTCTTGACGAGCTTGTAATTATGTTTGGCGGATACGCAGCTGAAAGCATTGTTTATTCTGATACTACGACAGGTTCTCAAAATGATATTCGGCAGGCAACTAATCTTGCACGCAAAATGGTATGTGAATGGGGAATGTCGGACGAAATTGGTGCTGTAAGTTACGGACAAGAAGACGAACCCATTTTTATGGGAAAAGAAATTGCGCGCTATAAAGATTATTCGGAAGAAACGGCAAAAAAAATTGATAATGCAGTAAGACGTTTGCTTGATGATGCTAAAAAACGAGCTATCGAGCTTCTTTCAATTCATAGAAAGCAGCTTGATGTGCTTAGCGCAGCACTTCTTGAATATGAAACTTTAAGTGATGCTGAAATTAGAGTTCTTCTTAGAGTTGAACCAGTACGCGAACGTTCTGATTTTGTTTCGGAAACAGGCTTTACATTAGATGATGATATAAAAAAGAGAAAACAAAAACGAAAAACCTCTTCGAGTTCAAAAGCAAAACCGAAAGAAAAAGAACTTCAAGGAAACTTGCTTTTTTCTCAAGAAGATGAAGTAGCTAACACAAAAAAAACCGAGAAATCAAAAACGTCGCGTAGTAGCGATGTTTCGAATTCTTCGCACGAATAAAGGAGTTATCTAATTAAATACTGAAAGCCGAAATTAGACTAAAATTTGAGTTTCGTATGAGATTTTTTAGATAACCTAATTTTTTGTTAAAAGATTTTGTTTGAGTTTTGAGAAAATTATTGTGAAATGTTTTGCAATTCGCTGTTCAAAACAATGGAGGATTTATGACGTTAAAATTAAAAAAAATATTTTGTACAATGACTTTAAGTCTTTTTGGTTTTTTCGCCGTCATGCCGATTTTTGCCCAAACAAGCATACAATTAAACTCAAGTGCGGAACCACGTCCAGAAGTTGCTAATCGACGAACAGCTCTTATTTGTCTTGATCAAAGCAAGGCAGCAAAAGAATTGAATCATTGGGTAGATGTTTTTGAAAAATCTTCTCTTGGTGTTGCTTATGATAGTCGCATTCCGGATTTGTGGCTTTTGCGCGCAGAAGCTGCTGTTGAATTGAACAGACCAAAAATTGAAATTATTTCTTATGTTGAAACAGCTTTGAACAATCCTGAATGGATTCAAGATAGCTCAGATAAAGCCCGACTACTTTATGCGGATTTGCTTTCAGACACTTGTGAGTGGGAAAAATCTTTAGAAATACTTGAAAAAGAACCTAGACTTGTATCAAATGATGCGGATTTTGTTCGTGCAAAAAACTTTTATCGTTCCGGTGATTTATCTTCTGCTAGAAAAATTGTACGCAATGCAAAAACACTTTATCCAGAAGACGGACGTTTTCAGCTTTTATTTTTGCAAAGAGAACGAAATTATACTGCAAACCGCGAAGTTGCCTCTTATGCAACTTCGCTAATAAAAACGCACACGCTTTGGTCTGGTGCATATCCGGAAATTTTAGTGCAAGCTGCAAATTATTCAGCTCATAATGAAGAAAGAATTCGTTTATTAAAAGCATATGCTGCACAAGGGTTAGCAGACGAACTTCACACAGTGCTTTCTTTAAGATATGAAATTATCTCTGAAAATACAGCTTTTGAGCTTATGGTTGGTTTTGCAGAAAAAGGTCTTTCTTACGATTATCTTAGAGAATTTGTTTCTTTGCTAAAAACTCCGGAAGTTAAAACTAAAGCAAAAGAATGGCTTGAAGCTTTTGCCGGCGTTCTTATTTTTGATACAAATCACGATGGAATACCGGATTTATCAGCTGAATATAAACGAGGAAGAGCTTCTTTTATTCGTTATGACGAAAATCAAGATGGTCTTTCGAGCTGGCAAGCTTTTTGTGATTTTGGTGTGCCGTTTAGTTTAACGCTTTCTGAAAAAAACATAACTTTAGATTATGGAATTTATCCTGCATTAGGCAGAATTACAGATTTTGCAGAAAATATTGTTTACGAACTTACGGCAGATTCTGCAATGTGGACACCGCTCAACATTGTTCTTGCTCCATTTGAAACGCTTGGAATAAAATTTTTTATACCAAGTCCCAAAAAAAATATAAATTTTCTGCAACAAAATATTATTCTTGAGTTTGCAAGCAGTATGCAACGCTCCACTACAGAGAGAGATGGTGCATTTGTGCGTTTTTCACTCCTTGATGGTATTCCGCAAACATCTGTTTATTATCAAAATGAAATCCCATATGCTTATGGATTTTTTGAAAATGGAAAACTTCAGTTTCGTTCCGTAGATATTGATGATGATGGATTTTATGAACTTACAGAAATTTATGATTATAATTTATCAAATGCAAATCGTTATTTAAGTATTGTTGAACAGCAAAAACTTTGCGAAGATTTGTTTGGTTCTAAAGAAATGCTTTTAGGCACATATTGCACAAAAATGATTCACGATAGCAATAAAGACGGCCGAGCTGATTCTTTTGTAGAATTTTTGGGCAATGGGGAACGCATAATTTCTTGGGATATTGATGTTGAACCGGACGGTGAATGGGATATTCGTTCAATAATTCGTGGCGACAGTCAGATTGATCAGTTTATTCATCCAGTTTCAAAGGAAGAAATTACCATTAAAAATGAAAAAGGAAAACCCGTATCAATTATTTCATCACTTGGCGAGCAAGCTGTTATTCAAGATGAATTTTTTACAAATCTCTTCTGGATTGAAAAACCACAGAAATATGAAATTTCGCAACAAGTTATGAATTATTTTAACCTTTCGCCTGCTCAAGGTGTTTCAATTTTAAATATCATAGAAAATAAAAGACTTCTTGTTGTTCATATTGGTGATTTTTATTTTGGGGAAATTTTTTGATGCTAGGAAAGACATTGCTGGATAAGTTTAGGGTTTGTGCTTGTATTTTTTGTTTTGTTTTTGTTTTTGCAAATATTTGTGCTTCAGGCGTTTCCGATAAAAACAAAGCAAAACCGGTGCGTACACAGCCTGTACCTTATCAGGATCCTAGCAAAAAAGTACGAGATATTGAAACCATAAAAAAACAGCTAAATACAAAACCTGTTGTTGCTCTTTGGCTTGCTTATCTTTTAAATGAAACTTGGCAAGAAGACCTTGATGTTCAGTCCGTTTATGAAGAAGCGCAAAAAGCGGCAATGACAGCATTTAATCAATCAATTACAGAAAAAAACTGGATTTCAGCAATGCGCATTTATAATGCATTGACAGCTTGTTCCGTAGAGAAAAGATTAGAAACAACATGGAATTTGCAAAAAATAGAAAACGAGCTTGTTTCTGCAGTTTCGCTTGATGGTGCAAAATCACAAAAAGTTACAAAAATGTCGCAATTTATAAGAGGCACCGTTACCGTTTGGGTTGATTTAGGATTTAAAATCGAAGGCGGTGCAGGCTATGCAAACAAAGTGCTGGGCTCAGGTTTTTTTATTGACTCTCGCGGCTATCTTATAACAAATTATCATGTTATTGAAAATATGGTAAATCCTGAATACGAAGGCTATTCGCGCCTTTATGTAACTCTTGCAGACGATTCAACGCAGCGCATTCCTGCAAGAGTTATTGGCTATGATAAAATGCTTGATTTAGCATTAGTTAAAACTGAAATTACGCCTCCTTATGTATTTACACTTGGTTCTTCAGGAGATTTAGATGTTGGAGATAAAATTTATGCAATAGGCTCACCAATCGGATTAGACAAGACTCTTACTTCTGGAATTATTTCTGCAACCGAACGCCCTATGCTTGCAACTACAAATGTATTGCAAATTGATGCTGCAATTAATTCAGGGAATTCGGGCGGACCTATAATTGCAACAGACGGAACTGTTCAAGGTATTGTTTTTGCAGGAATGCTTGATTTTGAAGGCTTGAATTTTGCTATTCCTGTAGAATTCCTTAAAAAAATTTTACCGCGTCTATATGCTGGAGATAAAATATCTCATTGTTGGATAGGTGCATATGGCAAAACCAAAAAAGATGATTATTATCAAAATGCTGGAATTGAAGTGCTTTATCTTATGCCAGGAAGTCCTGCGTTAAGGGCTGGATTAAAAGCTGGTGAAATCATTACCGCTATTGACGGAATTTCAGTTTCTACTCTTGAAGAATATCAAAATGAACTTTTGCATAAATTTCCTGATTCACTTATAAAAATAGATTGTGTAGACCGCAGCGGCAAAAAAATTAAACATATTGTTTATACACAATCAAGACCGGAAAAACCTTCAAATGAAGTTTATCAGCGTGATGTTATAGAAAATTATTTTCTTCCGCTTTTTGGTATGCAACTTAGAACAGCGGGTGAATCAATAGGCAAAAAAAATTATTATGTTGATAATGTAGTTCAAAACAGCATAGCAGATGAAAACGGCTTTTCTGCCGGTGATAAAATTCAAATATCAAAATTTAAAGTTTATGAATCAGAAAATTATGCTATGGCTGAAATATATGCGAAAAAAAGAAAAAGTGGCTATATAGATATTTTCATTAGAATAGCAACTATGCTAGACAGTTCTTCTTATTTTTAATATCATAGGAAAATGGATTTATCGCTTATTAGAAATTTCTGCATAGTTGCACATATTGATCATGGCAAGTCTACGCTTGCTGACCGTCTTATACAAAAAGCAAAAATAATTGATGACCGACAGTTTCAAAATCAAATTCTTGATTCAATGGATATTGAGCGGGAACGTGGTATAACTATAAAAAGCCAAGCTATTACTATTCCTTATACGGCAAAAGATGGAAAAACTTACGAATTGAATTTTGTTGATACGCCGGGACATGTAGACTTTTCTTATGAAGTTTCAAGAGCAATAGCTTCATGCGAAGGTGCGCTTTTGCTGATTGATGCTGCTCAGGGAATAGAATCTCAAACTTTATCGAATATGTATCTTGCCTTAGAACATGACCTTGAAATTCTTCCTGTTATAAACAAAATAGACCTTCCTGCTGCTGATATTCCTGCTGTAAAGCAACAAATTGAACATGATTTGGGGCTTGATTCAGAAACTGCTGTGCTTGTTTCAGCAAAACAGGGTACTGGCATAGATGAATTGTTTGAATCAATAGTAACACGTATTCCACCTCCAAAGCATGATGAAAGCGGCAAAACACGCGCATTGATTTTTGACTGCCATTACGATCCTTATCGAGGAGTTGTTGTTCACGTGCGTTTGTTTGGCGGTTCTATAAAAACAGGACAGATTATTCGTTTTATGAGCAACGGTGCGGAATATAAAATAGAAGACTGTGGAATTTTTAGAATTAAACTTGTGCCGACAGGAGAAATAAAAGAGGGCAATGTCGGATATTTTATTGCAGGCATCAAAACCGTATCAGATGTTCGTGTAGGAGATACTGTAACGTTATCTTCAGACCCTGCGGAAGAAGCGTTGGAAGGTTTTAAAGAAGTTAAACCTGTCGTATTCTCTTCAATATATCCAATGGATACAAATGATTACGAAGAACTTCGCGATAGTATGGAAAAATTAAAGCTCAATGATGCAAGTCTTGTTTATGAAAAAGATTCATCAATAGCTTTGGGTCATGGCTTTAGATGTGGTTTTTTAGGGTTGCTTCATTTAGAGGTTGTACAAGAGCGATTAGAGCGTGATTTTAATCAATCTGTTATTTTTACAGCACCGTCTGTGCGTTATAGTGTAACACTCACAAGCGGTGAAGAAGTTTTTGTAGATAATCCTGCGGATTATCCTGAGCAAAACCGCATAGCATCTGCAAAAGAGCCGTTTATCAAAGCATCAATAATTTCACCTGCAACATATTTGGGCAGCATTATTGCACTTTGCACGGAAAAAAGAGGTACTCAAACAAATATGCAGTATCTTGATACAAAGCGTGTTGAGCTCACTTATGAAATGCCGCTTTCTGAAGTTTTATTTGATTTTTATGACCGTCTCAAAAGTTATAGTCGAGGTTACGCATCTTTTGATTATGATATTATAGGTTATAGACAAACAGAACTTGTAAAAATTGATATTCTTATAAACGGAAAACCTGTTGATGCATTATCTCAACTTGCATTTAAAGGGAATGCGCAAGAGCGGGCGCGCCACACTTGTGAAATGCTTAAAGATGAAATTAGTCGGCATCAATTCAAAATTGCTATTCAAGGCGCAATTGGAAGTCAAATTATTGCAAGAGAAACGGTAAGCGCAGTCCGCAAAGACGTGCTTGCAAAATGTTATGGCGGCGACATTACGCGAAAGCGCAAACTTATTGAAAAACAAAAAGAAGGTAAAAAGCGCATGAAAATGATTGGCGAAGTTGAATTGCCGCAAAGTGCATTTCTTGCTGTTCTTAAAACAAAAGATGAAAATTAAAACAAGATAAATAATTATTCGTAAGAAAGATTTAATTTTATCGTTTTATGTCTGTTTTGTTATATTAATAATATTGTTAAAATAAACTCATGTTTTTTAGAAAACAGAATACATATTCTTACATTATGAAGTTAAATATTCTGCGCGCATAAAAATTGTTAAATGAGGTGCACAATGATAAAGCAAAAGCAATTTCTCAATTTTTGGTTTAAAGGAATTTCCAACTATGTTGATGCGCTTGTTTCTCCAGAACGACAAAAATTTATGCAACATTGCGGTAAAGCTTGTGCAGATTCTTGCGATATGCAAATTTATCAAAAAGCATGGGCTGTCTCTCAAGGAAATTTAACATCATGTATAAGACAAGTACATAAAAAACTTACGCCCGAAGTGATTTATGTACTTGTTGATGAATTTGGTATTCCGGCAGAAAAATGTTTTGATGTAATGTATACACATTGCCGTTGCGCACTTGTAAATAATAAATTTGTAGAAACTCCTCTTCAGTGTGAATGTTCTAGGCAGAATCTTTTATATATTTGGGAATCTTTGTTAGGAAAAGGAAATGTTAGCGTTGAGCGTAAACAAACTATTTTAAGCGGAGATAAATACTGCGTTTTTAGAATTACATTCCGCTAAAACAATTTCAAAATTATATTTATCCGAATAAAATTTTTTGCACGGAAATTTTAGTACATCGTTTCATTCGATTTTACTCAAGCGAAATCGAGATTCATTTAGTTATAAAAATTTGATTTTTTCAAGAAGATTTTGAATTGCAAAAATTGTAGCTTTGCATCGCACTTCTTGGCGATCGCCTGAAAAATGTTTTGTTGTGCTACTTATAACACCTTGCACATAAAAACCGAAACAGACAGTACCGACCGGCTGATTTTCTGTGCCGCCAGTTGGGCCTGCGATGCCGCTTATAGATATTGCAGTTTCTGCACATAAAAGCTTTGCAGCACCTTCAGCCATTTCCCTTGTACATTCTTCGCTAACTGCTGTAAAATTTTCAAGAGTTTCTGTTTTAACACCAAGCACATCATGTTTTACTTTATTTGTATAACTTACAATGCCGCCGTTTACAACATCAGATGAACCAGCAATTGATGTAAGAGTTGTGCTAATCATACCGCCGGTGCAAGATTCTGCTGTAGCAATATGTAGTTTTTTCTGGCGCAGCGACTCTAATAATTCTTGTGCCGGAGGTTTTCCTCTATCAACAAACATCAGATTTTCCCCAATTTTCTAATAAGTTCAACAAGTGAATCAATTTTTGTATGCGTAATAAGCGGATTCAAAAGTGTAAATTTGAGACAGACAAAATTGTCGCTTACAGTTTGACCTATTACTACACCATGCTCATGTATAAGTTTTCGGCGTATTTTTTTGTTTATTTCGTCTCCGCCTTTTAGTCTAAAAACAACGGAACTTATTTCCGGTTTTGTAACAACTATAAAATCATCGTCTTTTTGGAGTTTTTCATAAAGATAATCTGCATTTTCCATGCTTGTTGAAATTATCTTACTCCAGCCGTCTTTGCCTCTTGTCTGAAAAGCAACCCAAACTTTAAGTGCGTCAAAACGCCTTGTTGTTTGCAAAGATTTATCTACAAGGTTTGTATATCCGTCTTCTTCATCTTCAGTGCGATTAAGATAATCAACATGAATCGTAAGTGCTTCAAATGTACTACCGTTTTTTACAAGTACGGCACTTGAGCTAATTGGCTGTAAAAACATTTTATGAAAATCAACTGTAATTGAATCGCAGCTATCAAGACCTGCAATGCGGTTTTTGTATTTTTCTGAAAGAACAACACCCGAACCGTAAGCTGCATCAGCATGGAGCCATATGTTGTGTCTTTGGCAAATCTGTGCAATTTTTGAAACCGAATCAATAGAACCGAAATCTGTTGTTCCGATTGTAGCAACAACAAGAAACGGAATATTGCCGCATTTTATGTCGTTTTCAATCAATGATGTAAGTATGTTTATATCCATGCGTTTTTGCGCATCAACAGGAACTTTTACAACGCTTTCATAGCCGAGTCCCAAAACATGGGCGGTTTTTTCCATTGAAAAATGTGAAATTTTAGAAGTATACATACGGAGTTTTCTGAAATTCTCAGGAAGACCATGTTTTTTTATATCATAATTCAGTTTTGTGCTGCAAAACCAATCCCTTGCAAGAATTATGGCTGTTTGATTAGATTGACTTCCGCCGGAAGTAAAAACGCCATCGGCACCTTGTTCATAATTAAAACCATAAAGGCTGCAAAGCATTTTTATAACTTCAAGCTCAATTTCTGTTGCAACCGGCGACTGATCCCAAGAATCCATTGATTGATTAAATGTAGAAAGAATAAGTTCCGCTGCAATGCTTTCGATTGTAGCAGGACAATGAAGATGTGCCATGTAATTTGTTGATGAAGTCCGTAAAAAATTGGGTAAAATCTGTTTGCTTAAGCATTCCATTACATTTTGAAAGCCTAATCCGTTTTTAGGCAAAATATCATCTACTTTAATTAATTCTTTGAGCTGCTGCGGCGTCGGACCTGAATAAGCAGAATCATCAGCAATAGAAGCTACTACCGCATTTGCAGTCTGTGCAATGATGCGACAGTAAGCATCTTTTGCATCTTTTTCATTTGTTAAAAAAAGAGGAGTTTTTTTCACGTCAATTATTTTCCGTATTTTTTATTTACAGCAATAACTACTTCTTCAAAAATATCAATTGCTTTTACAAGGTCATCATCGCTTATGTTTAAAGCGCATAAGCAGCGCATAACAGAACCGTTGCGACCACCTTTTTCAACAACAAGTTTTTTCTCAAAGCATTTATACTGAACTTCGGCTGCAACTTCTCCGCTTGCAGGAAAAGAACCTATTGAATCTATTGTTTCTTTCGGATTTACAAATTCAATGCCAAGCATTAAGCCTTTACCTCGAACATCTCCAATAATTGAAACTTTTGATTTGAGTTCGATAAGACGTTTTTCAATATAATTGCCTTTTTTTATAACTTCTGCAAGAAAATCAGCATTTGAAACTCTGTTCATTACAACTGTTCCGGCTTTCATTGCAAGTTGGTTCCCGCGAAAAGTTCCGGTATGAGCACCTTGCATCCATTTATCGAGTTTTTTGTTGTAGACAACAACAGCCATCGGTTGTGTGCCGCCGATAGCTTTTGAAAGTAAAATTACATCAGGCACAATGTCGGCATATTCAAAAGCAAAAAATTTGCCGCTTCTGCCTATACCACACTGAATCTCATCTACAATTAACGGAATATCAAGCTCTTTTGTAACTCGCCTGATTGTCTGCAAAAATTTTATCGGGGCAGGAATAACACCACCTTCGCCTTGTATTGATTCAATAATAACGGCGGCGGGTTTTGTTATGCCCGATTCAGGGTCTTTTAGTGTGCGCTCAAAATATGCACATGCTGCATCTATTCCATCATCACCGCCAATAGCAAAAGGACAGCGGTAAGAATATGGGAATGGAAAAAAATGCACATCCGGCATAAGAGCGTTTACTTTTTCTTTAGCTGCTAAATTTCCTGTACAAGCTAAAGCACCGTGCCCCATTCCATGATAGCCGCCGCCAAACGCAATAATTGATGAGCGTCCTGTTGCTGTTTTGCACAGCTTCAAAGCGGCATCTGTCGCATCTGTTCCTGAAGGACTGCAAAATTGTATTTTTGCATTGTTTTTCAGTTCCAAAGGAAGCAAATCAAGCAAAGTATGCACAAATTCGTCTTTAACCGGCGTTGTTAAATCCAATGTATGCAACGGTGCATTCGATGTAATCAAATCAACCATAGCCTGATTTATTTCAGGATCGTTGTGTCCAAGCGCGAGCGTTCCAGCTCCGCATAAAAAATCCAGATATTTGTTTCCTTCTACGTCCTCAATCCACGACCCCCGTGCTTTCGCAAGCGCAAATGGAAATTTGCGGGGATAGCTTCGAGCGTTAGATTCAGTGGAATCCTGTCTGGTAATGTAATACTGATTCGTGCGGTGGGTACATACATCAACACTTGCGTCGCAATATGGGAATGTACTCGCCTGCGAAATCTTGTGAGAACGAACGAAACTCCGAACGCTTTGCATCGAAGTTCGTCCATTAGTGCCCTTTTTTTCAAGCATCTACTTTCTCCATTACTGGGATGACCAAATCTGTCAACGGCAGCTTTATTTTTTGATTATTTATTGAAACTAACCGAAATTTTTTTTCTGCACAAGCCCTTGTAAATATTTTTTCTTATAAAAGATAGCATTTTTTCGGTAAGTGGAAAAAAAGAGCTTTTCAGAAATATTTCTTGAAATAATCTTTGAATTTGTGTGGTTAATTTGTTGATTGATAAAAAAATTTTACAGTTAAAAAAAATCTATAAAAATTCGGATTAGGCTTACGAAATATAATGAATGTAAGTAACAAGCATTGTAGATTTTGCAAGTCTAATCCGTTGTTTTGCTTTAAGCCATTAAATTTTATAATTCTTAATGTTCATTTCCGGGAAACTGTGGAATTCCGTCAAAGCCTTTTTGTAGTTCTGCATCTGTTGGAATGTAATCGCTCATTTTGCCGTCGTTGAACTGTTCGTAAGCTTTCATGTCAAAATAACCAGTTCCAGTAAGACCAAAAACAATGTTTTTAGTTTCACCTGTTTCTTTGCATTTTAATGCTTCATCTATTGCAACTTTTATTGCATGGCTACTTTCCGGTGCCGGCAAAATACCCTCAACTCGTGTGAAAGTTTCGGCAGCTTTGAAGACTTCTGTTTGCTCTACAGCACGTGCTTCAATAAGCCCTTCATCGTACAGTTCACTCAAAATGGAACTCATGCCATGGTAGCGTAATCCGCCTGAATGATTTGCATAAGGAATAAAACCGCTACCAAGTGTATACATTTTTGCCATAGGGCAAACTTTTCCGGTATCACAGAAATCATATAAATATTTTCCGCGAGTAAAGCTTGGACAGCTTGCAGGTTCAATTGCAATAAAATGATAATCGTTCTTTCCAGTTAGTTTTTCTCCCATAAAAGGACTTATTAATCCGCCAAGATTTGAACCACCTCCTGCACAACCGATTATAATATCTGCTTTTATGTTATATTTCTCAAGCGCGGTTTTAGTTTCAAGTCCAATTATACTTTGATGAAGTAAAACTTGATTCAAAACCGAACCTAACACATAACGATAGCCTTCATTTTTAAGTGCATGTTCAACAGCTTCTGAAATTGCACAACCAAGACTTCCAGATGTTCCCGGAAATTCTTGATTAAT
>JAAYQG010000038.1 GCA_012519415.1 Treponema sp. | reverse complement strand
CTTCGGCAAAGATTTCGTTAGCATCTTCTATAAAAAGCCAACGAAAAATCTTCAGACTTTTGAAGTTGGCTTTTTAGCGCACTTTCGCAATGAAATGAGAAAGTGCAAGTTAATAAACAAGTTTGCGTTGCAAACTTGGCAAAACGAAAGGTTTGTCGCCATCTTCGGCAAACCTTTCGTTAGAACCTCCCCATAATAGTCGGTGATAATTAAACTTGTTAGTCAATTCATTTTGCTTGACTAAAAAATTAATCCTCTTTTTATAATCTTCTTTTTTCAAAAATTCAACATATAAGTATCAAATTAATTAAAGAACGCTTTGTAAAAAGTGTGCAGTTCTTTCGTTTTGTGGTGATGTAAAAATCTGTTTCGGTGCTCCTTCTTCTAAAAACTTTCCTTCATACATAAAAATTATACGGTCAGCAACTTCTTTTGCAAAGCCCATTTCGTGAGTTACACAAATCATTGTCATCCCGTCTTTTGCAAGCTGCTCCATAACGTTTAAAACTTCATTTACCATTTCAGGATCTAAAGCCGAAGTCGGTTCATCAAAAAGCATTACGTCCGGATTCATTGCTAAAGAGCGAACAATCGCAATTCTTTGTTTTTGGCCGCCCGAAAGCGTTGACGGATATGAATTGGCTTTATCTGCAAGACCGACTTTTTCAAGCAGTTCTAAAGCTTCCTCTTGCGCTTGTTGTTTTGTTTTTAGTTTGAGCGTTAAAGGAGCAAGTGTTATATTTTGCAAAACATTGAGATGTGGGAAAAGGTTAAAATGTTGAAAAACCATGCCCATTTTTTGTCGTAATTTGTCTATATCTGTTTTTTTATGTGTAAGATTTATGCCTTCAAAAAAAATTGTACCTTTGTCCGGTGTTTCAAGTAAATTCAAACATCGTAAAAAAGTGCTTTTCCCGGAACCGGATGGACCTATAATCACAACTCGTTCTTTTTGCTTTATTTTTGTTGAAACGTCGTTTATGACTTGCAAGTTTTTAAATTTTTTTACGAGATTATTAACTTCTATCACTGCGAGCCATCCTTTTTTCAAAAATCCCAAAAAATTTTGTTAATCCTACTGTAAGACACAGATAAATAGCGGCAGATGTCAAAAGCGGAATCCATGCATTGTATGTTGCATTTCTAATCATGTCGCCTGCTTTGGTTAAATCTGTTACAGCAATAAAACTTGCAACAGATGTTTCTTTGATTAGCACAATAAATTCGCTTGTATATGTGGGAAGAACTGCTTTTGCTGCTTGGGGAAAAACAATTTTTAGCAATGTCTGGCTTTTGTTTAATCCTAAAGACCTGCCTGCTTCTGTTTGTCCTCTGTCTACGCCTTGAATACCGGCTCGAAAAATTTCCGTGCAGTATGCGCCGGAATTTATTCCATATGCAAGAATTGCAACTAATAGCCTGTCTAGTTTTAGCGGTGCAAAAACTACAAAATAGAAAATCATAAGTTGAGTTGCAAGAGGAATACCGCGAATTACTGTTGTGTATATTGTTGCAATTGCACGCAAAATCTTATGCTTTGAAATTTTCAGTAAAGCAAATATACATCCTAAAACAGTGCCAATTAAAATTGCGCAAGCTGCAATAAGAACAGTAATTCCAAGACCTTGTAAAAGCAGAATCCAGCGGCTTCCGACTATTATGGTATCAATAAATGACTGAATCAAAGAAACCCTCCTAAGAAGGAACTATACTAAGTTACTAAAGCAAGCCAGAAGCCTTTTTCAAGAGAGGATACCGCTCGAAGTTCGAAGTTACAGGTTCCCTCTCTATAGAAACTCGACAGTCCGGTTGTTATTCTTTTGGTTTTCTTACAATAATTACTTGTTCAGACTCAAAGTACGGAATAGAAAAAGCAACATTCTTTTTTCGCTCTTCTGTAACAGACATTCCGGCTGCAATAAAATCAATTGCTCCGGAAGAAAGGGCTGGAATAAGACTGTCAAAACTCATGTTTACAACTTCAAGTCGAGCATCAAAATCTTTTGCTATTTTTTCACCTACAGAAATATCAAAACCGACAATATCTTTTCCCTCGACATATTCAAATGGCGGGAAAGTCGCGTTAGTTCCAAGTTTTATTGTTTTTGAACTTGTAATAATTTCAGATTTAGGAATCCGGATTTTGCCGTCTGTCGGCATAAATGCATCGACTAGCTTTTTATAATCGCCGGATCGTTTCATATTAATGATAGTTGTGTTTATGCTGTTTAGAAGTTCCATGTCGCTTTTTCTTACGGCAATAGCATATTCTTCTCTGGCAAATTTATCTGTAACAATCATTAAATCGTTGTTTTTAGAAACAATTTCTTTTGCAGGTAATTCGTCGAGAACAACTGCGTCAATAGCACCGTTCTTTAAATCAAGTGCTGCATCTATTCCGCTTCTAAAAGAAGAAAGCTTTGCATTTTTTACATTTTCTTGAACATAAAGCTCTCCGGTTGTTCCTTGTTGAACTCCGATTCTTTTTCCATTTAAATCCGCCACACTTCTAATTACAACCTCTTCGCGTTTTCCTCCGGCGAAAACAAAAAAGACTGAAAAAATAAGAACAATACTTATTAAGACCCGTTTTTTCATACACACCCCTATAAAAAGTTACTGAGAAAACATCAGTTTTCGATGTAACTTTTTACTGCACTTTCGCAATGAAATGAGAAAGTGCAATAAATAACAAAGTTTGCGACGCAAACTTGGCAAAACGAAAAGTTTGCCGTTATTTTCGGCAAGGTTTTCGTTAGCACCCCTATAAAAAGTCGATGAGGAAGTTTCAACTTCCGAATTGAGTTTTTACGCTGTTTTGCAACGAAGTGAAAAACAGCAATAAATAACAAAGTTTGCGACGCAAACTTGTTGATGTGTAGTGAGGCGCAATCTTTGCCGAGCTACACATCACTCTCCCATAATTAAAAGATTTGTTGTCAAAACTATTTCAATAAAAGATTGCTTTAAGCGATAGCGTGGTTGTTGCTCGCAGTAGGATTGTAGTTAGATTCAATTTTCCGTCTTGACATTTGTTTTTATGGCATTGAACCTTCCATACAAACTAAAGCATAAAGAAATGTTTGACATTTTTGACGTAAAGTTTCTGTTTTAGAAAGCTTCGTGTAAAGTATTCTACTAAATAAAAATGCTCTTGTCATCTTTTTTTAGTTATTTTAACTTTGTT
>JAAYQG010000037.1 GCA_012519415.1 Treponema sp. | reverse complement strand
TCTCTCTTTTCGTGATATGCTTTCCATAAAGGTTTTCTTCCTCCTGTTGTTTGGTCTTTCAATTTCCATTATAACAGTTGGTTGGAAACCTTTCTTTATGGGGAATTATATTTTACTGCTTACCATTAGTTTTGCAGGTTGTCTTGCTGCTTAATCTAAAAAAAGTTAAACTTGTTTGATTATATTTTAATATTTCCAATCATGTAGAAGAAAGGTTAATTATGAGAAAATTCTCACTACATCCGAGAAATCGGAAAAAAAAATTATTCGGTTTTTTTGTTTTGATTTTAATTGCAGCAGCAATCGCCTTATTTCGTTTTTCAAAAACAGAAATTTCGTCATATTCTAAGTTTCAAACCGACTTAAAAGCAAAATCTGTTGCAGCTGTTTTATTTCAAGAGGAAAATCTTGAAATAACCTTAAAAGACGGAACAAAATACATTGTTCAAAACCCTGATTCGCTATCATTAAAAGAGGAGTTGTTGCTAAATGATGTGAAAGTTTCAAACAGTAAGTCTATGAATGAAACAATTTCACTTGTTTTTGATCTTTTGTTTTATTTATTTTTCTTTGGGATATTTTTTGTTGCATTCCGTAAATTTATAAGCCCAAACACTTTTAAGGTTGTACGAAAAACAGGTGTTGTTTTTAGCGACGTAATCGGGATGACTCAGCTTAAAAAGGATATGCTCCAAATAATTGAGATAATGCATAAGCCTGAATTTTATGTACAACAGGGAATAAGGATGCCTAAAGGGGTTCTTCTTGAAGGTGCACCCGGTAACGGCAAAACACTTTTTGCTCGTGCTTTGGCAGGAGAGGGAAAAGTCAATTTTATTCCGGCAAAAGCTACAGATTTTCAGAGTATGTTTATGGCGATTGGTCCTATGAAAGTTAAATTGCTTTTCAAAAAAGCAAGAAAAAATGCGCCATGTATTGTTTTTATTGATGAATTTGATGGAATAGGCACAAAACGCAATTATTCAGGTTCAGCAATTGAAACAGAAAATACTCGCATTGTAACTGCGTTATTAAATGAACTTGACGGATTTACGCAAAATCAGGGGGTGCTTGTACTTGCAGCAACAAACAGCCGTAAAGTTTTAGATGAAGCTTTAATACGTGCCGGAAGATTTGATGCAAAGTATGTTGTGCCGTTTCCGAATTTTGAAATGCGAAAAGAACTTGTTTCTAAATTTTTGAAATCTAAAAAATTTGATAATGATGTTTCGCTTGAAATACTAGCAAAACTTTTTGATGGTTTTTGTTCAGCACAGATTGAATCCGTAATAAACAAAGCGGCTCTTATTGCGAGTCAACAAAAGTGCGAAAGTTTTTCATTGCAAGATATTCATTCTGCATTAAAAGAAGTCTAGCTGGTTTTACAGTTTAATTGGACATTCTGCCCAATTAAACTGTAGTGAATTTTCTGTATGATGTAATCGTTGTGTTTTCAAAGATTTGTGTATAAATACAAATACTTAATCTTGCATGCATGAACTTGGTAGGAATTCTTCTATTGTTCCATCACTTTTTACAACTACAATGTAGCAATTTTCTGTTGCGCTTTTTGAAACTGTTATTGTAGCAGCTCCGCCATTTCCGCCTGTTGAAATACGCTGAATAATCATACCGTAAGGGCGTAAGTTAGGAAGTGTATCTGTTTTTTCAAAAATCTTAGGGGCTCCTACCGGACCAGCATTAACAATTTGTCCATTTTCAATTTTCCAATAAATAACTTCATCAATTTTTATTTTTGGAAGTGTATATCCTTGAAATGCTGCATCTTTATAAAAAGACGGAGTATTTTGTCTATTGTATGGTGGCAGAAGTGCTTTATAATAATTTTTAAGCATTGCATCGTAGTTGGCACCTAATGTATTTTTTATAAGTGTCATATCGCCGACT
>JAAYQG010000189.1 GCA_012519415.1 Treponema sp. | reverse complement strand
TAACATAAATACCGAACATCATTTGATTGCTTGGTTAGAAAAGCAATCAAACAAACAAGGTTATATCAAATCTTTGATAGAACAAGACATAAAAAAAAGAGCCTACCTCGATTAAGAGATAGGCTTTTCTATTTTTTGTATAAATAATCTTTTAGTTCCTCAGAGGCTTTTTCAATCTCTTTGCAAGTGCCATTAGGATTTGCCGCATGATTTAGGAGTGCTGATATAGATTTCAATAAAATATACTTTTCTTCTTGTGACTGTTCCATATATTCATCAACAGTCAATACTCTTTGGCCTAAAAGTTCTGTGGTTTTTTTAATCATTTTCCTGTTCTCTTCGATTTTAGTTTCATGATCATCTAACCTCCCATGTATTTTACTTAACGGATTAAATTCTTTAGACTTTGATAGAAAAGTCATAATAATTATTGTCGATGACATGATACCTAATAGATACTTAACTACATCTACTAATGCTTTATATGTTTGTGCATCCATCTATACCACCTCCCAATTTTTCACTTCATATTCTAAAGGTGCATCACCTTCTTCCTCTACCGATTCTGTTTCTGTTTCTGTCGGTTCAAACACCTTAATGAATTCATCTTCTGTGTTTTTATCATTTATATTATCAAGTAAAGCTTGCATATCTTCATCATATTCTTCTTCGCTTTTCTCAACTTTACTCAACTCTTTAGGTAACTTCTGCGTTTTTAACTGTGCTATATCAAACTCAAAGATATCAGCTAGAGTTACAATTAGTTTTCCAAAGTTGATAATAGCAACCGCATATAAAAGAAGTAAAGGATCTATTAAACTTTCATCTACCATATCGACATAAATAAATCCTAAATAAGAGCCAGTCAAAACAATGATAATAATTAACACTAAGAACCCTTTAAAAATACCATTTAAGAATCTACCTTTATCAAATAGTTCTTTTTTTCTTTTGGTATTAAAGTAAGTCCTTCCAGCAATATTACCGATAGATAAATCACTTAAAATAATTGTAAAAATCACTATTTTAAAGATATATTCTTGATACTCCATCATAAATTCTGCCATATTTAATAGTCCTTTCTATAATTTTTCTACTAACTCAATTAGCTTAGCTAGTAGCTCTTTAATTTCTTCTTTAGGTGATGCATCTTGAGGTTTAGTTTCTTCTACTGGTTTATTTATTGGTTCATCTAAAATAGTTCCTTTTTTCTTTCTTCTATAAAGAATGACTGCATTTTTAACCTTTCTAGTAGTTGTAGCTAATTCTTTACCCTCAAACCTCAACCATCTTGAACCGCCACCATCTAAGCAAATTGCATCAGTCATGCCTTCTTTTTTGCATAGCTCAACTAAAGCATCACCACGTATACCACTTTTGCCAGTTACACCAGGGTGACTAATTACCATGTATGTATCTGTTTTTGAATCATAGCCCCATACAGTTCTACCACTTAAACCACTATATAAACCATTTCTAATGTTTTCTAGCTCTGCTCCAGCAGTGTTTTTATAGCCATTTTTAAGTAAGCCAAATGCTCCAGTTATAGCTCCATAGTAGTTATTTATATTTGCTTGGATGTTGCGTTGGTAGTCAATATCTAAGTCACCATTCCACTTGCAACCAAGAGCCATAGTATCTTTGAATTTACTAACTGCGTGCATATCAAAAGGTTGATTGTTTACTCCTCTTGATTTTTCTAAACCTTCAGCATAGCATGATTTATCATAGTAATAGAAGATACTGCCATTAGTTGCTATAACTTCTTCCCAGCCTTCCTTAACTAAATTCTTATCACTAAAACCTTTCATAATTGTAGAATCGTAAGGAGTGCCAAATTTATTACCATCTATACTAATTAGATAATCATATTCTGGATCACGTGGAACTCTAACAATATGAATTACATCGTTCATATCTTCACCACCTTCTTCTCTAAACTCAAACTTGATACCTTTTGTATCTTTAACAATTATTGATTCATTAATAAAAAAGT
>JAAYQG010000036.1 GCA_012519415.1 Treponema sp. | reverse complement strand
TAAGTCAACCGCATGTGCGACCGATCGTTAGAGGGAAAGCGGGAGCGGCAGTTGAGTTTGGCGCAAAAATGACAATCAGTGTTGTTGATGGATACACATATATCGAAAAATTAAGTTGGAATAACTACAATGTTACTATTACAGTAAAAAAACGATTATAAACAGGTCGAATCTTTTTATAATTCATATTTATGGTTACTTAAAAGACTTTTTCATGAAGCCTAGTTACATAAAGCAATACGGAGCGGTTTTATCAGGGAGTTGGGTACCTAAACCCGGATGAAATGTATCAATCATTCCAGATCGTTGATCTGGTAGAACAAGCGGCATGATACACCTTAAACTGCTGTGAAAATTGTGTTGACAAAAGGTCTTAGTGGTTTTTCACCGACAGTGTTTGCCTCGACTTCAAGAACATTTTTATTTTGTACGGTATTAATGTTTGTATCTTGCACTTTGCTAATCAAGGAAACATATCAAAGCAAATCAAAAATTTGCGACATTGCTTGAGGATATACAATAAATTAAGGATTGTACGGCTAAGCCTTGTTGTTTTCGACAAAATACAAGGCTTAATTAATATATTAGATTTGGTATCTATGTTTCATTTTTGCTTGATTTGCAAACAATTCGAAAACCGATAAACTTTTCTCTGCTTTTTGTTGGGTAATAATAAAAATCATTTAATTTCATTTTGTCAGCATACATACCCCAGCATCCTCCGCAGACAATACGCCTTTTCCCGTTAGCTTTGCCATCAGTTGACTCCCAAACCCATTCTATCAAATTACCACTCATATCATAAAGATTGTATTTGTTTGGTTTTTTCTGTGCAACTTCATGAGGTTTGTAATCGCTATTCTGCCAATGCCATGCAACTGTATCAACAGTGTCGCTTCCTGCAAAATCATACATTTCACCGCCAAGTGCCGCATAACTCCATTCTTTAATTGTTGGAAGCCTAAAACCGGAAACATCTAAATCTTGTGCAATATTCCCATCAATAGACTTTCCTCTTAAGGGGGTATAATTCCATTTAGATACGTCAGTATTTCCGTTGACTATATAAACAGGCTCAAGTCCAAGTTTTTCACTTAACAAATTACAAAAATAAATAGCATCATACCAACTTGCGCTATCTGCCGGCATATTTTCACCTTTGAAATAGCTCTGGTTTTCACCCATAATTGCTACAAATAGTTTCTGTGTTATTTCTGTATTTGAGATTTTTAAATTCATATCCGGAAGTTCTTCCATTTTTATGTTCATGGTGCTAAAGAAAGCATCTGTTTCAGAATCTGCAAAACAAACAGGAATAAGCAAAATTGCTAAGACAAAAAACATACAAAACATTTTTATTTTTTTCATTTTCACTCCAATAATTAATATTATCTAATAAATGATTTGATTATAATTTTCAAAAACTGTATTGTCAATTTATTATTTCATCTCTTTTTGTTCACTCGTTTGTAGTTGCGAATTTTCGGTGATTCCGGATTTAAAACATCTTTTACAAAACTCGCTATATCAGACTAATGTGTTCATGTAGGGAAGATTTTCTCTCCTTACGAATCCTTTGGACAAAATCGCTTACGAATTACTACATTCACTTTTTTTGTAATTTTTGTTACATTTTTTCAGAAAAACTGTTTATAATGTTGCGAGAGTATGTTGCTTTATCTTAAAGTTTGCAGATTTTATGCACTAAATTCTTAATTTATGCAATTAATTATGCATTCAATACATTTCCATTAGAACTTTTATTTATTTAATAGGAGGATTTTGATGAAAACACGAAAAATAAATAAAATTGGTACAGCCCTTGCAATAGTTCTTGTTATTTCGTTGTTTATTCCTACGATGATGTTTGCGAAGTCCGCAGAAGCCATTGATATTGGAGTTAGAGATGCTCTTGAGATTTTCAAAGCTCAAAAAGGCGTACCGAACCTTTTGAATCAAGCTGTAGGTATGTTGGTTTTTCCTGAAGTTTACAAGGTCGGTGTTGGACTTGGCGGCGAATATGGTGAAGGAGCTTTGTTAAAAGGCAAGAAAACTATTGAATATTACAGCACAGCTTCAGCGTCTGTCGGTTGGCAGCTTGGCGGTCAGAAAAAAACTGTTATTTATCTTTTTATGACAAAAGATGCTTATAACAAGTTTGTTGACAGCGATGGTTGGAAAGCCGGCGTAGATGCTTCTGTTGCAGTTATTACATTTGGAGTTGGTGCTACTGTTGATACTAACTACACAGAAGAAAAACCGGTTCTTGCTTTTATTCTTGACCAGAAAGGTCTTATGTATAATCTTTCTCTTGAGGGAACAAAAATTTCTCGAATTAAGCGATAACCTCAAAGCTTATAAAATTGATTTTAAAAACGTAGCTTTGTAAATAAAACTTTAGAGAATAACCCCGATGCAATGCGATGCAATGTGTCGGGGTTTATTTATTTTCACAAAGATACAGATTTCATGGAATTAGACAATGTACACAAATGCAACTCAAGCAAATGTATGCATAAAAAGATATGTATAGAATGCCGGAACAAATTAAGAAAGAGTCTTAATAAAGAGGAATAAAGCAAGGAAGTTGCATCGAATAAAGCGATATTAGATAATGCAAATAGTAGGATGATACTGATGCTTTTAAATTAAAAAGACGTTATAATTTCTCAAGTAATTTTTGAGTTTTTGACATCAATTCCTTTTTAATTTTATTTTTAAAAGCTTAACGAATATGAATAGAGAAGAAATCTGTAGTAGTAAAAAAATCGACTTATTAATCTCAAGCTTGCGTTTTTTTGCAATAATTTTAGCATCTGCTCTCTGCATTTATATAAAAAAATTGGAATTTTCTGTAGCCGTTCATATACTTTTTGGTTATGCTTTGGCAGAATTTTTGTTACTCTTTTTTTTCTTAAAAAACAACAAACAAGTTCCACATACAATGTTATTTGTACTTCAAAGCGGTATTTTTTCAACTTTAATTTTATATTTCAAAAAAAGCCCTTTGTTGGATTTGGTTTTTATTCTTACCATAACAGTTTTTATGTCTGTTTTTTTGCTTTTATTTTTTCCGCGAATTTATGAGAAAAATAAAAATTAAATCAGCAAACTGAATTTCAAACTGAATTTCGTGAATATTTTTCGAAAATCAGCAATTACTCAAAACACATCGAAAATATTTTCAAAAATAAAATTAAAGATAAATGAATTGTTCGATATATCGCAAAATTTCAGATTTAAAAATGCTTTCACGACGAAAATAATCTTTTTCATCGTTTAATTTTTGGGTACATAAATCAAATATAATTCGAGAATAATTTTCAGGTATTTTTTCAAGCGAAAGTGAATAATACAAGCATTTATCTTCAGCAGCATAATAAAGACCGTTTATATAATAAAGACAATGAATTGAAGTTCTTATTGCCGCATTTAAGTTTTTATTCATTTGAACATATACTTGATGACGATTCCAGCGATCAATTTTATGTTCACCAAGCAAATAAATAATATACTTGAATTCCTCGAGGAGCTGCTTTTTAAAATCTACCCGTGACCAAATATCAATTTGCATTAGCTCGTTTTGATATTTTTGGTTTATATCGTAAAGAATTCTAGATTCAAGCAATTCACTTCGTTGCGGAATTTGCATTTGTCTAAAAGATTCAAAATTCACAAAATCAATAAAATTTATTTTATACCAAATTTTATTTCGCTTAATGCTGTGTAAAGACGGAACGTTTTTATCTTCGTTTTTCCCAAAAATATCTTCGGCTTTTATATTGGAATTTTCTTTTCTCATAACAGTTAAATCTACAAATTCAGCTTTGGAACATTCAATGATATTCTTGGTTGAAAACATATTTAAAAATTTATTTTCGCTATTATGAAAGCAAGTATCACCGTATAAAATTTTCCGACACGAACATGAAAATCTATCTTGTTCCGGAAAAAAATCCCCGCGTGCAACAGCTCCGGAAAGAAGAATTGTTTCAATTTGAGATTTATCAATCGTATATAAAAAATCTACTGTTTTTTGCTTTAAGCTATCGATATAAGCTTTTTGTTCTTCAGCAATTTCAGCTTTGCTTTTCATATGCAAACTCTCTCTTTGTTTTGTACATTGTAACACAAATTGCAGGTAAATGGCTAAATTTCAAGCTTAACATGTACGAAAGTTTCAAATTTTTAACCGATTAATGCTTGTTTAGGGCATTGCTTCGTGATATGCTTGCCGTATGAAAAAGATTTTTTGTTTTGTAATTTTAGCAGTTTGTGTACTAAGCTCAGTCGTTTTTCCTCAAGATGCACTTGCTCTCTATCGTAGCGGGCGTAACTTGGAACAAGCTGGTTCTATTGATAGTGCAAATTCTTATTACACCGAAGCTGTTTCTGTATGCAAAAACGAACTTTTAGAAAACGACAGCAATATAGAATCTTATGTTGTGATGTGCTGGGCACTTTTCAGATTAAAAAAATATAATGAAGTTATAGAAAATTCTCAAAAAGCATTAAAAATAAACCCGAACGAATATCGCATTATTGAAAACTTAGGCGAAACTTTCTTTTACATGGATAGATATGCCGAATCGTTGCGGAATCTTGAGCGTTATGTTGATGCGCTTCCAAACGGAGATCGAGCATCAACCGCATATTTTTTTATGGGTGAAATTTATCGCATAGAAGGAAAAAATCACCATGCCGATATTGCATATTCTCATGCTGTAAAAAAAGAGCCGTCTATAGCATTGTGGTGGTACAGATTGGGTATAGCCCGTGAAAAAGCCGGCAATTCCGAAAAAGCAAAAGAAGCTTATAAAAAAGCTCTTACTCTAAGACCGTCTTTCCGCGAAGCGGAACAAGCATTAAATCGTTTAGGTTGATTTTATTGGTGTGGCTAACTTTGTTCTAACGTTGTACTAACGTTGTACTTGCTTTGTTGTCGGACTTTTTCAAGAAGTTCTAAGTTGTTCAGCATCTTCCATAAATAAGCGTTTTCTGTTAATGTTTTTGTATGGTAATTTCTTCAATAGATTTAAAAGATGGCAAAGTTGTTCAGTTAAAAAACGGCAAAGAAAAATTGCTGGAAAGAAGCGATGCAGATTCACTTATAAAAGATTTTGACTTATACGGCGAAGTTGCAGTAATTGACCTTGATGCTGCGCTTGGAAACATAAACGAAAAAGGCGAAACACCCAACACGACTCTTTTAAAAAGCCTTTTGCGAAAAGGCAATGTGCGCACCGGCGGCGGCATTCGTACAGTTAAGCGGGCAAAAGAATTGATATCACTTGGAGCCGAAAAAGTTATTATCGGTTCTGCTGCATGGGCAAATGTTGAAGAGCAAAAAAAAGGAGCAGTTCTTAACATTGCTTTTTTAGATGAACTCACTGCCGCTATCGGCAAAGAGCGCATTATTATTTCCGTAGATTCTATAAATGGAAAAATTGCAGTAAAAGGCTGGACAGAAACTGTTGAGATTTCTTTGATTGAAGGCGCAAAAGCAGCTGAAAAATATGCAGATGAATTATTATTTACATGCGTTGAAAAAGAAGGCTGTATGCAAGGCACAAGCATGGAACAAGCGGAAGCTTTACGAAAAGCTGTAAAATGCAGAGTTGTTGTTGCCGGCGGTGTTTCTTCTGTTGAAGAAATAACTAAAATTGAGCATTTAGGTTGCGATGTACAGCTTGGTGTCGCACTTTACACCGGAAAAGTTGCGCTAAAAGATGCATTTATAAGTTGTCTGAATTGGCAAAAAGTAAAAGAAAACACAAACTCTCTTATTCCTGTTATTGCGCAATCTGTTTCTGGCGAAGTTTTGATGATGGGTTTTTCAAACAAAGAGGCTTTTGAAAAGACTTTTGATAGCAAAAAACTCACATTTTGGAGCCGAAGTAGAAATACTCTATGGACAAAAGGAGAAACTTCGGGGAATTATCTTGAAGTTGTACGATTGCGCGCAGATTGCGATCGAGATACTGTGCTTGCAACTGTTATTCCGCATGGTCCCACCTGTCATACAGGTGCATGGACTTGTTTTCAGACAACAGCAGATCGCCCATATTCGATGCAAATGCTTTACGAGATTATTTCAGAGCGTTTTGCTAATCCGCGATCCGGTTCTTACACAGCAACTTTAACGCCGGAGCGGGTTCGTGAGAAAATCATGGAAGAAGCTGAAGAACTTACCGATGAAGCAGAAACAAAAGAAGAGATAGTTTGGGAATTCGCTGATTTATTTTATTTTTTGAGTGTGCTTATGTATCAAGAAAAAGTAACATGGAAAGATATTCTTGATGAACTTGATAAACGCCATAAAAAATAATCAGTAAAAACGATATTCTTCCTTTACTAAAAATTTTGCGTTATACGGCGGAATCATTGATTGCAGATGCAACATTTTCAAGCTTTATAATATCTTCCGTCGAGAAAACCTGATTAATATCTAAAATTATAATAAAAGTATCTTCTTTTTTGCCAATTCCGCAAATAAATTGAGCTGCAATATTGTTGCCGAATTTTGGCGATGGTTTTATTTCATTGTCCGATAAATCGATAACTTCTTGAACAGAATCGGCTATTGCACCAAAGTTTACTATGTTTCCTTTTGTATTTTTAACTTCCATTACAATGATTTTTGTTTCTTTTGTAGACGCTATTTCGTTCATGCCGAATTTTTTGCGCAAATTTACTACAGCAATGCCTTGCCCGCGCAAATTAATTAAGCCTTCCATGTATGAAGTTGTAGACGGAACTTTTGTAATAGGCATAAATTCAAGAACCTCTTGCACATTATTAACTCCAACAGCATATTGAGAGTTGTCAAGTTTGAAAGTCAAAAACTGATTATTCATTTCCCTTCCATAAAAAATAATTCTTTCGAAAATTTCTGCTTCCGAAAGTAACTTTTTAAGCACTTCCGAAACAGAGCGAGGAAGTGCAGCAAATATTCCAAGTTTACGTTTTATCCGCACTTTCGCAACGAAATGAGAAAGTGCAATAAAGAATGAACAAGCAAAATATTTACAAAAACTATATCACGTGCTTTTATTGCTCGCAAGTTAAAAATGGAATGAATGGTTTTTTACGCTTGTCTGTAGCTTAATATCATTTTTACATTAATATAAAATATCTACAGTTTGAAACAGCGTTTCTTTGTAATTATTGTTTTCATCAAAAATGAATGAAACAATTTCAATGCACGGCGGAATGTTTCTAATTTCAAGGGAACTATTGCCAACTCCGGTGCTTACATAAAGTGTATTTGTTCCGTTTTTATAAATACCTGCATAATATTTTCCGGTTCCTGCTGGAAAATAAAGTGCTTTTCCAAAAAGCAGCACTTGACCTCCGTGAGTGTGTCCGCTAAGCATTACGATCGGAATGTTTTGCACTTGCTCCAATTGCTCAAAAAGCATTGGACAATGACCGAGAACAACGTTTGCTGCGTTTTCGACCGGAGTAAAATTTTTAAAATCCGGTTTGCCGCCGAGCATAGAATCAAGTCCATAAACAACGAGTTTTTTTCCATTAAAATTGAGAGTTTCACCTTGATTTAAAAGCATTGTAAAACCTGAATCTTTAAGAGCCCTGTAGTATTCAGTAAAATTTTTTGATTCGTGTGGCGAGTTTGTTGATTTTTTCGCGCTAAGCGTATATTCCCAGTTTCCGTTTATAACAAATTTTGGGCAGGGAACATTTATTTTACTCAAATAATGTTCCATTATTTTTATGCTTTCAACTGAAACAATTTGATCTCCTGTTAAAAAAACAACATCAGGATTAAGTTGGTTGATAGTGTTGACAAGAGAATCAAAAAGTTCTTTTTCTTTTGAAAAATGACAATCTGAAATTTGAATCGCCATGATTGTGTTTGAAGCTTTTTTTCTTTGCAACATATTTTCAAATGATATGCTGTTTTTAGGAATCGAAATGCAATTTGCAAAAAAAATGGAACAGAAAATACTTGAAAAAATATTCCGAATTTATTTTTGTTTTTCATTATGTTGTTCTTTAAGTTGATAATTCTGTTTTTGCACAAAGCAGCTCTTTTTTTGCAGTACTAGCTGCGCGCAATGCAGACTGAACTATATCATCAAGCAACAACGCATTTTTGTTGCGTTTATCTTCAAGAATATCATCTTTTTTCCAGTTGCACAAAATTCCACGAGAAGAATTAACAGTTCCGCCGGCTTTTTCAAGCAAAATTGCTGCAATGCGGGCTTGTCCGCCTTGTGTTCCATAGCCTGGAATAAGGAAGAACAGATTGGGGCAGGCATTGCGTAATGAACGGGCGTTTTCTTCTTCAGTGCAGCCTACAACAGCACCGACAGGCGAGCAATATTCGGTGTTAAAAATAGCTTTCATTTCGTCTGAAATGCGATTAAGTTCATTTGCAACAAGGTCAAGCAAAACAGCACCGGAAGAAAGTTTTTGGTTTTCAAGGTCTTGCATTCCGCTGTTAGATGTGCGCAAAAGTACAAACATACCTTTGCCAGCAGAAGCACACCATTCTGTAAATGGTTTGAGCGTATCAAAACCCATATAGGGATTTACTGTAATAATATCTGTTTCAAAATCACCGGAAAAATGAGCGCGGGCATATGCTTTTGCCGTATCTGCAATATCGCCGCGTTTAATATCTGAAATACATGGAATTTTATATTTTTTCAAAAGTTTGAGCGTTTCAATATAAGTTTTTAAGCCGTTTAGTCCCATTGCTTCGTAATAAGCAATTTGTACTTTGCAACAGCCGGCTTTGTCGCCAAGATTTTCTATAATTCCCCGATTATAAGCGAGAACAGCTTCAGATGGATTTTCGTAAAGCGAAATTACTTCAGGTGGAAGATAAGATGGATCAGTATCAAGCCCAACACAAAGAGGACCGTTCTTTGCGCAAGATTCACGCAATATTTGCATTTGATGTGTTTTCATAGCGTTAGTGTAACAAAAAAAGCAGAATATTTAAAGATACCGCATTGAATCACGTTAAATCTAACCGAAAAAACTGGTGAATCAAGTAAAAATCTAACCCAAAATAGAAGCCTGATGCGGGCTGAAAAATGGGATTGGATAAGAAAAGTAATCAAATGGATTTGTTGATTCCTACGGAATCAACGGAGAATGGGAGAGGATAGGCGTTTTCTTTATTTCCCGGCAAAAAATCCTTTGTCACTGATACTTGCCCACTTTTTATACATATCTTTATAGTTTTCTTTAATAAATTTTTGAATCACGTTTAGTTCTTGCTCGGATAAAATGCCTGATTTTTTAATTTCAGTGTCGCCGTTTTCTTTTACAAAAAATTTTGCAGAATCTTCTTCCGACAATTTTGAATCACTTGCATGAACATGAAATGCTTCAACAATGCACTTGGCAGTAAAATATAAGTAATAGCCGCATACTTTAAATTCATAATATTTAGGCAATTTCATTCTCCATGTACTTCCAACTGCGTTCCAAATAATCTCTAACAATAGAAATTTCAATATCATCCATTGTTGTTTCGAGTACTTCGTTTTCTCTTGAAAACACTGCTGCATGGGTCGTGTTATTAAGATTTAAAACCCGTGCTCCAAGTTCATGTTTAAAAAAAGCATATCCGTTTATTATTATGTCAGCTTCATCAGCCAGTTTTTTTATATCAAGCATATTTTAATTTTACCTCTTTTATCTGTGGCAAAAAAATTTCAGGTTCAATGAATAAATTTTTTAACATTGGAATTAAGTCTATATATTCTTCCAACTCTCCGGTTGTATCATAATCAGCGGTTACGACAAGGTATCCGTTGTCCCAGTGTTTAATTTCGGTATACTTTCGTAAATGAGAAGAAGTTCTGAATCTAATCGAATATTCATTAAACTGAAATTCGGAATATTTTTCGGAGTTGCTTAAATACGCACAGTTTTGCATGTATGCCTCCTGTTTAGTTCTTCTTGGCCAATAATAACACAAAAGCGTGCTGTCTGCAATATTTGGGATTAGGCTACTTAGGTTAAAGAAGGAGGTCAACACGAATTGGGTCACACGGATTTGTTGATTCCTACGGAATCAACGGAGAATGGGGATGTAGATATAATTCTGGTGGAAGAAGTAGTTTTTAGGGAAGAAAGATGCTGTTGCGGGTGTGGTTTGCTTTCACTTTTAGATTTTTTACTGAATGATGATGCGATTGAAAAGGCGTGAAATGCTTTTATACCTATAGATTAACCGTAAATACTTAAGTCTAGCAAAAATCCTAAAATTAGTTACAATAGAAATATGGATATACAAGCACGTGGCGAGATGATTATATATCAAACAGAAGATGGGCTTACAAAGATAAGTGTTAATATGCAAGAGGAAACTGTATGGTTATCCCTTGATCAGATGGCGGAATTGTTCCAAAGAGATAAATCTACTGTTTCAAGGCATATCAAAAATGTTTTTGAAGAGGGCGAGTTGGTTAAAGATTCAGTTGTTGCAAATTTTGCAACAACTGCCAATGACGGTAAAAATTATCAAGTAGATTATTACAATTTAGATGTTATCATTTCAGTTGGATATCGTGTTAAGTCTCAAAGAGGAGTTCAGTTTAGAATTTGGGCTACGAATATACTAAAAGAATATATTAAAAAAGGTTTTGCCTTAGATGATGAGCGCCTCAAAGGTAATGCCGGTGGCAACTACTGGAAGGAACTGCTTGATCGTATTAGAGATATTCGCTCATCGGAAAAAGTTTTATATCGTCAGGTTTTGGATTTGTATGCAACAAGTGTAGATTATGATCCTCGAAGCAAAGTGTCCATCCAGTTTTTCAAAATTGTTCAAAACAAACTGCATTATGCAGCTCATGGGCAGACAGCAGCAGAGGTTATATTTACTCGAGCTGATGCTGAAAAGCCTTTTATGGGTCTTACTTCTTTTTCCGGCGACCATCCTGCTTTAAAAGATGTAACAATTGCGAAAAACTATTTACGAGAGGATGAGTTAAAAGTTTTAAATAATCTTGTTTCCGGTTATTTTGATTTGGCAGAAATCAATGCTATAGAACATAGACCTATGTATATGAGTGACCATGTAAAACAACTTGATATGGTGCTTTCCTCCGGAAACAGAAAAATATTGTCCGATGCAGGAAAAATAAGTCATGAGCAAGCCTGTGAAAGAGCAAGGTCTGAATACAAAAAGTATCAAGCTCAAACGCTAAGTCCTGTTGAAAAGGCTTATTTAGAAAATCTTAAAAAAACAGCAAAGGAATTGAAAAAAAAGTAACAAGGCATCTCCTCAAATCAAAATCCCATTAATTCCGTCGCGTTTGCAGCAGTGACGTTTTCTCCTGTTGTGCAATAATAACACAAAAGCGTGCTGTCTGCAATATTTGGGATTAGGCTACTTAGGTTAAAGAAGGGGGCAACACGAAATTAGTCACACGGATTTGTTGATTCCTACGGAATCAACGAGGATTGAAGGGAGCGGACAAGTTTCTGATGCCGAAACTGTTTTATTGCGACCGCTGTTTTTTGCGGTGTATAAGGCGGTATCTGTTCTTTTAAACCAGGACTCAAAGCTTTCATCTTGCTTAACCTCTGCTACGCCAATGCTTACCGTAATATTATTGGTCTCGGAAAAGCGTATATTGCTACAGGCTATGCGTATTTTTTCAGCTATAAGTATTGCTCTGTTTTCTTCCGTGTCGGCAAGGAGAATAAGAAATTCTTCTCCGCCCCAGCGGGATACAAGATCGGTACTTCTTCTGTGATCAAGAAGTGTTTCACTTACCTTTACTAAAACATTGTCCCCAATATCATGGCCGTAGGTATCGTTAACGTGTTTAAAAAAATCTATATCGACCATAAGAAGAGAAACGGAGCCACCAAATCTTTTTTTTCGATTAAGTTCATATTCAATTCTGGGTTCTATGCCGCGTCTGTTAAAAAGACCGGTAAGAGTGTCGTAAAGGAAAAGCTCTTCCGCTTTTTTACGTGCTTCGGCAAGATCTTCGTTTGTTTTTCTAAGTTTGCGGTACGCTCTTATAATAAGAATACTGCTTGTTAATAAAATAAATATAAAAGCTGCAAGAAGGATGTTAACCAAGATTAAAATGGCTTTTGCATGAGTAATATAAAAAGGAACGGGTTTATGTAGTATTAGCGCATCGGAAGGGATTGCTTCTTTTACAAGACTGTATTTTTCTATTGCAGTCCAATCTACAATAGGTAAGGAGATCGAATACGATGTATGAAAAGTTTCTGTTTTTATGTACTGTTGTAGGCCTGCCAATAATTCTTGTGCCATTTTTTGTGCGCTCAACATTTCTCCGCCAACACAGCCAGTTCCGCTAAGTGTTTCCCAGCTAGTGTAAATGGGGGCAGAGCTTATTTGTGTAAGATCGGCCAGTAATTTTTTTGGAATTGCCGGTGTTCCGTTACGGTCTTTCGTAAGAGGAAGAAAAAATACGCCCGTTGTTCTGTCTAGTGTGGAAAGTTTGTCTTTTAATTCTTGGAAGGTAAAGTCTTTGTATAATTCTATAGGTATGTTTGAAGGTACAACTTTCAAAAATTCATTATATACATTTTCCGTTAAAAGAGACTCTCCTGCAACAATAAAAACAGAAGAAATTTTTGGCTGTACATTGCTCATAAAATTCCATGTTTTTGGAATTGTTTCGTTGTATTCAAAGTCAAGGCAGAGAGTGTTTTTTGAGGGGCGCGTAAGGCTGGAAGTATAATATGCTTTGGGAAGAGTTTCTGCAAAATGCAAGTATTTTTCAATAAAGGCACAGGCATGATCGGAGTTTCCAACAATCCCTTCTATAGGATAATTTTCATATTTTGCCGTTACATAGCGGGCAAAATTTTGCTGATCTTCTTCGCTACTAAATCGTGTTATGTCTAAATCTTCAAAAAAAAGCTCAAGTTTGCCTGCGCTTTTTTCTGCCGTTTGTTGTAAGCCAAGATTAAAAGAAGATGCCCAAGGAAAGCTAGGGTTGTAGGTATTTACCACTAAAATCTTTTGTGCAAAAAGCGCAGTTGCAAGGCTAAAAAGTAATAGAACAAATATAATTTTTTGAAATAAATGTTTCATATACTACCTCGTATGGAAAGGCTTTAGGCAAAGAGAAGTAAACTAGCTGCCATTACAGCCATTCCTGCAATTAATCCTCCAATCGCTATATGGTGTTCGCCGTATTCTTCGGCGGTGGGTAAAAGTTCATCAAATGAAATGTATACCATAATACCGGCAACACCTGCAAAGGTGAGTCCGAGAACAGTATCATTAAAAAAGTTTCTTAGTATAAAAAAACCTATAAGGGCTCCTGCCGGTTCCGACAAGCCCGACAAAAAAGACAGTAAAAAGGCTTTTTTTCTATTTCCGGTTGCATAGTATATGGGTGCAGAAACGGCTAAGCCTTCGGGAATGTTGTGAATGGCAATGGCTATTGCAATGCTTATACCCATTGCTGGTTCTCTAAGCGCACCCATAAATGTTGCCAAGCCTTCCGGAAAGTTATGAATTGCAATTGCCAATGCAGAAAAAATGCCCATTCGCATAAGTTTGTTTTGGTTTGCATCTCTTGCAAGATTTTCTTTGTTACAATGAGTCTTCTCATGGCGCAGTTGTGCGGCAGAAAGGTGTTCCGGATCTATATTGCACATTTCATGAGGGTTTTCATGTTGGGGAATAAGTTTATCAATAATTGCTATGAGTGCCATTCCAATAAAAAAAGCAAGTACGGTAAAAACGTAGCCTTTTTTGCCCTCATAGGCAAGTTCCAGTGCGTCTTTTGCTTTTGGAAAAATTTCTATGAGCGAGACATAAATCATAACGCCTGCAGAAAAGCCTAAAGCGGCTGCTAAAAATTTTGGATTGAATTTTTTTGAAAAAAAGCCAATAAGGCTTCCTATCCCTGTTGCAAGACCCGCAAATAGTGTTAATGAAAAAGCAAAGATTATAGTCTGCGTATTCAAAGTTTTCCTCCTTACAAAATGCTGCTTATAGCAATTATCGGACAAATGCCGGTATTTATAAATTGGCAAATAACGGCAGAAAAGCCTACTCCTGCGCTGCTCCGGCACCAACCATACAGGTTAGGACAGCCCCCCAAGCCTTGTAGTTTGGCGAAGCGAAAACTACGGGTTTTGCTAGATTAGTCCCAAATTTGTAGCACCAACCCACCGACAGACCATCCTTCAAGTTTTTTGCAAGCAAAAAACTTGGCGTTTCGCTAAAACAATCCCAAATTTATAGCACCAATCCAAACGCAAAACGCATCCCTCAAGTTTTCGTTCCACGCACGAGTTTTGTGAAGCAAAACTCGGCACTTTAATCAGACAGACGACTGATTAAAGTGCAAACTTCGGCGTTTCGCCAGCATAACCCAAATTTTAGATAGAACCCACCCGACACACCAATCTTCAAGTTTTCGTTCACGAAAACTTGGCGTTTCGCTAACAAAGACCCCAAATTTTAGATAGAACCCAATGCGAAACGCAACCGCCTTTTCATAACCTTCAAAAAACGATACACTAACAATAGATATTTTTATAAATGTTTAATAATTTGAAAAAAACGGTTTTAAACCGAAAGAATATATACCCAAAGAGATACTATGAATTTTACAGAACTTTCGCTGAATGCGAACCTACTCAGCGGGATTGCTGATGCTGGTTACGAAACTTGTACACCGGTTCAAGAAAAAGTGCTTTCCGGTGCAATTCAAGGAACAGACCTTTATGTACAATCCCAGACAGGAACAGGAAAAACCGCAGCATACCTGATTACAATTTTTCAACAATTATTATCAGCTGATAATTTAAAAGGCAAAAAAGCATTGATTATGGTGCCAACAAGAGAACTTGCAGTCCAAGTTGAAGAAGAAGCAAAAATTCTAGCCCGTTACTCAGGCTTAAAATGTGCAAGTTTTTATGGCGGCGTTGGATACGACCGTCAGAAACAGAGACTTGCAAAAGGAGTTGATATTATAGTTGGAACTCCGGGGCGTGTGATTGATTTGCAAGAAAGCGGTTCAATGGATTTGAACAATGTTGGTTTTCTTGTTATAGATGAAGCTGATCGAATGTTTGATATGGGGTTTTATCCGGACCTACGAACATTAATCAAAGTTTTGCCGAATACGAATGAACGCCAAACAATGCTTTTTAGTGCAACGCTTAATACTTATGTTAAAAACTTAGCGTGGGAATATACTGAAGACGCAAAAGAAATAACAATCGAATGCGAAAGCATCACAGTAAGTGAAATCGATCAGTTTCTTTACCATGTTTCAAGCGACGATAAAATGAAGCTTTTATGCGGTATTCTTTTAAGAGAAAAACCCGAAAGTGTAATTGTTTTTTGCAACACAAAGCGAGCAAGCGAAGTTATCGCAAAAAGATTGCAATACAACGGCTTTGAAACTGAATTTATAATCGGCGATTTGCCTCAATCTAAACGACTCCAAATAATTGACTCATTTAAAAAAGGCTCGCTTAAATGCCTTGTTGCAACAGATATTGCAGCGCGCGGAATAGATATAGATGATCTTGCAATGGTTATAAATTTTGACTTGCCAAATGAAGCTGAAAATTATGTGCACAGAATCGGGCGTACTGCTCGTGCAGGAAAAAGAGGCAAAGCCTACACTTTCTGTAGCGAACAAGATGTATACAATTTGCCGTCAATCGAACGATATATTGAAATGTCAATACCGTCAGAAGTTGCAGATGAAACATTAATGGCAGAAGACAAAAGTGATGGAATCTACATCAAAATAACAAATTACTACGATGATGAACATGATTTTAAAAATTACAGCCGAGAGAAAAAATATAGCCGCGAAAAACGCGGAAAATACGATGGAAAACGACAATATAATTCCAATCGTTCCGGCATAAAAACCGGTTATAAACAAGATAGCTACAAAAAATATAGCAAAAAACAAAATACAATAAAAGATTTTCATCAAGATGCGGAACAGCTTTCTAAACTTTCTTTTGAAGAACGTATGAAAGTTTACAAACAAAAATATGCTTCCAACAATCAGCTTGCTGCATCTTTAGATAAAAACAAAAATTCTAAACAGAACGGCAAAAAACGATATAACGGCAAAAACACAAGCCCAAAAAGCAATTCTCAAAAAAACAGACAAATATCAGTCAATCATTCAAACGCTTACAGCAAAAAATATGAAGCTAAAAAATTACCTGATAAATCTGAAAAACTAGGGATTTTTGCAAAAATTAAAAACTTGTTTAATAAAAAAGGAAAATAAATTGATTACAGTTAGCGATGTAAGTCTTAAATTTAACGAAAAACCACTTTTTAAGGATGTAAACCTTAAATTTACTCATGGAAACTGCTACGGTATTATTGGAGCAAACGGAGCCGGAAAATCAACCTTCTTGAAAATTCTTTCCGGAGAGCTGGAGCATGATTCAGGTCAAATTATAATCACTCCAGGCGAGCGTATGGCTGTCTTGAAACAAGATCACTTTGCTTTTGATGAATATTCCGTAAAAGACACCGTTTTGATGGGATTTCCTAAGCTTTATGAATGCCAGAAAGCTCGAGATGAAATTTATGAAAAAGCGGATTTTTCTGAAGAAGATGGCATAAAAGCAAGTGAGCTTGAAGGTGAATATTCTGAACTTGGAGGTTGGGAAGCTGAAAATCAAATAGAACAAATGCTTTCCGGTCTTGGACTTGAAGAAGAGTACCATGACAGAATGATGTCGGAACTTGATGAAAGTCAAAAAGTTCGGGTTCTTCTTGCACAAGCACTTTTCGGCTCGCCGGAAATTCTGCTTCTTGACGAACCGACAAACGGTCTTGACCTTGAATCAATTAACTGGCTCGAAGAGTTTTTAATTGATTTTCCGAATACTGTTGTTGTTGTAAGCCATGATAGACACTTTCTAAATAGTGTATGTACATGTATTTGCGACATTGATTATGGCAAGATAACAACATTCAGCGGCAACTATGATTTCTGGTATCAAATGAGCCAACTTATGCAGCGGCAAGCAAAAGATCAGGCAAAAAAACGAGAAGAAAAAATGAAAGACTTGCGAGAATTTATTCTTCGATTTGCTTCTAATGCATCAAAAAGTCGCCAAGCAACGAGTCGTAAAAAAGTTTATGAAAAACTTGCGCTTGAGGAACTCCAAGTTACAAGTCGAAAATTTCCATATGTAAATTTTAAGCCGGATAGAGAGCCTGGTAATAATATTTTGCGCGTTGAAAAATTGAACTACAATAGCGAAGGTATTCAGCTCCTAAAAGATTTTTCTCTAGTTGTTAATCGCGGTGATAAAATAGCATTTGTTGGTGTTGAGCATAAATCTAAATCTGTTTTTTTTGATATTATTACAGATGCAATTAAACCGGATTCTGGCGAAGTGTATTGGGGGCAAACAATAACTCATTCGTATATTGGAATTGATACGACAAATTATTTCAAAAATGATATGAACATTACAGATTGGCTTCGTCAATATTCCAAAGAACAAGATGAAGCTTATGTGCGCGGCTTTTTGGGGCGGATGCTTTTTAGCGGAGATGATTCATTAAAGCCTGTAAAAGTTTTGAGCGGTGGTGAGAAAGTGCGTTGTATGCTTTCAAAAATGATGTTAAGCGGTGCAAATGTGCTGATTCTTGACGAGCCGACAAACCACCTTGACCTTGAAGCTATAGAAAGCTTAAACCAAGCACTTGTAGATTTTCCAGGAATTGTGCTATTTAACAGCCACGACCACGAATTTATAAGTTCAATTGCAACACGCATTATTGAAATTACACCAAACGGAGTTATTGATCGTATGATGGATTTTGATGATTATCTTAAAGACGAACAAGTTAAATCGTTGCGTCAAGAATATTACAAAGATTCCGGTAAAAAGATTCGGTTTTAAGATGATATTTGCCACTTTTCAATTCTTATTCCAATTCCTTTCGTGAAGATATTTTCAGTTTCTCAAAGATTGTCGAAAGGTGGCGTTTTACTGTTTCTGTACTTATAAAAAGCTCATCGGCAATTTGGGCGTTTGAATAATTGTGTGCTGCAAGACGAGCAACTTCTTTTTCTCTAGGCGAAAGAATTTCGTATTTATCAGGCTTAAAAGATTCTTTTGCATCTTTTTGAGCTTGCTTAAAATCTGTTCTTTTAGAAAAAATCATAAAAATGAGTTTTATTGCAATTCCAAAAAGAAGAGGACGAAATTTTATAAAAATCGTTATAAGAAAAGTGAATATTGACACATATTCTTTGAACGTTTCGTTTTTTATAATCATTTGCTCATATTTTGAAATTGCAATAATCAGCTGAATTACAGAAATAAAACTGCCTGATAAAATTACGTTTTGTGAAATGTTTTTTAGAATTGACGAGAATGATTTTTCATTTTTGATAAAAATTGTAACCGCAGAAAATAAAATTGTTACAATAATTACAAGAGTTAAATCTAAAATCATCGTTAATTCCTTTATTCTCCTGTTTTTTCAGAAAGCTTTTCAAGTTTTGATTCTACTGTGAGCAGAAAAAGATTTATAAATATTGCATAAAAAATTGAAACTGAGGCAAGCATCATATTTGTACCTATTGCCTCTTTGAATTCAAGATGTTTTAGCACAGCGTAATAGCCTGTAAGTGTGCATGTAAAACTAGTCAATAAAATTACAGCTCTTGCGCACTTGTTTGCGTTTATATACAAAAGTTTTTTAGAAACAGATAGTTTTTGGTTTGAAAAAGCGGATTTAATTCCAAGAAAAAAGTTTTTGAAAAGTCCGCTTGTAAAAAGCAAGAGTACAAAGGGTATAATCAAAAATAAAATCGATGGAATATCAATCCACGATGATATTTTGCTAAATTTGAAGCTTGATTCATTTCTTGTGTAGCTAAGAACTGTCAAAATTGCAACTGAAATAATTACAACAATGCACAAAAACACTTTAAAAAAAGCTAATACAAGCTGTTTTGGCGATTTTTTTGCATATTCGCCGTCCTTTTCGTCTTCAGACATATATAAAATCATCTGATTTTTAAGTTTCGCTTTTAGAACGAACAAAATAATTTCTATTGAGCTGACAAGAAAGGCAGATTTGATTATCAAAGAAAGTTGAAATCCGAGAGTTTGTATGTGCTGCCAGTTGATGTAATAAAAAACAGTACCAATCAGAATAAAAAATATAGCCTCGTAAGCTGCAATTTTTGAAGCATAATCAAGCGAAGTTTCAATTTGCTTTAACTGATATAATTGAAGTGCGCTAAACTTTTTGCGGGTGTAAAATATTTTGAAAAACGCTTTAGAATATCCTGAAAGAAAAATGAACGCTGCTAAAATTACAAGTATAAGAAATAAAAGTAAAATTTCTGAAAAATAAAACAAATCCATAATCCAGCCGCCCTTTAAGTACGTGCAAAAAATACTGTTCAAATTCAGAATAACAACCGAAATGCAAAGTTCAAAAATCATAAAATCACCTCGCGCAAATTGAAAATTAAATTATAAAATAACAGCGATTGTTTGCTGCATATGATTCATTGTCTACTGAATTTTCTGATAAAACAAGTTGTATAAAGTTGTAAAAAAGTTGTAATTTCGTGGATTGTAGTGAAGTTACGGTAAAATTGTGCAGATTCAATTAAGATTTAGCTTTCAATACAACTTAACACAAGAGATGTTTTTAGGGTTGTGCTATCGAAACTTACAGTTTCGCTTATGGAATTTGTGCATCGTCTTTCTTTAATACATAAAGCCAAAGGCTTCTGGCGTACACACAAGGAAATTCTTTTATGTGGTATTTATAGCTTTGAATTTCTGCATGAGGTATTTGTTCCTCACTAATAATTAGAATTGGAAAACTAAATCGCTTTGAATTTTCAATATTGGAAATGTGGTCGGGAACAGAGGCTGCTTTATGTGGGTTATATTTACGACTAAAAGAATATAGTTTTACAGGATTCATACTTTCAAGATGGTATGCTGTAAAGTTATCAGCAAGTGTAACAGCAAAAGTTGCTGTATAATGGGTTGTTTTTATGAAAATTGGAGTTTCTTCTTTGTAATTGTTTTCAATGTATTTCTTTGTTGTTTTGAGTGAAGAAAAATCTTCTTTCCAATCTCTTAGAGTCAAAGAAGGTCGCATTATAAAAAGAGCACAAATGATGAGTAAAACAGATTTTCTTGTATTGCTAATTCTTGTATTCCAGAGTACAAAAATCAAAATAAAAAACCACATCAATGCTCTATTAGGAATTCCGACTGCATACAAGCAAACTGAAAATAGCCCCATATATACAAGAGAGAAAAAAAGAATTAAAAATTGTTTTTTATCTGTCTGGTATATATAGAACAAAACAAAGATAAAAAACGCTGCAAAGAACGGCGTTGCAAATAAAAAAATATTTGATCCGGTTAAAAATCCTGTTAATGAAATTATATCAAAATGGAAATTTGCTGCTTCGTTTTTGTCTTTTGCAAAAAAAGCAGGGGCTACCTGTAAAAAAGCAATCAAAATTCCTAAAATAATTATTGCAAAAGCAATTAAGTGGTTCTTTTTTTCTTTTATAGAATATTGTTTCCAAGGTAAGATTATATCTTGAATTAAAAAAGAGAAAGTCAAAACTCCAACAAAACCTTCAATGTATGCATGGGTATTTGACAGCATGGCAAGTAAAATCGCAAAAAGAAATAAGCGTTCATTGCGTTTTTTATATATTGAAGCAAGCATAAATAGCAGCGGTATAAGCAACACATAACATCTTGAAACTACAGGATACCAAAACAAAAGTGCGTTAGAACAAAGTGCTACTAATTTGGCACTTAAGGTAAAAGGTGATTTCCATAGAAAAAATGCAACTGAAATACAAGAAATAAACCAAGAAATAATATTTAAAGTAATAATAGGAAAGTTATGTTTTGCAAATGGCATTAAAATCAGATACCATAAAATAAAATGTCCTTCATAACGCATTTCGTAAATCAAACGAGAAACTGAATATTCCTTTGCAAGAAACCACGCATGAACTTCATCTATCCATGGTTCGTGTAAAAATATTGTTACTAGTGTGATGATTGAAAATAAAATAAATCCGGTGCAACAAATTGTGTTTTCTTGCTTTTTTGATAATTTTGAATGTTTCCCCCTTTTTTTTCTCATGTACCATAATGCAGTTCCTAAAAGAATTGCAATTGCACTGTCTTTGCTTCCATCTAAGATTTTTTCAATATATTCGTCATGATTTAAATGTTCCCCTAGTAACCAAGAACAAAAATCGATTACTTTACCAAATATTCTATCTTGAAAATTTGGAAGTAAAGAAAAAGACAAAAGTAAGATAGCTATGCATAGGAGTAAAATTATCAAAATTTTATGTTTATTGTTTACTGCGGTAATAAAAGATTCGCAGCTATTATTTATTTTTTTCATGGATTAATCCTCGTTAGCGGTTGCATTTGCCCATATGTTCTTCACTGGTTCGGCAAAGTTATGTAAAAATATAGTCAATTTTATTATAGTGGCGCAGACTATTAGAGTCTATGCAATTGTTTCAATTCACTTCTTCAAGCAAGTATTTTGTTAAATCAAAAAAAATTGAATTATATCCGGCTTGGCATTATAATTGTCAATACGGAGGACAATCTTATGAAAAAGATTTTTGTTGTTTTATGTTGCGCGCTCGCAATGATTTCATTCATTTCGTGTACACAAAAAGAAAATACTGCTGCGCAGTATAAAGTTGCTATGGTTACAGACTATGGTGATATTACAGACGAATCTTTTAACCAGATCACTTACGAAGCTGGAAAAAAATTCTGTCATATAAACAAAATTGACTACAAGTATTTTAGACCCGCTTCAGACTCAACAGCTGATAGAGTTGCAGCTATTGAGCAAGCTGTTGCGGAAGGTTTTAATGTGTTCCTTTGTCCTGGGTATGCATTTGCAGGAACAATCGTAGAAGTTTCGCCAATTTATCCTGATGTAAAATTTATTGCATTGGATGTTTCTGCTGGTGATATTCTTGCTGCTGCAATTCCAAACTACGATTATGACCCATCTAAGTATAATGTAGAGGATTACTATAATGCAAAATCTGTTTATTGCGCCATTTATAAAGAAGAACTTGCAGGCTATATGGCTGGTTATGCAGCTGTAAAACTTGGATATAAACATCTCGGATTTCTTGGCGGCATGGCCGTTCCTGCCGTTATTCGTTATGGCTATGGCTATGTTCAGGGTGCAAACGATGCGGCAAAAGAACTTAACATTGAAAACGAAATAATAATTGAGTATGTTTATGGAAACCAATTCTATGGCGATGCTGATATTACAGCATACATGGATACATGGTATAAAGACAAAAAAGTTGAAGTTGTATTTGCTTGTGGTGGCGGTATTTATACTTCTGCAGCAGAAGCTGCAAAAAAAGTTGCAGGAACAAAAATTATCGGTGTTGACGTAGATCAAAAAGCAACAATAGATGCTTATGCTTCAGGTATTACAGTTACATCTGCAATGAAAGGTCTTGCCGCTACAGTAAACACACTTCTTACAGAAACAATCTTAAATAATAACTGGGCAAATTACGCAGGCAAGATTGAAACTCTCGGTTTGATTTCAGAAATTCCTTCAGAAAACTATGTTGCGCTTCCCGAATCGACAGCATGGAATTCAGGCTTTACTCAAGATGATTACAAAAAGCTTGTTAAAGAAATGTTCCATGGAAACATCAAAGTTTCTGATGAAATCGGTGCTGAGCCGAAAACTGCAATCAAAGTAAACTACTACGGAAATATCAAATAATTTTCTAAAATGCTAAATATTTTTGATATTTAAAAATTCTTGAAGAGGTTCTCTTAAAAAAAGGAAAATTAAGAGAACCTTTTTAAGATATGTAGAATGAGCGTCTTTTCAAGAGATTTATATTTTTCAAAAACTCATTTAGTTTTTAACTGAATCTTTGAAAAATATGATTTTTACAAATTTCTTGATTTTTTACGTTTTAAAAGGAGAGCAGATGAGCGAAACATATGCTGTTGAAATGCTCGGAATAACAAAAAAATTTCCGGGAATTATCGCAAATGAAAATGTTACAATTCAGCTAAGAAAAGGCGAGATTCATGCCTTACTTGGTGAAAACGGAGCCGGAAAATCTACACTTATGAACATCTTGTTCGGAATTTATCAAGCTGAAGAAGGTAAAATCTTAAAAGACGGAAAAGAAGTTCGTATAAATAATCCAAATGATGCAAATGTATTAGGTATTGGCATGGTTCACCAGCATTTTAAGTTGGTTGAATGTTTTACTGTTTTGGATAATATAATTCTCGGTGTTGAAGAAACAAAAGCCGGATTCCTTCAAAAAGAAGAAGCAAGAAAAAAAATTATATCTCTTTCTGAAAAATATAATTTGAAAGTAGCTCCGGACGCAATTATAGAGAATATAACAGTCGGAATGCAGCAGCGCACTGAAATTTTAAAAATGCTTTATAGAAACAACAGCATTTTGATTTTTGATGAACCTACAGCAGTGCTAACTCCACAAGAAACGGATGAGTTAATGGAAATTATGCGAAATCTTGCAAAAGAAGGAAAAAGTATTCTATTTATTTCGCATAAGCTTCATGAAATTTTAAATGTAGCAGATAGATGTTCCGTTTTACGCAAAGGCAAATATGTAGGAACTGTAAATATAAAAGATACTTCCGCAAAAGAATTATCAAGCATGATGGTAGGGCGGCAAGTTAAGTTTAAAGTTGACAAAAAAGCTTCAAAAAAAGGCGAAATTGTTTTAGATGTTAAAAACATGATTGCAGACGGTGCGCTTCATAAAAATGCTGTAAATAATGTAAGTCTAAATGTTCATCGTGGTGAAATTGTTGCTGTTGCCGGCATTGACGGCAACGGACAGACAGAATTTATACATGGTCTTACAGGATTAAATCATATAAAAAACGGTTCTATCTTTTTATGCGGCAAAGATATTACATATTTGCCCATTCGTAAACGCTCAATTCTTGGCATGAGCCATATTCCCGAAGATAGACATAAATACGGCCTTGTGCTCGATTATTCACTTGAAGACAATATTGTGCTTCAGCGATATTTTGAGAAAAGATTTACTAACAAAGCAGGGTTTTTAAAACGCAAAGAAATCCGAAATTATGCAGATAAACTTATAAAACAATACGACATTCGTTCAGGACAGGGAGCTTTGACAAAAACACGCAGTATGTCCGGCGGCAATCAACAGAAAGCAATTGTTGCAAGAGAAATTGACAAAGAGCCGGAACTTCTTATTGCGGTTCAACCGACGAGAGGACTTGATGTTGGTGCGATTGAATATATTCACAAACAGCTTATTGCGCAAAGAGATGCGGGAAAAGCTGTGCTGCTTGTAAGTTTTGAATTAAGTGAAGTAATGAACATAAGCGATAGAATTCTTGTAATGTTTGAAGGCGAAATTGTTGGAGAATTTAATCCAAAATCCATTTCGCAGGAAGAACTTGGTCTTTATATGGCCGGTGCAAAGCGTCAAAATTTAAAAAAAGAGGTTGTAAATGAATAAACAAATAAAAAAGAAATTTTCATTGAAAAATCCGTTTTTGCAATCTGTTTTAATATCATTGTTTTGTATTTTTGTAGGTCTTTTTATAGGATTTATTGTTTTGTTGATAATAAATCCGACAGAAGCAGCAGGAGCTATAAGCGTAATTATCAAAAATTATTTTTGGTATCCAAATGCAATGATGACAAAACGTGCGCTTGGCACAACTCTTGTAAAAGCTTCACCTCTTTTAATGTGTTCTCTTTCTGTTTTATTTGCATACAAAACAGGGCTTTTTAATATTGGAGTCGCAGGGCAATATGTATCTGGAGCCGGCGCTGCGATGTTTTTTGCATTAAAACTTAATGCTCCGTGGTTTATATGCTTGACTTTGGCTGTTTTTGCTGGAGCTGCTTTAGGTTCTATTTCCGGTTTTCTAAAAGCAAAATACAACGTAAACGAAGTTATTTCTTGTATTATGCTGAACTGGATTTCGCTTTATTGTGTGAATATGTTGCTTTCTCCTGTAAAAGAGCCAACAAGTCCTCATGTGCTATCTTTGCTGAACACAAATCCAAAAGGCGCATTACCTACTATTGGGCTTGGCAGTCTTTTTGGTAGGAATAAATATGTTACTATTGCAATTTTTCTTTCTATATTAATGGCTATTTTTATATGGATTTTGATTGATAAAACTAAATTCGGTTACGAACTAAAAGCGACTGGTTTTAATAAATATGCTGCAAAATACTGCGGAATGAATGAAAGCCTAAACATAATAGTTACTATGGCAATAGCCGGAGGTCTCGCCGGTATGGGTGCATCATTTTATTATTTAAGCGGATTTGAACAATGGTCTTGCTCTACTACAAACTTGCCTTCAATGGGCTTTAATGGAATTGCTGCCGCATTTTTAGGCGGGCTTCATCCTATTGGGGCGATATTTTCATCATATTTTATTCAACATATTACAGATGGCGGAACGCTTATCAATAAATCCGTTTATTCTTCGCAAATTTCGGATTTAATTTCTTCAATTATAATTTACTTATGTGGCTTTGTGTTTTTCTTGAAAACGGTTTTAAACAATATTTTAGCAAAAAGAGAAAAAAGACATATTGCCATAAGTGAAAACAAGTGAAATGGACTTTGTACTTGTCAATTAAATGCTGTTTTTGTCTTGTTGCAAAACAGAGAAAAAGACAGAATAAAAGATAAATTGGAAGTTGAAACTTTCTTATTGATTTTTGGGAGATTTTATGCTTTTAATTCAATATACATTAATTTTTGCAGCGGTTCTTCTGCTTGTTGCTTTGGGCGGTTGTTTTAGCGAACATTCAGGAATTATCAATATTGGTCTTGAAGGGATTATGGTAATTGGAGCTTTAGGCGGTGCGCTTTCCATGAATATTCTTAGTCCCGAAACTCCGTATTTTTTGGTTGTTCTTATTGTGCTTTTTGTGAGTATTTTTTCCGGTATGATTTATTCACTTTTGCTTGCTGTTGCGTCAATTAATTTTAATGCAGACCAAACTCTTGTAGGAACAGCGATGAATCTTTTAGGCACAGCTACCGCAACTGTTGTTGTTAGAGCAATAAACATGAGCCGAAACCCGGATGATGTTTCGTCAACTGTTAAATATATTGCACAAAAGAATGCATTGCTAATTCATATGGGAAAATATGAATTTAACTGGTTTGTTGTAGTTGCTGTTATATCTCTTGTTATTGCGTATTTCGCGCTTTACAAAACAAAGTTCGGTTTAAGGCTGATTGCCTGTGGCGAACATCCTCAGGCAGCAGATTCTGTCGGCATAAATGTTTATAAAATGCGCTATGCCGGTGTGCTGATTTCAGGAGCACTTGGCGGTTTAGGCGGAACTGCATATATTACTGCCGGTGTAAGTCAGTGGAAATTTGAAAACGGAGTTGCCGGGTTTGGGTTTCTTGCTCTTGCTGTAATGATTTTTGGGCAGTGGAAGCCGACAAAAATTGCATTGGCAGCATTGCTTTTTGGCTTTTTTAGGGCACTTTCAAATGTTTATACAGGTTATGAGCTGTTAAGAGTTTTGAATTTGCCAAGTACGGTTTACAATATGTTGCCGTATATCATTTCGCTTATTGTGCTTGCGTTTACTTCAAGACATTCAAAAGCACCAAAAGCCGGAGGCGTTCCGTATGATAAGGGAATGAGTTGATATTTTCAAAAACTCGATATTTGACACATTTGAGAAATACATTAAGTAGGAAAAATGATATTAGGTTGTAATTCTGTTTCTAAATTTTACAAAAGCTATTAGGTTGTTTTTGTATTTTCCGATATTTTAAAAGTCTTTTTGCAAAAAGTTATAATTAAGGCTTAAAAATTTCAATGCTCAGTTATAAAATGAATAGGTGTAAAAATATTTTATGTATTATGTTAATCTTAAAATTGTTTGAAGTTTTCAGTAAAAACGTTAGAAATGCAAAATATTTATAAAAAGAGGTTTCAATGTACGAATATTTAATTGAAGGCGGGTTTCCGATTAAGGGAACAATTAAAGCTAGCGGAAATAAAAACGCCGCATTGCCATGTATTGCCGCCGCATTGCTTTCTTCAGAACCTGTTACGCTTAAAAATATTCCGGAAATTGAAGATGTCGGCGTAATGCTTGATATTTTTTCTGCTCTTGGCGGCACAGTTATAAAAAAAGATACCAACACTTACGAACTACAAGCAAAAAAAATTACTGAAAGTGAAATTCCTATAGAACATTCAAAAAAAATAAGAGCTTCTATTTTGTTCGCAGGTCCGCTTATTGCTCGTACAGGCAAAGCCGTTTTGCCGCCACCCGGAGGAGATGTAATCGGACGCCGTCGTCTTGACACTCATTTTCTTGCATTGCAAGAGCTTGGAGCTAGAGTTTCTGTAAACGGTAGATTCAAGTTTTCTGCAAACAAACTTATTGGCGCAGATATTTTTCTTGATGAAACTTCGGTAACTGCAACAGAAAATGCAGTAATGGCGGCAACTCTTGCGGAGGGCGAAACAATTATTACAAATGCTGCAAGCGAACCACACGTTCAAGATTTATGCAAAATGTTAAATGCGATGGGTGCAAAAATAACAGGCATCGGTTCAAATATTTTGAAGATTGAAGGTGTTTCATCTTTGCATGGCTGCGAATATAAAATCGGGCCTGATTATATGGAAATCGGCTCGTTTATTGGTCTTGCAGCGGCGACAAAAGGTTCAATTACAATTACCGGTGTTAATCCGCAAGATATGCGCCCAATAAAGCTTGCATTTGGCAAACTCGGAATTACATGGACTATAGAAGGTGATATACTTACAGTGCATTCCGGTCAATCTATGCAAGTGAATACAGACTTAGGTGGAATGATTCCAAAAATTGATGATTCGCCGTGGCCGGGCTTTCCGCCTGATTTGACAAGTATAATGACTGTTGTTGCAACTCAAGTTGAAGGAACTGTGCTTATCCATGAGAAAATGTTTGAATCAAGAATGTTCTTTGTTGATAAACTTATAGGCATGGGTGCGCGCATTATTTTGTGCGACCCACATCGCGCTGTTGTGTCAGGACCAAGCAGTCTTCGAGGCTCAGAGCTTGTTTCTCCTGATGTGCGAGCTGGCATGGCTATGATTATTGCAGCAATAAGTGCGCACGGCGAAAGTGTTATAAAAAATGTTTATCAAATTGAACGCGGTTATGAACATCTTACAGAGCGGCTTCAAAGTCTTGGTGCTCATATCGTGAGAAAAACAGTTTAAAAAAATCGTTTAAAAATATCCTCATTTAGCGTTTAGCGTTTTTATCAGTATCGTTTTGCGATTTATGCTTTTTGTAAGTTTGGCGAACGATACTGATTGCTACGCTTAGTTTTAGGTGATTTTGCTGATTTAGTTAGCTTTTGCTGATTAGTATATTAAATATGTGAATACTTTATCTGTTTCTATGCTTTTTACATCAGGAATGGTGCTTCAACAAAACGCAAAAACAACTATTTCAGGCGGTGCGCCTGCTAATTCGAGCGTTGTAATCAATTTTTGTCAAAAACAATACAAAACTAAAGTTTCTACTAATGGGCGATGGCGCATTACCATCGATTGCGGAAAATCGTGCGGCCCTGAAAATATGGAAATCTGCTGTTCAAATAATGAACAGCTTTTGTTGACGGATGTTTATGTCGGAGAAGTCTGGATTTGTTCAGGGCAATCTAATATGCAGCTTACAATGGAGCGTCTTCGATATAAATTCCCTGAAGATATAGATGCACCAAAAAACAACAAAATCCGTATGTTCACAGTACCTGTAACTGCTCGCTATAATTCAGCCGAGCCGGTTTTGCGAAAAAACCAAGACAAAAAAACACAAAAAGATGATTCTATCATTGATTTTCCTGTTTGGCAGGCGGCTTCAAGTGAAACAATCGCAGATTTTTCGGGTAGTGCATATTTTTTTGCAAAAAACCTTGCAGCAAAGCTCGATGTTCCGGTTGGAATTATAAGCGCAGCTCAAGGCGGTTCTCCTATTACATCGTGGATGGGAGCAAAAAGTCTTGAAGCTTTTCCGGAATATGCAAAACGGCGTCAAAAATGTTTGAGCGAAAATTATCGAGAAGAGATTCAGTCGAAAATTGCTTTTGGGCTTAACCGCTGGAATGACCTTTGTAATAAAAATGATATTGGCACTTTTCAAAATTGGCATAAAATTCCCTTTGAAAATGAAAAAACATTAAAATTGCCCGGCAGTTTAGCTAATGAAAATTTTGCCGGTGTAATTTGGCTGCAAAAAGAAATAAATATTACTGCTGAACAACTTGAAGTTTTTAAAACATATGGCGTTCATCTTTGGCTTGGAACAATTGTCGATGTGGATTTTGTTTGGGTGAACGGTACAAAAGTAGGAACAACGTGGTATCTTTACCCACCGCGCCGCTATCAGTTTGATGTTTCGCTTTTGCACGAAGGCAAAAACCGAATAGCGGTTCGGGTTGTTTCAAGCGGAAGAAGCGGCGGAGCTCGTTTTATATCTCTTAGACCTTACGCACTTTTTTCCGGCGACATAATTAAAAACACAGATTGGCAAAAAATTTTTAACACCGGCGCAATTACAAAAATTTACGAGCCAAATCTGTTAAAAGAAAAAATTGCAAAAGGAAGTGCTTTTATAAATCTTGAAGGAGAATGGCAAAGCAGAATTAGCTGTTCGGTTGAGCCGCGCAGCGATGAACATTTTTTTGAATGGGAACCTTCCGCACTTTATTATGGAATGCTTGAGCAATGTTTTGATTATGCTGTTAGGGGTGCTCTTTGGTATCAAGGGGAATCAAATGCCGAAAAACATTTTGAATATTCGGATTTGCTTGTTAATATGATAAAAGACTGGCGCGAAAATTTTGCAAATTGTCCAAACAAAGAAATGATCTTTATTATTGCAGAATTGCCATGTTTTAATGAAAAGAATCTTTTGACAGATAAATGTGATTGGGCTTTTTTGCGCGAAAAACAAGAAGATGCTGCAAAAAAACTTGAAAATGTTGCTGTTGCTTCACTTATAGACTGCGGAGAATGGAACGAACTTCACCCTGAAGATAAATCAACTGTAGGCCGTAGATGTGCAGAGCAAGCATTGCGCCTTGCATATAAAGATGAAAATGCGCCCTTAGTGCCAAAAGCAATAAAATTTAGCCGCGAAAAAAATACAAATGTATTTATTAAAATTGAATGTGGCGACGATGAGCTTGTTTCAAATAATGCAGAAATTTCCGGCTTTACAGTGCTTGCAAAAGACAAAGAAAAAAACATTGTACTGCCGGTCAAGGCGATGTTCTCAAAAGAAAACGAATTGAATGTAGATTTATCTTCTGCAATTTCAAAAAACCTTTCATTGATTGAACTGCGCTATCTATTTGTAGATTGTCCTCCTGAAATTTGTCTTTTTTCTAAAAATGGAAAAGTTCCGCTACAGCCGTTTAGAGTAAACCTTTCAAGAATTTAAAAGAATTTCCGGAACATTACTTGTTATGATTTTTTCTAGCAAATAATATGAATGGAAATATATTTTATTTTGTTATATAACATAAACTATGCACGTCTGATTTTTTGCAAGAGTGTCATTGTCATCAATATGCGGAGTTTAGTTAATTGAAGAAGTTTAATCCAGGCTTTAAAGTTCTAGATGTTTTTATATTTGCAGCAATCCTTGTTGCTGGAATTTTTCTTACAAAAAATTCTTTTACAAAAAAAGGGAGCACTGTAAGGGTTTTGGCAGATGGTAAAGAATATGAATTCCAAATGAAAAATGGCATTTATAAAGTAGAGGGAGCCGTTGGAATTACCACTTTTCAGATTGAGGATGGAAAGGTTCATATTATTGATTCTCCATGTCCTAATAAAACTTGCGTTGAGCAAGGGTGGACTAGTCCTTTAATTTGTCTTCCAAATAAAGTTATTATTACCATTGCAAATTATGGAGATTTTGATGCTGTCTCAGAATAAAAAACGTGTTGCTTATTTGTCTGCACTTACTCTGTTATTTTCCTATGCTGAACTTCTCCTGCCACGATTTTTGCCTTTTTTTCGACTTGGACTTGGAAATGTAGCAATCCTTTTGTCTTTTTCGCTTGACCCGCTGAATTTTATTCTTCTTACAATTATTAAAGCTGTTGCCAGCTGTTTAATGTCGGGAACTTTGTTTTCTCCGTTCTTCTTGATTTCTTTTGTTCAATCTGTGGTTAGCGGTTTATTTATGTATGGAATTGTTAAATTATTCCGGGGCAGATTAATCAGTGTTTATGGAATTTCAATACTTGGTTCCGCTTGCAGTGCAGTGATTCAGATTTTACTAAGCAGTCTTTATCTTGGAGAAGGAACTAATGCATTGCTTGGCCCAATGATTTTATTTAGTTTGTTCAGCGGAATTATTACTGCATGGCTAAGCCAAATTCTTCATATACCAGAACAAGTTCCGGAATTAATAAATCAGAATGGCATGGAAACAATCGCTGAAAATGAAAAAAAACAGAAGATAAAAACAATCTGCATGATTTTAGCAATTTTAATTGCCTCTGTATTTATAATTATTATAAAAAATATTTATGTGTTGCTTTTTGCATTAGTATTATCTTTTGCAGCACAAATTTTATCCAAAAGAAAAATTAGAATTTTACCGCATATATCTATATGGCTTTTTGTTATTGTTTCAACTTTAATTATGCCGCAGGGAAAAATTCTTTTTTCTTTCTTAGGCTGGAATATTACAAATGGTGCTTTATTAATAGGTATCAAAAAGGCTTTAAAACTTTCTGCTTTGTCTGCTTTAAGCCAAAGTCTTGCAGGTGTGCGTCCAGCTGGAAACGGAATTTTATCTTTATCTTTATCTTATTTTGGCGGTCTTTGTAAAATCTTGAACAGTTCAGAAGGCAATCTTATTAAAAGAACACGAACCGCATTAAGTGCTCAGACTATTTATGAATGATATTTACGGAATTAAAATCCGCAAGAAGATTTAATTCTCCATGAAGTCCTTCTGTATAATATAAATCGTGATTTTCGGTAAAAATAATCATTTCAAAATCCGGGTGTTGTTTCCAATAAGTTGTTGCATCTGTTAATCCCATTGCAAACATGGCTGTGCTAAGTGCATCAGCATATAATCCTGACTCCGTTATTATTGTTACTCCTGTAATTCCATTATTAACCGGCATTCCGGTTTTTCCATCAAAAATGTGAATGTATTCATGTCCATCGTCTGCTGTAAAGAATCGTTCATATCCACCGCTGGTAATAACTGCTTTATCAGCAATTTTAATTGATGCAGCTGCTTTTCCTGTCCAAGGGCTTTTTATGCCGACATTCCATTTTGTTCCATCAGCTTTTGTGCCAAGTACTTGAATGTTTCCCCCTAAATCTAAAAGGGCTGAATTAATGCCATTTTCCCGCAAAAGCTTGATTGCCTGATCTCCGGTATAGCCTTTGCCTACGGCTCCAAAATCTAATGCCATTCCCGTCTTTAGTTTGATAGAGTTATTATCGATTTGAATTTTTGAATAATCCGTTAGAGTAAGCAATTCTTTTATCTGCTCGTTAGAAGGCACTTTGTAATCTTCAGTTGTAAAGCCCCATGCTGAGGTAATAGGGTACAGTGCAGGATTAAAAACTCCATTAGTTTGTTTAGCAAAATCCAAGCTGTACTTTGCTAGTATTAAAGTGTCGTTGCTTACAGAAATGTTTTCGCCATGATTTAATCTATATACATCAGAGGTTGGGTTTGTTGTAGATATGTTTTGTTCAATTTGATAAATAAGCTTCTTTGTTTTTTCCAGTGCTATGTCTGATTTTTTTCCATATGCCTGAATGGTCATAAAGGTATCCATGGCGTTTAATGAGGTTGAGGAGTTTTTTTTACCACAGGAAATAAATAAAAAAGATATGGAAATAATAGCAGATAGTAATATGTATTTATTCATGAAATTCATGAAACGAGCATATCATAAATAATCAAAAAAAGCATTTATATGATGTCAACATATCATATTGTGCTAAAGTATCGAAAAAGTCATGCTTTTATGTAAATATTGAGTTATTCCACTAACTATTTTTATAACTAAATGATATAATCAATATAAATTTTTTTATTAAAGGGTTAATTATGGTAAAAACACAGTTATTTAAGGTCGTTGCAATCATTTCTGTTTTTGCAATGCTTTGGGTAATGGTTTCTTGTGGTGGTGCCAAATATACTAATGGTACTTATGAAGGAACTGCTACCGGCCATAATGGAAACGTTGTTGTTTCTGTTACTGTTGCTAATGGTAAGATAGCTTCTGTTGAAGTAATTCAGCATGAAGAAACAGCCGGTCTTTGCGATGCGGCAATTGCAGAAATACCTGCTACAATCGTAAAGAAAAACTCTACAAAAATAGATGTTGTTTCTGGTGCTACTGTTACGTCAAAAGCTATTATAGCTGCTACAGAAGCTGCTCTTGTTAATGCCGGTGGAACTGTTGGTGCTGGGAAAGTTAAAAAAGCACGTAAAAATGTTGCTGTTTCATACACAGCTGGTACATACGAAGGTACCGCAATGGGTATGAATGGTCCTGTAACATTGGAAGTAACTTTCTCTAAAGATGCTATTACTGATATTAAAGTAAAATCATCTAAAGAAACTGCTCATGTAGGCGACCCTGTTTTTCCAATCATGTTTGCTGATGCTATAAAGGCTAACGGTTCTGGTATCGATGCTGTTTCTGGTGCTACATTTACATCGTTGGCTGTAAAAAATGCTTTGACAGATGCAGCTAAAAAAGCCAATGCTTCTAAAATTGATGAATTCAAAAAGAACAAAGTTACGCATACTGCCCAGAAACCAATTGAAGAAACTTATGATGTTGTAATCGTTGGTGCCGGTGGTGCCGGTATGGGTGCTGCTGCTCAAGCAGCTCAGAATGGCGACACTGTTCTTGTAATCGAAAAAAACGCTGAAATCGGTGGTAACACAGTTTGTTCTGGAGGTCAGTTTCAGTCTGTAATGCCTTACCTTGTGTGGGATGCTGCCAATCCAGATGCTACAACCGGTGTATATTCATTCGATGGAAAAACATATAACAAAGTTAACTCTGCTAACGGAAATATTACAATCCTTAAAGAAATCCTTAACTGGAACGAAAAACCGTTTGATGGTTCTAACGCTAAAGACTGGTTCGTTGCCGGTGATATAGTAGAGCTTTCAAAACGTGGTGTTCATGCTGAGTATCTTGATTGTCTTAAAGAACTCAAAAAAGAAATTAAAGCTTATCTTGCTTGGGCTCAGCCGAAACTGAACAAAGGCATTAACGAATCTAACATTACATTGTTCTCTACATTGAACCTTCATATTTTCCAGACATACTATGGTGGACTTCGCCCAAATGCATCATACACAGACTGGATTTATGGTGATTATGAATTGGTAAAACAGTTCATTGAAGACGGACAAGATTTAAAACCTTGGCTTGAAGCTCAGGGTGCGTTGTTTGTTGAAGATCAGCAGCCAACTCTTATTGGTGCACTCTGGCACCGTGAAAACCAGTTTATCGGTTTTGATGAAAACGGCGACGGAAAACCGGATGTCGGTGGACAGTGGGGAGCTTACTTCTTGCCACCGCGCAAAACATTGCTTGAAACAAGTGCTACAGCAAAAGATAACAAGATTATGCTCCGTACAGATGCTAAAGAACTTATCGTAGAAAATGGTAAAGTTACTGGTGTTAAAGCTGTTATGTATGACGGAACAAAAGTTACTGCAAAAGCTAGAAAAGGTGTAATTATCGCTACCGGAGGTTATGCAGCTAACGTTGCAAAAGTACTTGAAACAAACGATTACTGGCAACAGGGTTACATTACAAAGAAGACACAGACAACAAACCGTTCTTCTTTGACAGGTTCCGGTATTGAAATGGCTGAAAAAGTTAATGCTGCTACAACAGGTATGGCATTTACACAGTTGATGCCAATTTCTTGGATTGATAATGGTCAATTGGCATTTGGTGGCGGTAACTACGCTATCTATATCAATCCAACGACAGGTAAACGTTTTGTAAACGAAACATCTGAACGCGACGTTCTTTCTCTTGCTAAATTGAACAACGGCATTGAAAAGAACGGCACAAAAGGTGTATTCCTTGAAATTGCTAACTCAAACCAAGCAATACCAGGACCATATCCTTATGGAACGCCAAAGACTCCAGAAACTTGGGAAGCTGATGTTGAATGGAGACAGTACACACGCACTGTTGATCAGTTCGCTGACTTGTTCAAACAGCTTGGTCTTTCTCTTGATGCTGAAACAGTTATCAAAGAAATTAAAGAATATGATATGGCTCTTATGACTGGCACAGAAGATAAGCTTGCTGTAACAAAAACCGGTTGGACAGCTCTTATCGGAAATGCTAATAAAAAAGCAGACGGTAGTTTTGATATAAGTTCTTACACTCTTGATGGTGTAAAACTTAAGGTGCGTGTTATGGCTCCTTCTACACACCACACAATGGGTGGCATTGCTGTAGATACAGAACGCCATGTTCTTGATAACTCAGGACACATAATTCCAGGTCTTTATGCTGCAGGTGAAGTTACCGGCGGAATTCACGGCGGAAACCGTCTTGGCGGCAATGCTATCGTTGAAATTTTCGTATCTGGACGTACTGCCGCTAACTCGATTAAGAAAGATAACTAATTGCAAGGCTGTTATTAATCTTAATTCGTGCGGAAGGGTACATCCTCCGATGCTTATGTCGCAAAAAGGGAATGTACCCAACTGTCATTAAATGGAAATGAGGTAGTCAAAACAATTGACTACCTCATTTTTGTTATAACAGATGTTATTTTTTATGATTCCTGCTATGACAAGGTTAATTACAGAGTGCATTTTGCTCCTTCCTTTTCGATTCAAGATTGCAAGCTTGAAAATCCGTCTGTTTGGGCATTTTATCGTCTTTAGTACAAACAACAAACACTCTATTTTATTCTAACGGGATAGAAAAACATTCCATTTTAGTATATAACATACTTTGCTGATGCGTACGTAGCGAGGCGCAGTTTTAGCCGAGCGACTCATCATTTTTTGCATAGTGGGCAACCGCTTGTAGGTTTTGCTTGCGCGAAGGATTGTAGCGGCGCCGAAGGCGTTCGTAAGCAACTATAAGTTGCGTCGAATGATAACCGCGAAAAGCCTGGTGCCGAAGCGAAGCTGAGGTACGCGCCCGTATAAAAAGGAAAATATTATGGCAAATTTGAGTGTTTCAAAAAATTATATTCGTCCGCTGTTTAAAATTGCGATGCCTATAATGATTAGCAATATTATAAGTCAGGTGCAGATGTTAATAGATCGATTGTATCTTGCACAGCTTGGCGACATTTACATGAGTGCCTTGAGCAATATTTTGGCTCCTATGTGGACAACGATGTCATTTGTATTTTCGCTTTCGACCGGTGCGTCTATTTTAATTAGTCAGGCTATTGGGGCAGGGGAAACATCTAAAATTGGAAACTACGCCGGAGCTCTTTGGAAGTATCATAATATTTTTGGAATAATGCTTTTTTTTGTGTGGTTTTTTGGTTCAAGGGGAATTTTTTCTGCAATGGGCGTTTCTGAAAATATTATGCCAATGTGTTTGACCTATATTCGCATTTATGCACCTGTGTTTTTATTTTGTCCGCTCGGTGCTGCTTGTATGGTAACGTTCCAAACTTCAAATTACACAAAACCGCTTGTGTATTCGGGAATTATACGGGCGGGGCTGAATATTTTCTTAGACTGGGTAATGATTTTTGGTCATCTTGGCTTTCCTGCTATGGGAATTGCCGGTGCTGCTCTTGCGACTACGATTGCAGAGTTTGCAGGTGCGCTTGTTCTTTTTGTTATTGTTCTTGTAAAAAAAGGAATAATTTCCATGCCTACATGGAAGCAGATTGTTTGTTCTAAATTTCGCGATTATTTTATTGGCTGCAAGCTTGGCATAAATACCGCACTTGAAGATTTAATGTGGAATTTGGGCAACTTGCTGATTATTCGCATTTTGAATTCAATTAACGAAATGGCTGCCGGAATTTATTCTGTTGTATTTGCGGTGGAATTGCTTGTTGTTGTAGTAATCGGTGCAATTGGAAGCGGCACTATGACCTTGACAGGCGAAGCAACCGGTAGGCGCGACAGTGTTCAGTATAGGGGAATTACAAAACTGGCGTATGCTGTGTGTGCTTTAGCATCCGCTTTTTTGCTCGTGTTATGTATTTTAATTCCAAAACAGCTTATAGGACTTTTTATAAGCGACCCTGTTATAATTGCCAGTTCTGTAGTGTATATGTGGATGATGGCAATTAATCTTTTTTCAAAATCTGGCAATATCATTTTTGGAAGTGCAATTCGAGGTTACGGAAATCCAAAATGGATGTTTTTTACCCAAATATTCGGAACAATTTTTGTTGTTTCTTTATCTGCACTTTTTGTATACGGTTTTCGCTGGGCAATTCTTGGTGTATTTGTTGCTGTCTTGCTTGATGAGTTTATTCGCTGCATTGTGAACTTTGGAAAGTATTTGAGTATAAGAACGTTTGAAAAATTAAAAATAGAAAAAATGGGATGAAAATGGGTTGGAAAGAAAGAGTCACACGGATTTGTCGATTCCTACGGAATCGACGGAGAGAAGGAGAGGGATGCGGACAAGATTTGCTTGACTTGCATTGCACACTATTACACATATTCCACAGGAACAGCAAGCACATCAGGTGCTATGCTTTTTAAGGAAGAACCGGTACAGATGATAATTCCCGGTGCAATGTTACTTGATTTGATTCTTTGTAAAATTGAAAAAGCTGTTGCATCTTTTTTGGCGGGAGAAGAAGTCATCTTAATTTCTATCGGATACAAAACTCCGTTATCTTCTATAAGTAAATCAATTTCGATTTTATCCTTATCTCTGTAAAAATATACAGGCGGCTCAATGCCGTTGTTGTAAAAGCTTTTGAGTATTTCCGTTATTACAAAGGTTTCAAAATACGCTCCTGCCATCGCGCCGCTCATGAGAACTTCGCTGTTGTGCCACTTCGTAAGATAGGCAGCCAAGCCGGTATCCATAAAATAGAGTTTCGGCGTTTTTACAACTCTTTTTTCGACATTTGATGAATATGGCTGTAATAAAAACACAAGCCCTGAGCTTACCAGAATCGAAAGCCATTTTTTTGCGGTGCTTTCACTTATGCCTGTTGTACGGGCAATATCGGCATAATTGACAAGCTGCCCTGTTCGTGCAGCGGTTACCGATACGAATTTTAAAAACAGCAATTCATCGCCTATTTGAGTAAGGCTTCTGACATCGCGCTCAATATACGTTTTAACGTAAGAACCGTAAAAATCCTGACTTTGAATAGTGCTGACACATACTTCAGGGAATGAACCGCCCTGAATGATGTTCCATAAATCTAAAGGTGCAAGTGATTTGCACGACGGTTTTCTTTGCAAAATAAAATCACGTGACGGAATAAATGGGGATGTGAAGGAATCCTCAAAACGTTCTCGTAAGGAAAACGGCGTTAAGTGAAGAATGCCGATGCGACCGGCAAGGCTTTCACTGATATTTTCCATGAGATGAAACTGCTGACTGCCCGATACATAAAACATTCCGTTATGCCTGTCTTTATCGATTGCCATTTTAAGATACGGAAACAACTGAGGTACGTATTGAATTTCATCAAAAATAACCGGCGTTGGATGAAGTTGTAAAAACGTTTTGCTGTCTGATACAGCTGAAAGTTGCTCGGCAGGATCGTCAAAGGTGATGTATGAAATGGAAGTATCAGCTTCTTTTTTAAAATTGCGCAATAATGTTGTTTTGCCCGTCTGTCTCGCTCCCGTGATAAGAACAGCAGGAAAAGACGAGGCGTATCTATCGAGTGCGTGTGAAATATGTCGTTTAATATGCTTTTTCATGGGCTAATCCGTGCTCATGTTGTGTTTTATCCCATTATATTGTGTCGGTGCTGATTAGTCAAGTAAAAAGGGTCACACGGATTTGTTGTTTCCTACGGAATCAACGGAGATTGGGGAAACTTAGAAATAAACCAGATATTGCAGGTGCACTTTGGGTAGATAGATGTTAAATAAAAACTTTGGTAACTTTACTTGTACTAAGTTTGAGTCTGCAACTATGAACTATAATTATAGGCGTACTTTGGATAGTAAGGTGCAAGTCCTTGTGATATTGTTTGGATAAGCAAGTAAAAGGAGTCACACGGATTTGTTGTTTCCTACGGAATCAACGGAGATTGGGGAAAGAAAAAAAGCGAGCGTTAAGATAGCGTATATTATTGTGAAAGTAATCACTTAACTTGTGTTCAATAATAATATCGTTTCTATTTTTTCTTTGATGTTTTTCTATTAATTCACGGTGGCATAAAATATTTTGTTTATCAAGCTCAGATACTATTCTGCCATATCCTCTTCCTCAAACGGATTTACCACCATCACGCCACGAAATGTTTGTCCTGAATTTAAATCTTCAGAAAAAATATATTTACATTTTGCTTTTTCTGCAGCAGCTATTATTAAAGAATCCCAAAATGATAATTGTGAAATGACACTGATATCGATTGCTTGTTCTATCAGTTCTAAATCATTTTGAACAATTTCAATATTACTAAAATTGTGTATAATATTTTTAACAATTATTCGATCGGCTTTCATTTTCGTTGTTGCAACGACGTAGAACTCTTTGAGTACTTGTGTTGATATGACCGGTTGGTGCATATTTACAACTTTCCTCATTATTCCTCGTGCTTTAGCTTGTTTCCGGGGATCTTTTGAATCAAGTGTATACACAAGTATGTTTGTATCAATAAATATTTTAGACACGATATAATTCTTCCCTCGTCCACGTCTCTTCGCCTGATGTTACATACAATGTGTCCATAAGCTCAAAAGTATTATCAAGCCAATTGTTGTTGTTTGTAACAACGGTTTGCATTATAAGTCTTCTTACAAGAGCGTTAAATGAGATATTGTGATTTTTAGCGTATTCCCGACCAGCCTGTAAAAGATCTTCATCAATTGATAAAGTTATATTCTTCATAGCTACCTCTTTACACATTATATGTGTACACATTTACAAAGTCAAGTAAAAAAGGGTCACACGGATTTGTTGATTCCTACGGAATCAATGGGGATTGGGGAAACTTAGAAATAAACCAGATATTGCAGGTGCACTTTGGGTAGTATAGATGCTAAATAAAAACTTTCCCTTTTATAAAGCCTCGACCGGACTTGTTTAGCTTATTTATAATGTTAATGTGTTCAGCTCCGATCAATAATACGCCCCTGTTATATACCCTCATTGATTGGAGACAGTTATAGATAATTATATTTTCGCGTATATCATTGTGAAAGTAATCACTTAACTTGTGTTCAATAGTAATATCGTTTCTATTTTTTCTTTGATACTTTTCTATAATCCTTTTTATTATACGATTTTTTTTTCTAACTAATTTTTTGAATCGAGCAGATATTAAATATGTATATTCAATTTTATTTTCCGGTAAAAAGATGTTTTCATTTATTTGTATCAGTTTTTTATGTGTTTTGCTCAAACAATCAGGATTATCCGGAAACAGAATTGACTCAATTTTTGACTCCAGAGAATACAGATTTAATGACTGTGCTATCTCATTTCTATAGGGCAAATCTACATTAACAATATCTATATTCTTCTTTTCTTGTACAATTTTTAGTGCATAGCCTTCTTGATCATCTTGTTGTACATCATCGGATTTAGTCTCATTCCAATTCATAGGTAATTCGCAGAATATTACATCAGGGTTTATTTGAATTATTACCTGAGCAATGTCTTCTGATCTATAATTAACGGTTTGAGTATGAGTTGTCGGTATGATAAATATCTCTTTCATATTTTTTCTTTTGGACAGTTGTCAAACTAATACAAATTATATTACCTTTCTGCTTGTCGTCCACAGTATATCACATAATTACACGGATTTGTCGCTACACTTGCCGACACAGGCTTTTGCAAACGGGCAACCGACACAGGTTGCACCGCGTTTTTTTGTGTGGACAAAATACCAGATAATACCTGCTACAATACCAAGTAAAATAAAAACAATAATGACATTTTTCATAATCGTATCCTAATAAGGCATTTTAATACTGTATTTTGCCTAAGTATTTTATCTAGCATTGCTTAGTGCGCTCTGGGTAAGAGTGTACTCTTTTTTCAGCTTTTTATTTGTGTTTACAATAAGACCGCCTACAATTGCAACCATAATAATAACAGCAATAAGCCCGCCGATTGTAGCACCAATGTTAAGGGCTTCGCCGGTAAGAAGCGTACCGATTGTATAAACAAGGTATGCAACAGCGTAACCGGTGCCGAGCTGGAGCGCAACAGCGCCCCAAAGCCACTTGCTGCTTTTCATTTCGGCATTCATAGCACCAATAGCTGCAAAGCACGGCGGTGTATACAGGTTGAACATCAGGTATGCAAGAGCTGCAATTTTTGTAATTGCCATAATGCCTGCAACCTCTAAGCCTGCGCCTTCCATAAGAGCAAATTCTTCTATATCAATAAGGTTTTGAAGACCAACGAAGGTTACCGCAAGAGTGCCGACAACGTTTTCCTTTGCAATAAGACCGGTAACCACCGCCGCAGCAAGTTGCCAAGACAGCACACCAACAATCGGTAGGAGCAAGTACGCAAAAGGCGAAGCTATAGAAGCAAGAATCGACTGATTGGCAGTTTCTGCAACTTGAAAAGTCCATGTAAAAGTCTGCATTAGTTGGACTGCCAAATTACAAAGAAGAATAATAGTAGCAGCTTTAACAATGAACGCCCAACCACGAGCACACATGGATTTAAAAGCAGCTAAAATTGAAGGCACTTTATATTCGGGGAGTTCAATTATAAAGAACGACTTTCTTGCTTTGTGCCCGGCAATTTTATTAACAAGAAGAGCACCAAGAAAAATAAGCGCAATACCGGTAAGATACATCAAAGTGCTTATCCAGCCGGCATCGTCAAAGAAGGCTCCGGCAAAAAGTGCAATGACGGGAATTTTTGCGCCGCACGGCATAAATGGAACAAGCATTGCAGTAACTCTTCGTTCGCGCTCATTGCGAATTGTACGGCTTGCCATAATGCCTGGCACAGCGCAGCCAATGGAGATAACGCACGGAATTACAGACTTACCCGAAAGCCCGACTTTTTTGAATATAGGATCGAGCACAACGGCAACACGGGCCATGTAGCCCGAGTCTTCAAGCAAGGCAATAAGGAAGTACATAACCATAATAAGCGGAAGAAAACCGAGAACGGCAATAACACCGCCAATAATGCCGTCAACAAGAATCGTGAAAAGAACCGGATTTGCATTTTCAAGGAGCCCTCCAACCCATTCCTGGAAAATTTCGAACCATCCCACAAGGATGTCGGCAATAGGCGTGCCCACCCATACTTGGGAAATTTGAAACACGAGGAACATCACAACAGCAAAGATCGGAATACCAAGCCACTTATTTGTAAGCACAGCATCGATTGTATCGCCAAAGTGCTTATTCTTCGTAAGAATAGTACGATGTTCAACGATGTCGACTACCTTATTTACAAATGCAAAACGCTTACGGTCAGCATCTTCAACAGCCTTCTTATCCGTTAAATCGACGTTGATTTGGCGGAAGGGGGCTTTTTGGCTGTTTTGAGCGTGCGCAATAGCAGCCTCAACAACAGCCTTTAATCCTTCTGTGGAGGTGGAAACGGTACTAACAATAGGGCAGGCAAGCTTTTCAGACAAGGCATCGGTATTAATACGGATGCCTTTCTTTTTATTCAGATCGCTCTTATTCAGAGCTATAACTACAGGAATACCAAGCTCTAAAAGCTGCGTGGTAAAAAAAAGGCTACGACTTAGATTTGTTGCATCTACGATGTTGATAATAACATCGGGGTTTTCCTTTTTAACATACGAGCTGGTAATACTCTCTTCGGAAGTGAATGGTGACATGGAGTATGCACCGGGAAGGTCTACAGCAATGAGCTGTTTACCGTCTGCATACGACTTCTTAATCGGGTGTTCTTTTTTTCTCCAAGGTAACACCAGCCCAGTTGCCGACCTTTTCGTTACGACCGGTCAAAGCATTGAACATTGTGGTTTTGCCTGAGTTTGGGTTGCCTGTTAAAGCAATTCTCATTGGAATTTCCTCCTTTTATTTTTGCTACATCCCTTTAAGGATGCAATTATTGCAAGTTAGCCTAAACTAACTTTATGCCCAAAAAAAATAGCCACCCTTATTAGCTGGTGCAATTACACAAGGATGGCATCTGCTAATTGACTGTCTATAGTGTAGCGTCCGTCTTTTATTGCGACCGTGCAATTGTCGCTCCGATGCGCAACAAGGGTGATTGTTTCTCCAGCATAGCATCCGAGGGTGAATAAAAACGCTTTTAATTCGTCGTCACTCGTTGTTATCTTTCGAATAATATATTCTTTTCCTTCTTGAGCATGTTTTAATGTCGTAGTATGTATCATCGTGTTTTCTACCTTTGTGGTTTTTTCATATTAAAGTATGTAATCGAGAAGTCTGTAATAAAATGGTTAGTCATTGCTAACAAAACTAATACCCTTTTTTACTGACTTTGTCAACAGAATTTTGCAAATATTGCAAATTTGTAATATTTGTGCAGTGTTTTTATCCCTCCTGAAAGATATGAGGCTTCCGAAAGGGGTGATTAATTTTTCATTTGCTTTTTTCACGCTTTTTTGTATTATAATACGGTTGTAAAATCTCATATTTTTATGCTAAGGGGCATATTATGACCTTAAAATCTTCCAGCGAGATGTATCTCGAAACTATTTATATTCTTTCCAAATCGAAACCCTTTGTACGTTCCATTGATGTTGCTGAATATATGAATTATTCCAGACCAAGCGTTAGTCGTGGAATTGGGATCTTAAAAAAGGGGAATTATATTACTGTTGATCATAACGGGCATATTACTCTAACTGATAGCGGACTCTTGCTTGCACAAAAAATATACGAAAGACACACGGTTTTAAGCAAGGTTCTTATGATACTTGGAGTTGACGAAGAAACGGCTACAGAAGATGCTTGTAAAATTGAACATATTATAAGCGACAAGTCATTTCAGGCTTTGAAAAAACACGTGCAAGACAATAAAGCACTGTAAAAAACTCTTTGCAAGTTTTGCACTTTACACTTTAAGCAAGCTGGAATAAAGTGAGCATTAATATAGTCTTTCTGCGGAGAGCGAAATTCAATCGGCTTAAAAGTTGATATGCAACATTACAAAAAAAACCGCAATGTAACTTTTCTTTATATTTATGGATATTTCTGTTTTGTTATAGATAACATTTTAATATATCGTGGACGGTTATATCTTTGAATTAGTACAAAAAGCAAATCTATTCCGGCTGCAAGCAAAGACGTAATTAAAAACACGAACAAAGCCCCAAAAAAAAATGAAAATAGAATTGGAACAAAACTAAAAGCGATTATTATTTCATGAATGAGTTCCGCCATACAACTTGCTTTTATAATTTGCTCCCAAGAATTTTTTGAAATATCAAATGATTCCGGAATGTAAGTCGGTAATTTATTTTTCCAATACTTCACCTTAAGGACTTTATACAACTTAATTTCATTTGAAGTTACCAAAAACCATCTGTTCCAGCAGTCAAGTTTTTTTTCAAAAATAAAACGAACAAATGATGCACTCAAAAGTCTTATTACAAAATGATATGCAGTCGTTCCAAAAGAAATTGCAAGAGTCAACCAGACTGAACGTCCGTTTTTAATTAAGGCGAAAATCACAGAAAACATGATTGTCATAAAAATGAGAAAAATCGTAATCGCGCCTATTAATGAATTTTTTTTCATACTGAAGATTTCAAATTAAGTGAATTGTACCATGAATTATGAGTTTTGGTTGATTAGAACATTTCAAAGCTCGTAGAAGTTGCTCCTTCAAACCTCAGCTGGATTTCGCTAGATTAATCCCAAAACTGTAGTATAATTCCAAAATAGTATGCTGCTTTATTTTAGAATAGATATATATACTATTTTTTTAATTGGTGAAATTATATTTTTTTCAAAAGCAAAATGGGAATTCAGTATGAAAGAAATAGAAGAGAGTCTAATAATGAAGTAGGGGGAACACCGTATGCTTATATTCCTTGTTGTATGGACTGAAGTATATATAAGAAATTAGGATAGAAAAATGAAAAATATCCAAAAAGGGATTTTATTTATTCTTTCGATTATTTTCTATGCAATAGCGATTTTAATCATAGGATTTAGACCAATGCTAGTTGTGAATAAAAGCTTTTTTTATTTTGATTCATCATGTTATTATTGTTTATCTATTATTTTTTCAATAATATCATTCAACATATTAATGAAATTTAATAATATTAATAATAAGTTCGTCAAATTTCTATTGCTTTTTTTCATGATTTATTTTGCATTAGTGTTCGGTGCGAATAATGTCTTTGATTTTATATTAAACCGGCTTATTGCATATTACGAGAATAATGAAAAAATCTACACACCAGAGTATGAGCAATTATGGCAAATTTTGATTAATGATTTATCTAGAAATTTTTTATATATCTTTGGTTTGTTTTACAGTGCTTTTGCAACATGGCTGAATTTTCTGATATTGAAAGTTCTGAAACGAATAAAGCAAAAAAACTAACGAGCAGTTAATGTTGCTGGTTGGGGTGTAGGAACAGCAGTTGGATATGGAGTTGACAAATTTTTTGAAAATCGGGGTTGGTGAAAATGAAGAGAATAATACCGTTTTGGGAAAGAATAATTTGTATTTTTTGGATTTT